>CAZMMI010000245.1:0-2159 GCA_964567255.1 uncultured Anaerolinea sp.
TTTGAGCAAATCCCGGTCGCGGGAAGACGGCCCTGCGAGAATTTCAAACTCACCCGGCTCGACCGCTGCGTTGCCTGCTGCATTGACGATCTGGAAGGACTGCCAGGGCAGTTCGACGGACACGGTCTTGACCTCACCGGGTTCGAGATGCACGCGGGCAAAGCCTTTGAGGGCCTTGTTCACCCAGGTGGCCGAGGTGACCACGTCGCTGACGTATACCTGGACAATCTCATCTCCAGCAACCGTTCCACTGTTGTGCACGTCCACCAGCACCGTGACGGGCTGCCCCTGGGTGAGTGTGGAATTGGAGAGGCGCAGGTTGGAGTACGCATAGTTCGTGTAGCTGAGACCGTGCCCGAAGGGGAAGAGTGGTTCCTGAGTCAGGTCGGCGTAGCGGTGGCCGTGCTGGCCGCGCACCTGGCTGTAGAACACCGGCTGCTGGCCGACGTGGACGGGGAAGGAGATGGTCAGCTTGCCGGAGGGGTTGATGTGGCCGAAGATGGCCTCGGCAATGGCTCGCCCGCCTTCCATGCCGGGGTTGAAGCCTTCCAGAATAGCGGCGGCGCGTTTGACTGAAGGCGGCAGGACGAGGGGTTTGCTGTTGATCAGCACTACCACCAGGGGTTTACCGGTCTGCTCGAGGGCGTCGAGCAGCGCAATCTGCCCGCCTTGCAGTTCCAGCGTAGCGGTGCTGAGACCTTCCCCGATGTAGTTCAGGTGATCACCTATCACAGCCACAACCACATCGGCGGACTGGGCGGCCTGGAGGGCGGCTGGCAGTCCGGAGAGATCGTCATCGATGATCGAACAGCCGCGCTCGTAGGTCACCGAGCAGCCAGAGGGGGCCAGGGCGCGGATGCCGTCCAGGACGGTGGTGGTTTTCTCGCGAGGCTGCTTGCCGGCCTCAGGCGGGTGCTGCGAGGCGCCCAGAGTCCAGTCGCCTAGCTGCTGCAGGTCGTCGTCGGCATTGGGGCCGATGACGGCAATGGATTTCACTTGAGCGGTGTCGAGGGGCAGCAGGCCGTTATTTTGGAGGAGGACCAGGCTTTGGCGAGCGGACTCCAGGTTGACCGCGCGATGGTCGGGTCGTGAAATTTCGATGGCGGCGCGTTGCAGGTCGGCGGGGCGGGGGTTTTCAAAGAGGCCCATGCGGAACTTGAGCGCCAGCAGGCGAGCGCAGGGCGCGTCGATCTCCGATTCGGCCAGACGCCCGCTGCGCACGGCCTCAATGGCCCCTTCGTAGAACTCGGGGGTGGTCATCATCAAGTCGTTCCCGGCGCGGAGGGCGGTGGTGGCGGCGTCGGCATAGGTGGCGCAGATTTTTTGCTCGCGCACCAGGCGGCCCACATTGTCCCAATCGGTGACCACGATGCCGCGGAAGCCCCATTCGTCCTTGAGAACTTCGGTGAGCAGCCAGTGGTTGGCCGTGGAGGGCACGCCTTCCATGGATTGGTAACCGGTCATGAAGGTCATGGCCCCGGCGCGGGCGGCGCGCTCAAAGGGCGGCAGGAAGTAGCTGCGCAGTTTGCGGCGGGAGAGGTCGGCTTCGGAGGCGTCGCGCCCGCCCTGGGTTTCGGAGTAACCGGCGTAGTGTTTGGCGGTAGCCAGCACGGCGGTGGGGTCGTCCAGACCCTGGCCTTGATAGCCGCGGATGAGGGCGGCGGCGAACTCGCCGATGAGGAAGGGGTCTTCGCCAAAAGTCTCACCGGTGCGGCCCCAGCGCAGGTCGCGGGTGAGGCAGAGAACGGGGGAAAAGGTCCAATGGATGCCGGTGGGGGCCATTTCTTCGGCGGTCACGCGGCCCACCTGCTCGATGAGCTCGGGGTTCCAGCAGCCCGCCAGACCTAACTGGGTGGGGAAGATGGTGGCGCCTTTCCAGAAGGAATGCCCGTGGATGCCGTCCTCGCCGATGAGCAGGGGGATGCCCAGGCGGTTCTGTGCGGCGAGCTGCATGGCTCGGTTAATCTTTTCACCGAGAATATGCAGGAGAGAACCGGGCTGGATAGTGTTGATGAACGAAAGGTCCTCGCTGCGAGCATCGACCTGCATGAGTTGGCCGACCTTTTCTTCGAGGGTCATGCGTCCGAGCAAATCGGCAACGCGATCATCCACACTCAGGGCGGGGTTTTGGTAGGGGAGAGTGGTCATTTAAACTCCTG
>CAZMMI010000245.1:2259-4009 GCA_964567255.1 uncultured Anaerolinea sp.
GACAAAATGGAAGAGATTCCCCTGCCTCAAGCAGGTGTGGATTATCGGGCGGGGGATGATAAGTTAGAATCCCTGCCGCTCTATCAAGAATTTGCGGGCAAGATTTGGGGAGAGATGCCGGTGCAGGTTGGGATTTGCTGGGGATATAACCGCAAGCTGAATGCGTTTGAATACCACCGCAACTCAGAGGTGATTGTGGCAGGCAAAGGCGGGATCGTTCTGCTGTTGGGCATGCAGCAGGATATTGAGGAAGATAACACGTATGACACCTCGCGGGTTGAGGCTTTTCTGGTGCCGGCGGGGGTGGCGGTGGAGTTGTATGCGACCACACTGCACTATGCTCCTTGCGGGGTAGATGGGCAGCCTTTCCGCGCGGCGATTGTGCTGCCGAAGGGTACCAATCACCCGTTGGAAGGGGCGCACACGGGCGAGCCGGAGGACAAATTGCTTGCGGCGAAGAATAAATGGCTGATCGGCCACGCCGAGGGCGGCTGCCCGCCGGGGACGTTCATCGGGTTGAAGGGCGAGAACGTTAGCATTTAGCTTGCGCTTGAATTTCGAGTTCGCCGCAAGGAAATACGTTAGGCACGCCTCGCGTATTTCCTTGCGGCTTTGATATAACGCTGCTAAGCGGAGCGTTCTACGTCGCGGACGTGCCGGTTCATCCAGCCGGCAATTGAGACGATGATTTTGATCACGCCCATCAACACGAACATCAGGCCGACGCCGCGACCGGGACCGGCGCCGACCAGCGCCGTCAAACCGGGTAGGTTCTGGGCGGTGCTTGCCGCGCGCATGAGCGGCTCAAAAACGCGGTCGGCCAACGGCCCGGCACTAAGGAGAGCAATGGGAGCCATGGAGAGCGAGATCATTTGCCAGACGGCAAAAACGCGGCCCTGGATTTCCACTGGGATTTTGCTCTGCCAGATGGATTTGTTGGAGCCTTCAATCACGGCGATAGTGAAGTGAGCGCCAAACGCGCCCAGGGCTAACCGCCAGAGGGCAGGTTTCATGCCCATGAGGATGAAACACAGCCCGCTGAGCAGTTCAAAGCCGATCACGCCCAGGATGCGAGGTTTGGGGCCGCCCCAGGCGCTCATCACCAGGCTGCCAACCAACATGCCGCTGCCGGCGATGGTGATGAACAGACCCAACTCAGCGGCGCCCGCAAAGCCTAATACCAGCGGCGTGGCCAGCGCACCGACACTGCTCCAGACCAGATTGAAGATCGCTACGAAAACCAGCAGCCACAAAAGGCCCGGACGGGCCAGCACGTAACGCCATCCAAAAGCGGCATCATGCAGCAAGCTGTTCGGCTTTGAAGCCTGGGCCGTATTGCCTGGCTCCGGGCTATCCGCGGTTGGGCGGGGGAGGCGGACCATCATCAGCACAGCCACCGCGAAGAGGAAGGTGACCACATCGATGAGGATAACACCGGCCACGCCGATGATGCCGATGAGCAAGCCAGCCAGAGCAGGGGCCAGCACCTCGCTGGCGCCGCGCCCGATGCTGACCAGGCCGTTTACGCGGCCAAGCTGCTCTTTGGGCACCAGTTGGACTGTGGCGGCTGAATAGGCGGGCCATTGGAAGCTGCTGAATGCGGCGCTCCACAACGTGGCAACATAGATATGCCAGATTTCCAGTCGGCCGGTGGCCATGAGCAAGGCGACGACCAATGTGCTCAAGCCCGCGCCCGCATCGGCAACTGCCATGACCAGGCGGCGGTCGAAACGGTCGGCGACGACTCCGG
>CAZMMI010000245.1:4109-6464 GCA_964567255.1 uncultured Anaerolinea sp.
GCATCGGCAACTGCCATGACCAGGCGGCGGTCGAAACGGTCGGCGACGACTCCGGCAAACGGAGAAAGCAAGATGCGCGGCAAGGTCGCCGCCAGAGCCATCAGGCTGAATGCGGTGACGGAGCCTGTTTGCTGGTAGACCCACAAGCCCAGGGCAAAACTGGTCAGGCCGGAGCCGAACACGGAGACCAATTGGCTGAACCAGACCAGCATGAACACGCGCAGCGCTGGATGGTCGCGGATATGGGAGATCCGCCGGGACAACGAGGATTGCATGGTTTGCCTCCTTAAAAAGAAAAAGGGCCGGGACGGATGAGGGTTCATCCGTCCCGGCCAGGGTGAATAAAATACGGAGCGACGAAATGTCGCTCCGAGGACTGTATGTTAAACCCGCTTGCTTGTTTTGTCAATAGTTTTCGTCGCAGGTTGTGAATAATTGCACGTGCAACCTTTTTGGTTCACCTCGCAGGCAGCCTTGTGATACACTCAGGGTCGGTTAAATCGTAGAAAGGATGGGGCAACATGGAAACTTCGAGCCAGGACATCAAACGTTTTCGAGAGAATTTGCAAAAGGAACTGGACGGTGCAGCGCTTTATGAAGTGCTGGCGGAAAAAGAAACCCGCCCAGAGATGCAAGCCGTGTATCGCAAGCTGTCTGAAAGCGAGCAAAAACACGCTAATTTTTGGCGCGAAAAATTGGTGGAGGCTGGGGCACCCGCTGCCGATAACCCGATCAGCGGCCAGGCCATGGTGCTCATCTGGTTGGCGCGGCGTTTTGGCGTGCAGTTCGTCCTGCCCACCATCACCAGCGCTGAAAAAGCCGACAGCAACGCCTATGCTAACCAACCGGAGGCCGAAGCGGCGGGCATGGCGGCGGATGAACAATCCCATGCACGGCTGCTGGCAGCGGCGAGCGGCGGTGGGGGCGTTGCGGGGGGATTCATCGCAGAAGCGGAAGGACGGCATCGTTCGGCGGGCGGAAACGCGCTGCGCGCGGCGGTGCTGGGGGCCAATGACGGGCTGGTTTCCAACCTGAGCCTGGTGATGGGCGTGGCAGGCGCGGAACTGGCCGGGCAGGGGATTCTCATCACTGGTTTGGCCGGGTTGCTGGCCGGGGCGGGATCGATGGCGCTGGGGGAGTGGCTCTCGGTGCAAAGCTCGCGCGAACTGTACGAGCGGCAGATCCGCATTGAGAGAGAGGAATTGGAAGCGAATCCGGAAGAAGAAGCGGAGGAACTGGCCTTGATTTATCAGGCCAAGGGGTTATCCGAAGCGCGGGCGAAGGAACTGGCGCACAGCCTGCTGGCAAACAAGGATACCGCGCTGGACACCCTGGTGCGCGAAGAATTGGGGATTGACCCCAAGGAATTGGGCGGTTCGGCCTGGGAGGCGGCAATCACCTCGTTTGTTCTGTTTGCCGTTGGGGCCATCATCCCTGTCATTCCCTTCTTTTTTACCAGCGGTATGACCGCGGTGTATGCCAGTCTGGCGATCAGTGGGCTGGGGTTGTTTGGCATTGGCGCGGCGATCACCCTGATGACCGGGCGCAGCGTGTGGTACTCCGGTATGCGCCAGGTGATCTTTGGTCTGGTCGCGGCTGGACTGACGTTTGGCATCGGTCGTTTGATTGGCGTGTCGCTAGGCGGATGATGAAATCAGGAGGAAAACAGATGAGAAAATCGCCCGTTGAACAAAAAACCACACAGGATGAAAAGCTGTTAAGGACACCATCCCGAGAACAAGCGATCTTTACCGATAGCGATCCGTGGCGGGTGCTGCGCATTCAAAGCGAGTTTGTGGAAGGCTTTGATGCACTGGCGGAATTGGGCCCGGCGGTGACGATTTTTGGCTCTGCCCGAACCCCCGCAACCGATCCGTACTATGTGGCGACGGTGGAGACTGCGCGCCTGCTGGCGGAAGAAGGGTTGGCGATCATCACCGGGGGCGGACCGGGGATTATGGAAGCCGGCAACAAAGGCGCGCGGCTGGGCGGGGGCGTTTCGGTGGGTTTGAACATCGAACTGCCTTTTGAGCAGCACCACAATCCTTATCTGGATATTCCCATCGATTTCCGTTATTTCTTTGCCCGCAAGGTGATGTTTGTCAAGTATGCGCAAGCGTTCATCATATTTCCAGGCGGGTTCGGCACGCTGGATGAGTTGTTTGAGTCGCTGACGTTGGTGCAGACCGGGAAAGTGTCCAACTTCCCGATTGTCCTGTTTGGATCAGCGTACTGGAACGGGCTGGTGGCATGGTTGAAGGACACAATGCTGGCGGGCGGGAAGATCTCACCGGCGGACCTGGATTTGATCACTGTGGTGGATACGCCGGAAGATGCGTGCAAGTTTGTGCTGCG
>CAZMMI010000246.1:0-4272 GCA_964567255.1 uncultured Anaerolinea sp.
TCCGTCAGCACCACCGAGGCCGCCGTGTCGGCAATCTTGCGCCCGCCCGCCAGCACAATGGCCCGCGGGGTATATTCCAGCATCAGGTGCATGTCATGGGTGATCAAAATGACGGTCACGCCCATGCGGTTGATCTCCACCAAAAACTCCATGATCTCGGTGTAGTGGCGGTAATCCTGCCCGGCGGTAGGCTCATCCAATATCAAAATCTTGGGGTCCAGCACCAAAATCGAGGCGATGGTGACGCGCTTCTTCTGCCCGTAGCTCAGCGCTGAAATGGGCCAGCTCTTGAAAGGCGCCAGCCCGCACACCTTGAGCACTTTCTCCACCCGCTCGGCAATCTGCTCTTCGGGCACTTGCCGCATGCGCAGCCCCAGGGCCACCTCGTCAAAAATCATCGGCTTCGAAATCATCTGGTTGGGGTTCTGCATCACCAGCCCAATGATCTCGGCCCGCTCTTTGATGCTTTTGTCGCGGATATCCTGCCCCTGGTACAAAATCCGCCCGCGGTCTTCCTTCTCAAACCCGCACAACAGCTTGGACAGGGTCGACTTTCCTGCTCCGTTCTTGCCCACCACCGAAACCATCTCGCCTTGGCGAATGTCGAAGTTGATCTCCTGCAGCACGGGGCGCTTGCCGTCGTAAGAGAACGAGATGTTCTCCATCGCCAGCACCGAGGGGTTGCGGTTCTCGGGGGCAGCGGCCTTCACTTTTTCGTGCCACAATTGCAGCGCGTGCCCCGAAAGCTCTGTGCTCAGGGTGGTGATGTGCCCCGGCTTCATTTCACTGGTCACCTTCACCCCCGCGTACTTCAACGCGGTGACGTACAGCGGCTCGCGGATGCCGTTATCCACTAGCACGGTCGAAGATACCAGATCGTGCGCATTCAAATCCGCGATGATGCGCCCGTCGTTGATGACGATCACCCGGTCCACATCGCGGTGCAGCACGTCTTCCAGGCGGTGCTCGATGATCAAAATGGTCTTGTGCGACTGCTTGTGAATGTCGTCGATGATCTCGATGGCGGTCTTGCCGGTAGCAGGGTCCAGGTTGGCCAGCGGCTCGTCAAACAGCAAAATATCCACGTCGTCAATCATCACCCCCGCCAACGAGGTGCGCTGCTTCTGCCCGCCCGAAAGCTCAAACGGCGACGAGTTCAACAGAGAATCCATGTCCACCATTTGCGCCACTTTAGCCACCCGCTCGCGCATCTCGGCAGTGGGCACGTTGTCGTTCTCCAGCGCAAAGGCAATGTCTTCGCCAACAGTCAGGCCCACGAACTGCCCGTCCGAATCTTGCAGTACCGTGCCCACCACTTTGGACAACTTGAAGATATCCAACTCGCGTGTTTCCACGCCTTGAATCTTCAAACTGCCCTGGATCTCCCCGCGGTAAGCAAAGGGAATCAGCCCGTTCAGGCAGTGCCCCAGGGTGCTCTTACCGCTGCCGCTGGGCCCCACGATCAGAATCTTCTCCCCCGGGTAAATCTTCAGGTTGATGTCGTGCAGCGTAGGCTCAGCCTGGCTGTAATACTGAAAGGTGAAGTGATCGAACTCGATAATGGCTGGTTCACTCATAATAAGCCCATTATAAGTCGAATGCGGCGCACATGCGCCGCATTCGACTGTTTTGTGTCAAAATTCGTAACTACTCGCCGCAGGAGCTATCTCAGCAAATCGCGGGCTTCGCCCGCCTTTAAAAAAAAGTGCGAGTTTTGAAAACGCTACGCGTTTTCAAAACTCGCAAAATATCTTTTTTACGCTCCCGAAGGGAGCGATTCAAACCCGGCTGCCCATTAAGGCTGAGTAATTACCAAAATTCAAGCAACTATGCTTTGCTCAGGCTGCCCTTCTTGGTGCGGGTCGCGGCGTAAGCAATCAACAGTAAAGTGCCAATGACACCGGTGCTGATGATGTTCATGATCGCGGCGGTGATGCCCTGGGTAAACACCAGGCTGGCAGGTTCCTGGTAGATGATGATATCCAGCAGCGGAGCGACTACCACCCAGGCAATCGCGTTGCCAATGATCTGGATGATGTTGAAGGTGAGGATGTCCTTGCCCTTGAACTCGCCCTCTTCAACCTTGGTGCGCTTGAAGGCAAAGCCGAAGATGAAGCCCGACACGCCACTGGCGATTATCCAGCTCCACCACGGGGTGCCGTACTGGATGGCGTCACTGAGGGCGTGGCCGATGAATGCGATCAACGCGCCGGCGATGGGCCCAAACAGGGTGGCGAAGAAAGCGCTCACGCCGTAGGCGGTCTGGAAGCTGGTCTCGGGCACGGGGGACGGAACCTTGACGTACATGAACAGCAGCGTGAAGATGGCTGCGCCCAAACCGGTGGCGACGATGGTCTTGGTGTTGACCTTGAACAAATCCTTCATCTTGCATTCTCCTTTCAAAACCGATCCGTGATGATAGAAATACGACACAATATACACAACACCCGCCCTTGTTGCTGGTTGCGGGAAATCGCCCACCATCTCCTCATATAACAATAAACATGCCGTTGGAAAACCAAGCATGTTTATTGTAGTCTCAAGCCCAACCCCCGTCAATTTTCTTTGACAACTGAATTTCCGGGGATATGATTTCTGAGATCATCCTCTGTTATCTTCACCTCTCCCGCCGGGAGAGGTCGCGCCGTGCTTCCCTGGTTCTGCTCGCCAGGGCAAGTGTGACGGCGCGGGTGAGGGAATAATAAAGCTACCTTTACCCCCACCGCTCCAGTACGTGCGTGACCACCGTGGAAGCCGGGCCACCCAGCGACTGCACCAGGGCGCGCTTTGCATTGGGCACCTGTGCCGCGCCTGCCTCTCCGCGCAGTTGCAAAGCCGCTTCCACGATTTGATACATCCCCGAAGCCGCCAGGGGATAGCCGCGCGCTTTCTGCCCGCCCATCGTCAAAATGGGCAGCTTGCCGCCCGCTTTCAGCGTGTCGCCCTGACCCAGCTTCCAGCCTTCCAGGCGGTTGGCGAAGCCCGCCGCTTCCAAAGCCAGGGGCACAAAGATCGAGTACGCGTCGCATACCTCAAACAGGTCCGCGTCTGTGGGCAGAATACCTGCGTCACGACAGGCCTGCTCGGTCGAATGGCGCACCGCTTCAAAGGCCAGCAGGTCGCTGCGGTCGTGCAAGGCCAGGGTGTCAATGGCCACCGCCGAGCCGGTCACTCGCACCAAGCGGTGCTTCACCTCCGCCGGGACGAGATCCGCGCGGGTCATAATCACTGCCGCGGCCCCATCGGCATAAGGCCCCACGTCCATCAGGTTGAGCGGGTCGGCCACCATTGCCGCGTTGTCATAGATCTTTTGACTGATGGGTTTGCGGTACATGGCGTTGGGGTTACCTGCCGCATTGGCATGGGCAATCATCGGGAACGCCCCCAGCGCCTCGCGCGGCGCGCCTGATTCGTGCAGGTAGCGCTGCATGAGGAAGGCCGCCTGCCCTGCGGGCGTTAGCCCCTGAGCCAGCTCGTAGTCGTAGTCGGTGCTTTCGGCCACCGCCAGTTCCAGCTCCGGCCCCACCACGTCTGTCACCTTTTCCACGCCCACCACAGCCGCCACGTCCACAAACCCCGAGGCCACCGCCAGGTAGCCCAGGCGGAAGGCCGCCGCGCCGGACGCCCCGGCCGCTTCCACGGTCGTCCCCTCGATGCCCCACAAACCGCTTTGCTCCGTCAGCAGCGCGCCCAAATTGGCCTGGTGCGAAACGGTGGAGCCGAGAAAATTGCCAATATACAAGGCCTGCGGCATCAACCCGCCCGCATCCTTGCGCGCCGCAATCACCGCCCGCGCCGCCAGCGAGCGCAGCGACACGTCCCAATGTTCGGCGACGGGGATTTGACCCAGACCTGAAATGACTACTTCGTGCATATGATCTCCTCTTCGCTGTTCACCAGAGCTGTCAGCCGTCAGCTTTCAGCTCTCAGCTTTTTCAGAAGCGAAGCCAGCATCTGCTTAATTTCATGGATATCAGCATTCAACTTTTCTTGATCTTCAGATTTCAAATAACCTAGATCACGAGATAATAACAATTCATACTCCAGTTCGCTTGCTGAGCCCATCGCTATCTGTAAAAATCGGGCAAAATCGGGGTCAGATCCGCGCCCGCAGCCCTCTGCAATGTTCGCGGAAATTGACACTGCTGCTCTCCGAACTTGACTAGTCAGCCCATACAATTCGCCTTTCGGATAAGACTCTGTCAGCTTGTATGTCTTCAGCGCTACTTCATGCGCTTTTTTCCATACTTTCAGATTACGAAAATCTTGCAT
>CAZMMI010000246.1:4372-6449 GCA_964567255.1 uncultured Anaerolinea sp.
TTACCCCATCTCAATCTTCCCCCTCATCCTTGCGTAGGTCGCGTAATCGATTTCGGTGCGGCGGGCGATGTAGTCGGCGGTCTTGGTGGCCCGGTCACGGCGCGCTTCGATCTTGTCGGTCACCAGGATGTCGAACGAATCTGAGCCAGCTCCCGAGCCGTAAGACGTGACTAGCACCCGGTCGCCCGGCTTCGCCACATCCAGCACCGCCGTCAGGCCGATCAACGACGAACCCGCATAGGTGTTTCCGATGACCGGCGAGAGCAGCCCCGCCTTGATTTGCTCGGGGCTGAAGCCCAACAACTGCCCCGCTCGTTCGGGGAACTTGGCGTTGGGTTGGTGGAACACCGCGAAGGCATAATCCGCGGGGGTTGTGCCCATCTCTTCCATGAGCGTCTTTGCCGCAGAAGTCACGTGTTGGAAGTACGCCGGTTCGCCGGTAAAGCGCTGCCCGTGCTCCGGGTAAATCTGGTGCGCTCGCCGCCAAAAGTCCGGCGTATCGGTGACGTAGGAATACGAAGCCTGGATCACCGCCAGCGCATTCTCCGCCGGGCCGACGATATACGCCGCCCCGCCCGAAGCCGCCGTGTATTCCAGCGCGTCGCCGGGCTTGCCCTGGGCCGTGTCCATGCCAATCGCCAGGGCATAGTCGCCCATCCCCGCGCCCACCATCGCGACCGCCGCCACCAGCGCCTCCGAGCCCGCCTTGCAGGCAAACTCCCAATCGCCGGCCTGGATGGAGGGCCCCGCGCCAATGGCCTCCGCCACCAGCGTCGAGCTGGGCTTCACGGCATAAGGATGCGACTCCGAGCCCACCCACACCGCGCGCAGCTCGCCAGGATCAATCCCCGCCCGCGCCACGGCGTTGCGTGCCGCCTCAATCGACATGGTGATCACATCCTCGTCCAACCCCGCCACGGCCTTTTCCTTCACCGGGCCGCCGCCCTTGCCGCCAAACCACACCCGCGTGATCTCCGTCGCCGGCAGGCGGTAGCGCGGCACATAAGCGCCGTAGCCGATGATTCCCACCCCTCGATTTGGTTTCAAAATGCGATTTGTCATCTTACGCACCCCATTCCTTTAGAATTTCTTGCGCGCGATCAATGCGCACCGTTTTTTCTGCTACCAGTTGTTGGGCCAATTTTTCAACCAATTCTGCGCTGGCCCCGGCGGCAATGGCTACCTGCCGGGCGTGCAAGCCCATGTGCCCGCGCTGAATGCCCTCGGTTGCCAGGGCGCGCAAGGCCGCCAGGTTTTGGGCCAGCCCCACCGAAGTGATGATCTCCGCCAGTTCCGCCGCGCTGCGCACGCCCATCAGCTTCAAGGCCGCCCGCGCCGCCGGGTGCACCCGCGTGGCCCCGCCCACGGTGCCCACCGCCATCGGCAGTTCCAGCGTGCCGGTCAGGTTGCCTTCGCCGTCCTTGCCCCAGGTACTCAACGAGGTGTAGGTGCCGTTACGCGCCGCGTAGGCGTGAGCCCCAGCTTCCACCGCCCGCCAATCGTTGCCCGTGGCAATCACCACCGCGTCGATGCCGTTCATAATGCCCTTATTATGCGTCGCCGCCCGGTAAGGATCCACTGCCGCAAAGGCCCAGGCCGCGATGATGCCGTCACGGACGCGTTCGGCGCTGTAATCGCCAAAGGACAGCGCATCCAGCCGAATGGTGCAGCGCGCCCGGGCCAACCGCCGCACCGCCAGGTTCGACAGAATACGCAAATGCACCCGCCCGCCCGTGATGTCCTCGATGCGCGGCGCAAGGCGTTCCATGGCCGTGTTCACGGCGTTGGCGCCCATCGCGTCGCGCACATCGTAGATCAGGTGCAGCACCAGGAACGGTCCCACCGGCGACTGATCGAAGATGCGCACTTCGATATCCCGCGGCCCGCCGCCCAGCTTGTTCAGCACCGGGTCGATCTCGCCCGCCATCTGCAGCAGCTCGGCGCGCTTTTCCAGAATCGCCAGCCGCGCCGAGGCCGGTTCGGCCACGTCCAAAATTTGCATCTGCCCAATCATCTCCGGCGCGGTCGTGTGGGCCGTAAAGCCGCCCCCGCTGCGCGCCAGGCGCGCCATGAACGA
>CAZMMI010000247.1:0-6398 GCA_964567255.1 uncultured Anaerolinea sp.
CGCCTCCTTTCTTGTCAGCCGGCACAGCCGGGGCAAGCGGCGCAAACCCCTCCAACGTCTCCCAGACCGGATCTTTCAGAAAGTCGAGCACAGGTTGCCAGTGCAGTTGAAAAGGTAAGGGGCCCAATTGTTCGATCAGGCCGGCTAGCACTCGCTGCCAGATCTCCAATGACCGCGAGTCGTTGGCCGGCAGGTTGAAAAGCACACGGATGTTTCGATCAATTCCATTCGCGGCATCTGAGAGGAAGAATGCCCGCATGCGTTCAAGTTTGTCGGCAATCCGGACAGCATCGTTGATGCGCGCCACTTGCTCAATCTCAAAGATCGCACGTTTTTCCGACGGCAGATCGACCACAACATCCGCCCGGATGTTTGCCCTTTCCTGGTAGGTCAACACCTGTTCAATCTCGCAGCCCAATTTTGAGGTGGAGGCCAATGTGAAGATTTCCATCTCAATGAGCGCATGCGCTAATTCGACGGGATCTGCAAGCTGAGTGGTGGGGCGATGCGCTTCGCCGTTCAGCGCCCGCAACACTGCTTGCCCGTCTACAGTTAGCAGGTGCAATTGCTGGGGCCGGCCCCGCTGTCCCTGCAAGCTCGCTTGCCTGGTTTCCAACAATGCCGGCAAACCGGCTGGGGCGTGCCGCATCTCGTGCAGAGCCTGCCGGACCTGCTTCTCGGTCAGCGGCGTTAACTTTTCTATCTGATCCTGGGTCGCCAAACCGCGTGCCTGAAAGCAGCTTAATGCTTGCTGGCAGTTGGGGCGATCTTCCAGGTAATCGAGCCAGGCCTGGCGAGGCTCGGAAAGATTGCGCTTCTTGTGCGCAGGGGTGTATCTCACGGCAAAAATCCTCCTGAAGAAAAATATTCGAGTACTATGAGTTCTCTAACCGATTATTTGCCCGTCTTTTTTGCCCAATCCAGTTCATTTTGAAGAGCAGAGATCAGGTCTTCCAGGCTCTGTGTCTTACGTTCCAGACTGCGGGAATAATCCTGCAGAGGTTGGAGTGAACTCAGGCTTTGCCGAGCTTTAGTCAGCTCACTGTTCGCGGACTGCAAGTCCTGCCGAAGAGCAGTGATCTGCTGGTTTAGTGATTTGGTTTTCTGTTCGTTGTAGGTGCAGCGGTACTGCTCAAAAGTCTGTTGCAGTTCCTCTGCTTGTTTCAACAAGGCGCGGATGATCCTCTCGGCATCCAGATTTTCCTGGAACAGCCTGGATGAGAACCGCAGCGAAGCCGGAATATTCGAGAAAAAGATGTCATCTAATTTGCCGGCAAAGTACTTGAGCAACTCCGTTGTTGCTAATTCGCTCTGGCGCCTTCCTTCCTTTCTTCCGGCATCAAAACCTGACTGGTAAGCAGTTTGGGCAACACGTTCTTCGTGTTGCGGCGTCCAAAAAATGGGCATCATTCACCTCCGTTCGTTGATAACATTCGACCCAGTTTGGTTGGGTTTGTAACATTCATAGATCCAGACTGATATCTGGTAGTTCGAGCTGATAGGCCTGATCCACTTGTTCAACGGGCTCAAATTGCGGTTTCACCCCGCTGCGCATGGCTTCCCGGATCAAGGGGGCCAACATGCGAGCCGGCGCGGAGCGCACCAGGTTGATCAGGACATCGTCTCGGCCCGGTTTCAATGTCAGCCGAACTGTCACCACCACGGTTCCGTTCTCCCGCTCAATGAGCGCTGACATAACAGCCCCACTTCCAAAGGCCGAGAACATTGGCAGTAATCGGATCGTCTGGCCAATGTACCGCCGCGCCTTTTGAGATCAACGCCAACCGGAGCAATTCGCCCAACAGCAGTGCTCCCCCGCCGGTCGGGATAATGGCAGAGAAACGGCGCAGGTTAGGCCAGATAGGCTCAACCGAAGCCAGGATTTCATCCATCCAGACCTCAAGTTTTTCTTTCGATGCTCGCAGTTCGCCGCGGCGCAAAGCATTGTCCAGCTCTTGCAGTTCAAAGCCGTCCGAGCGGATCATTTCGAGCAAACGGCGCACCCCAACTTTTCCGCCCCCAACAAAGCGAGGCGTGACCTGCCCTCCTTGCAGAACAAACAAATCCAGGGTGTTCATGCCAATGTCGAGGACAGCCACTTCGGATTGATTTCCGTTTTTCCGAACTCGCAGATTCTCATCGAGCAGCCAGTTCGCATAAGCGCCAACGGGCTGGGCCAAAATTTTGATGCGTTCGATTTGGATCTGGTAAGCATGCTGGTTCACCTGAAACTTGTGCTGCCCCTTAAAGGATTTCATGCGAGCAAATACCGCTTCGGCCTGAGTTTGATCCTGAAGCAAGGGCACGGGCAACCCGACCATCAATGTAGCTGTTATCGATGCCTCAGGTTCAAGCAGATGGGAGAGCGCGCCAAAGAAAAGCGCGCGCCGTTCTAAAGAACCCAGGCCGGCATAGTCCATTCCCCCCAGCAGGCTGCCGTGATTCCACGCGCCGGCGCCGATAGCAAAGGTTTGTTGCTCCAGGGTCACTTTATCCACCCGTTGGGCAGACTTCATTCCAACCGCAGCCAGGCCCATTGACCGGGGACGCGTAACGGCAGACTGCACAATGGTGGTGCGACCATCAAGACAAACTTTGGTGTTGCCAAAACCAGGGTCAAGAGCAATTACATCAGTCATCGTAGATACCTCCTTGAAAGAATTAAAAGGATAGAGATCGTGGAACGTGGAAAAGCGAACGCTCATTTCCACGTTCCACGGGTTGAGGAACGAGACAAAAGCCAGTCGACTGGTCGTGGCGACGGTGGTTGTCACAGATGCGCAGGTGATTTATGCGAACAAAAGAGAAACAAAAAGCGGCGTCTTTTTGTTCGCAAAATGTTGCAGAATAGTTGGTAAAATGGGGAAAATGGTCAAAATTAAGCCGTTTTGGAATACGATAAGCCACCGCTTGGTCGATGGTTCGAATCCATCCGGGCCCACACTCCCAGACGTGACAGGTTTTTGAAACCTGTCACGTCTTTTTTCCCTTCCCCTATATAATTGAAGCAATGAAAATGGAGGAAATTGTCCTACCCGTGATGAATGATCCAACGATTTTGTATAGAAGGTAGCATTATGGTAGAGAAAATTTGTTTTGAGCTTGGGGTAACTGAGATCAAAGATAGTCTTGTGATAGTAAACAGCAACCTATCCTAAAAAGCGATCTATAGTGAGAAATGTTCGGTTCACGCAATGTGAAGAAATAGGATGCGCCATAGACACAGCCATAATAGAAGATACAATTATCGATGGTTTGAAAACAAGTGACTTGTTCCAATGCTGGGGGGCAGTTTATAAGCACGTGATTTTGAAAGGCGATATTGGGCGAATCATGGTCAGTCCACTTGTCGCAGCGGCAATGGCTACATCCAACGAACAGACCGCATTTGATGAGATGAATTCAAGATACTATAAGATGGTTGATTGGGCCCTAGACATCAGCGAAGCCAGATTCATGGAATGCGATATCCGAAGAGTGCCTACACATCTTATTAGGCGAGATCCGGAAACCCAAGTAGTTGTTACCCGTGATAAGGCTCTGTTGGGAGAGTGGAAGAAACTCGATTTATCTAAAACTTATTGGGGCGGATGGATTGAACTTTTCCTGAAAGATAGAGACCAAGATATTGTTCTCGTTGCCCCAAAACGGCATCCAAAATTCAATGATTGGTTGGACGGTCTAAAAATGCTGCGTGATGCTGGGGTGGCTGAACCGGATTAGGTTGAAGGTTAAGTTGCCATCTCGATACACTACGAAACCCCGAATCCTTGCACTTTAACAGTCGAAATATTTAGACGCTCACCATAGGCCAGGCCTTTGACCCCTTTGGAAATTCGCTGGGCTGGTCGGGCATGGATGGCTCCAGCTACGGCTATGCCGGCGAATGGACGGATAGCAGTGGCTTGCAATATCTGCGGGCACGCTACTACTCGCCTGCGACAGGACGGTTCATCAGCAAGGACCCGTTCCCTGGTTTGCTGACGCAGCCGGCGTCGCTCACGCCTTATGTGTATGCCCTAAATAGCCCTATTTTGTATTCAGATCCTAGTGGTGAGTTTATCGACACATTGTTCGATGTTGTTTCTGTGGGATACGATCTCTACACTATTGGCGATAAGCTCAATCGTGGTTGCGCCATTCCCTGGACGGATTGGGCCGCTCTGGGCATGGATGCTTTCAGTCTAGCTGTGCCTTTTCTTCCAGCAGCCGGCATGGCCATCCGCTTCGCCGCCCACGCTGATGATTTAGGGGACTTTGCCAGAGCCGTCAATAAAATAGTGGACAACATAAAGTTCGCTGATAAATTAGGCGATTCTGGAAAGTATGGAATAAGGCAAATTGGTTCGCCTTGCAGTTTTAGTGAAGATACCCTCGTTGCCACGCAAGAAGGGGAGAAGCCGATAGATGAAGTAGAAATTGGGGATAAAGTACTTGCCTACGATGAAAATAGCCATTCCACTGGATATTTTCCGGTTGTCGACAAGTTCGTTCATCTGGATCAGGAAATCGTCACGCTGGTTATAGATGGCGAGACAATCGAAACCACGTCTGAGCATCCTTTCTTCACAGAAGAGAAAGGATGGATTCCAGCCGGTGAATTGTGGATAGGTGCTCTTATTCTTCGATCGGATGGTCTGAGTGGTAAGGTAGAAAACGTTGCCACCCAACAGTCAGATCGGATGATGTTCAACCTGACTGTAGACCAAGCTCATACATTTTATGTGGGGGAGGGGCAGTGGCTTGTGCACAATACTTGTTGGGGATTGCGACCAGGTGGTGGCCGAATTCAAGCACAACAAGGAGGAATTGGCGAAGAATTAGCAAATGATGCTAAAAACTTTTATGCAACTTTAACACGAGAAGAGGCCCGGGGAACAACAATAGCTATCGGTCGCCTAAATGGGCAATATACTTTCCCAGTTGTAAATGGGAGTGCCCCACAAGGGGTGGCTGAAAAAATTGGAGCAATACAAGCTCCAGGTTCGATGCACGCCGAGAGATATTTATACGAGTTATTCAACGGCAATTTGGATGCAATAGGGGTTTCAAATGCCAAAGGCTCATGTCTTGCGTGCACAACCTTTTTTTCAGATAAAGGTTTTTGGAATGTATTCTTCAATGATGTGTTCAGATAAAATTGGGCACGGTTCAGATTAGGTTGACAGTTTAAAAACATGATTGACACTTCCAAGAATAATTTCCGAGATTTTGGTGTGGACACCCCAAAATCTGGTGAAAAACGCGAATATTGCGGAGACACAATGTTTTTTGGGAAAAATAATTTTAAATGTGCGAATCAAAGTGTCAATCTAATTCCCCGTGTTCTGAACCATGCCTAAAATTGACTAACTTTTTCCGGAGAAATTATGACCACAGAAGAAAATGAGTTGAATGAACAACACAAGCATATCCTCCATATCCTTAGTAAATTACATGATAAGGATATGGCTGTAAGAGCTAGCGTGGCTAATGATGTAAATGAACTCGACGCCAATGGCAAGGAAACTCTATTAAGCTTTTTACAAGGTTCGAACGGAGAGCAAAAATGTGACGCTGCTTTCGCCTTGTGCCTGTTAGACGCAGATAAATATATTCCAGCAATAATCAACCTATTATTTGACCCATTAGAGTACGTAAGATGGGATATTGCAGGCCTACTACATGATTTTGGTGACTACCGTGCTGTGGAACCTTTAATAACTGTCGTATTAAATGACAGTGATAGTGATGTTAGGCATAATGCATGCTACGCTTTGTCTGCCATAGGCGATTCGCGCGCCTTACCAGCCTTAAGATATGCTGTTGAAAATGACAGTGGTGCAGACTATGAGGGTCGACTTGTAAGTGAAATTGCAGCTGAGGCGATAATAAACATTAAGCAGCGGTCGGAAAATGGAGAACTTTGATATCTTCAAGCCACTTGTTTTGTAACTTAAAAAATGGCCCCACCTTCGGAAACTCACTTGGCCAATCGGGCATGGATGACCCCTGCTATGCCGGAGAACAGCCCGAATCCACATAGAGCAACCCTCCGCACAATACGCTTTGTACGGATTCTTTCCCCCGAATTCCGTCGCAAAACCGGGCCTGGAGCCCGTTGAGGCCTCAAAAACGCGGCGCAGTCACGTCTTTCTTCCCTTCCCCTATATAATTGAAAGCAATGGACTCCAACCGCCCCTCTGCGCCGCTTTGGTCGTCCGTGACCGTCATCGCGGCGAGCATCCCCATTCTCTCCATCCTCCTGGCGGCCATCCTCGCGTATATATCAGAGGTCACCGCCCAGAATGGGGGTTACGACGTCACCTACGAGCGTGCAGCCTTCCTTGGCGGGCTGTACCTTGCCATCCCCTGCGGCTTGATCGCCATCATCGCCGGCGCCCGCGCCCGTTCAAAGG
>CAZMMI010000248.1:0-6378 GCA_964567255.1 uncultured Anaerolinea sp.
GCTGGCCTGGAGGCACTCACCTAACTTGTCTGAACATAAGATGCGTTTACCCTAATTGGGAATTGGCGTGGTGGAACCCGCATTTAGGGGTGTGTGAGTGGCGAAGCCACTCACACACCCCTAAATGCGGCACCTACCACGGGAACTCCTAGAGAGCCCAACTTTTGCTCTTTGGAAGTTGCCGGGGCAGGTTCGGCATTTACTTGTAGCGGCGACGCGAGATGCGGCTCATGGGTGTGCCCTGACCGCTTAGCCTCGCCGTTTGTCGGTGCTAGGAATTCTTTTTGTTTTGTTCCGACAGAACCATGCCGAGCAGAATTAAAGCGATGCCCGCCCCGGCCACCAGGGTAACGGGTTCGTGCAGTACCAGTACCGACGCGCTGATGGTGACGAGCGGCACCAGGTAAATGTACACGCTGGTTTTTACCGGTCCGAGGAGGTGGACGGCGTAATTCCAGGTGACGTAGCACAGGGCCGAGGCGCCCACGCCCAGGAAGAGTAGATGCAGCAGGTCGGAAAGGTTAGCCAGGCGTTGGAGGCCAAAGCGGAAGTCGAACAGCGGCAGCAACGGTAGCAAGAAGAGCAGTCCGTAGGTGACCACCTTGCGCGTCAAGGCCAGGGATGAGCCTTGCTCCGTGCTAATTTGCTTGACCAGCACGCTATAAAGGGCCCACACTATCGCTGCAAAGATGCACAGCAAATCGCCGAGAGGGTTGAGCTTGAGCACGACGCTGCCGTTGAAGGCGATCAAGATGATGCCGGCAATAGCGACGGTGAAGCCGAGAAAAAAGTTGGCCTTCAGCTTTTCATTCAAAATGGCGCGGCTGACCAGCGCCGTGACCAGGGGGGCTACCGAGACCAGCACGCTGACGTTGGCTGCCAGAGTGTAGCTGAGGGCGATATTTTGAAAGATGAAGTAAAGGGTCACGCCGCACAGGCCCGCTAGCATGATCTTCCATTCATCCCGCAAGAAGCCTCGGCCCAGCTTGAACTCGGACAGTCGTGGCGGGCTGACAATGGTCAAAGCTATTACGCCGAAAGCCAGGCGGAAGAACATGATCTCGATCGGGGTGAAGTTGGCCAGCAGCACTTTGGTGTTGATGAAAGTGATGCCCCAGATGGTGATGGTCAACAGGGCGGCGAGGTGACCGGGAAGTGTCGTTTTTGGCTTCATCGATGGGATGTTATATCACGATTTTCTGTTGGAAACGAAAATCTATGGCTGACCCCGGTATAATCGGCATATTATTCTTACACGGAGGATGGCCATGCAAAACGGCTCGCCACAGCCCTGGAGTCACACGCACCAATATAACTCGCACAAGATGCAGAATGAGCGCAGAACGCTGTGGGTGATCCTGCTCACGGTCAGCATGATGGTGGTCGAGATCGCCGCCGGTTCGCTGTTTGGGTCCATGGCCTTGCTGGCGGATGGTTGGCACATGGGCACCCATGCAGCGGCGTTGGGGATTACTCTGGTGGCTTATATCTTTGCCCGGCGGTTGGCCGGCGACAGGCGCTTCGCCTTCGGTTCGGGCAAAATCAGCATTCTGGGCGGGTTCAGCAGCGCGGTGGTTCTCTTGCTGGTCGCGCTGCTGATGGCGTTTGAAGCCGCGCAGCGCTTGTTCTCCCCGCGCCCAATCCAGTTTGACGAGGCCATTGGGGTAGCGGTGATCGGTTTGTGCGTCAACCTGTTCAGCGCGTTTTTGCTGAAAGATCATGACCACGAGGGTGAACATGAGCATCACCACCAGGAGGATTACAATTTGAAGGCGGCCTATCTGCATGTGCTGGCGGATGCGCTGACCTCCATCCTGGCAATTGTGGCGTTGGTGTTTGGCAAGACCCTCGGTTGGGTGTGGATGGATGCATTGATGGGGCTGGTGGGCGCCGCAGTCATCACACGCTGGTCGGTAGATTTGATGCGCCGGACGGGCGGCATTCTGCTGGACCGCACCGCGGACGAGCATATCAGCGGAGAGATTCGCGACCTAATCGAATCCGATCCGGATGATCAGTTGGTAGATGTGCATGTGTGGAAGATCAACGCGGACCAGTTCGCGGCGGCGCTAACGATTGCTTCTAAAGCGCCCAAGATGGCGCAGGAATACCGGGCCAGATTGGAGCCGGTGCATGAACTGGCCCATCTGACGGTGGAGGTTCACCGGGCACCTGAAAGCCTCTCGAAATTGGATGTTGTATAATCAAAGTAACTGCTCAGAGGGTGAGGAAAGTTCCCGAATTTGATGTGTGTGTGGGGTGCTTCGCACCCCACACACACATCAAATTCGGGCATCTTCCACCTCTGGCTGAGTAGTTACTCATCAAATAGATGCTTTGATTGCCGGAGGAGAAAACCATGCCTCTCTCTTTTTTGACCGATGAGCAAACCCAATTTCTACGCGATGAAAAAGAAACCCTGGCGGATATTCGCCTGGTGCTGACCGAGCTGGGCGCGCCCCGTGACGGGCTGGCGAACTTGCAGGAAGCCCTTTTGCAACTGGACGAATTGTTCTTGATCGTTGTGGTGGGCGAGTTCAACGCCGGGAAGAGTGCCCTGGTCAATGCGCTGCTGGGCGAAAGCGTGCTTCGCGAAGGGGCCACTCCCACCACCTCGCGCGTGACGCTGGTGAAATGGGGCGAGCAGGCCGCCGAGCAGGTGGTGGATGAAGGCTACGCGGTTTTCACCCATCCCTTGCCCTTGCTCAAAGAATTGAACATCGTTGACACACCCGGAACCAACGCCGTGATCCGGCAGCACGAGCGCCTGACCGCTGAGTTTATTCCGCGCAGCGACCTGGTGTTGTTCATCACCTCGGCGGACCGGCCCATGACGGAGAGCGAGCGGCAGTTCCTGGAGCGCATCCTGGCCTGGGGCAAAAAGATTGTCTTTGTGCTCAACAAGGCAGATATTTTTGAAGATGAAGTGGCCCTGAAAGAAGTGCAGGAATTCTTGCTGCAACATGCCACCTCGGTGCTGGGGAGCGCCCCGGTGCTCTTCACGGTGTCGGCGAGGCTGGCGAAGCGGGCCTGGTCTGAGCCGGACGCGGAGCAAGGCAAGATTTTGCGGGCCAACAGTCGCCTGGACGAATTAGAGCGGTACATTACCGCTACACTGGATGACTCTGCGCGGTTGCGACTCAAGTTCATGAATCCGTTGGGAGTGGCGGAACACCTGGTGAACGAGGCTGAGCAGGCCTTGCAAGCCCGAGTAGAAGATTTGAAGGAGGACCGGGAGACGGCCGATGCCCTGGAGGCCGTGATCCACGGGTACCAGCGTGATTTGGACAGCGAGCTGGCTCCGCGCCTGGCAGAGGTGGAGAACATCCTGCACCGGTTGCAACAGCGCGGACTGGACTTTTTTGACAGCACCTTGCGCCTGACCAATATCCAGAACCTGGTGCGGGGTGACAGGGTGAGGTCGCAGTTTGAAAAGCAAGTCCTGGCGGATGTGCCCCAGCAGATTGAAGAGCAGGTGCAGCGCATGATCGACTGGCTGGTGCAGAAGGATCTGCATGAATGGCAGCAGGTGATGAGTTACTTGCAACGGCGCAGAGCGGTGAACGTGGATCACATTGTGGGTGAAAGCGGTGGGCCGCGCGAAACGCACCGGCGGGAGTTGATCGATACCGTGGGCAAGACCGTACAAACGATTGTTGATACCTATGACCGCAACCAGGAAGCCAGCGAGCTGGCATCTGGCGTGGAGGCAGCCGTGGCCCAGACGGCGTTGCTGGAAGCAGGTGCGGTGGGGCTGGGGGCGTTGCTCACGGCGCTGGTGTTATCCTCAGCTTTGGACATCACCGGGGGTTTGGCCGCGGGCACGATGGCAATTTTGGGGCTGTTCGTCATTCCCTATAAGCGCAAACAGGCTAAGGAAGGCTTCCGCGAGAAGATGGAAGCACTGCGGGTCAAACTGGTTGAGACGCTGTCCAACCAGTTCAATAATGAGTGCGCGGATGCTGTGACGCGATTGAAGGACGGCGTTGCTCCTTATACGCGCTATGTTCAGTCGGAACGCGAAAGCATTGGGCAGGCCGAGGGTAAGCTATCGTCGCTGCGGCAGAAGCTGTCGGCGCTTAAAGCCCGGGGCGATGTGGTGATGAAATAACGATTCAAAAAGACCTGACAGGTTTTTAAAACCTGTCAGGTCTAAGAGGAAAACTAAAGTTCTGCTGAGCGGGTCTGGATGCGGTTCTGCACCAGGGCAATGAACTCGTCCACGGGCAGCACCTGCTGCGAGCCGTCGCGTTTGCGCAGGGCCACCGTGCCGGCCTGCACTTCTTTCTCGCCCATCACGGCCATGTAGGGCACCTTGAACAATTGGGCCTTGCGGATTTTGGCATTCATGCGGTCCGAGTCGAGGTCGGCTTCGGCGCGAATGCCCAGGTCATGCAGGCGCTTGGCCAGGGCCTGCGAGGCTTCGTTCTGGTTGTCGGTGATGGGGATGATGCGCACCTGGTCCGGGGAAAGCCACACCGGGAAGGCCCCGGCGTAGTGCTCGAGGAGGAAACCCACCAGACGCTCGTGCGTGCTGAGGGGCGCTCGGTGGATGCACAGAGGCGTCTCTTCCTGGCCCTGCTCGTTGATGAAGGTCAGGTTGAAGCGACCCGGCTGAGCAAAATCGACCTGGTTGGTAGCCAGGGAGAACTCTTTGCCGATCGCGCTCTTGACCTGCACGTCGATCTTCGGCCCGTAGAAGGCGGCCTCGTCAGCGATTTCGACGAAGGGGATGTTGTGCTTGAGCATGGTCTCGCGCACCATGTTTTCCGTCTTGAGCCACAATTCGGGCTCATTGACGTATTTCTTGCCCAGGCCGCGAGCGTGGTGGGTGCTGAAGCGCATCATGTAGTCGGTGATGCCGAGGAGCTTGAAGTACTCCAGGTACAGGTAGATGACGGCGGTGAACTCCTCCTCAAACTGGCGCTCGGAGCAGTAGATGTGGGCGTCGTTCATCTGCATAGAGCGTACGCGCATCAGCCCAAACAACTCGCCGCTCTTTTCGTAGCGGTAGCAGGTGCCGTACTCAGCCAGGCGCAGGGGCAGTTCGCGGTAGGAGCGCGGCTTGGAACTGAAGATTTTGTGATGCATGGGGCAGTTCATGGGCTTGACGTAGTATTTGACGCCTTCCAGCTCCATGGGTGGGTACATGCTCTCGGCGTAGTAGGGAAGGTGACCGGAGTGCAGGAAGAGGTCTTCTTTGGTCAGGTGCGGGGTGCGCACGCGCTCGTAACCATGCTGGAACTCCATCTCTTTGGCCAGCTTCTCACATTCCTCGATGAGGATGCCGCCGCGGGGCAGCCACAAGGGCAGGCCGGGGCCGACTTCATCATCGAAGATGAAGATTTCCAACTCGCGGCCCAGCTTGCGGTGGTCGCGTTTCTTGGCTTCTTCCAGCCGCCAGAGATGCTCTTCGAGCTGCTTGGGCGACTGCCAGGCCGTGCCGTAGATACGCTGGAGCATGGGGCGTTTTTCGTCGCCGCGCCAGTAGGCGCCCGACACCTGCATGAGCTTGACGGCCTTGGGGTGAATCTCCTGGGTGTTGGCCACATGCGGCCCGCGGCACAAGTCGATGAACTTGTCGCTCTTGTAAATAGAGATGATGGGTTTTTCGTCCAGCGGTTCCCCGTTGTCGTCGGTGCCGCCCTTTTCGAGGCCCTCGATCAACTCCAGCTTGTAGGGCTGGCCGGCAAAGCGCTGGCGCGCCTCGTCGGCGGAAAGCTCTTCGCGTTCGAAGGGGTGGCGGCCTTTGATGATCTCGACCATGCGCTTTTCAATTTCGGCCAAATCTTCGGGGGTGAGGGTGCGGGGCAGATCAAAATCATAGTAGAACCCGTCGTCGATGGCGGGGCCGATGGCAAATTTGGCATCAGGGAACAGTTCGAGAACCGCCTGGGCCATGATGTGGGCCGTGGAGTGGCGGATGCGATACAACTGTGAGTCCTGATAGCGCTCCTGGATAATTTGAGACATACCAACCTCCTGTAGAAAACAAAAAACGCCCGTCCTCTTGGGACGGGCGTTTGTGCGCGCGTGGTTCCACCCAAGTTGACTGCCCGCTGGGGCAATCCACTCTGCAGCCGGTAACGGGGCCATTCGTTTGCCTTTCTTTCCACTATGGATTTTTGGCAACCGCTCGCGGGTGGTGTTCTCTGGTGAGCTGCTCAAGCCGGTTTGCAGTCAATGATCGGCTCTCTCTGAGAGTGCTGCACCGGGTACTGTCCCGGTCTATGCGTTTGAGTGGGCGATATAGGGCTCGAACCTACGACCTTCTCGATGTCAACGAGATGCTCTAACCAACTGAGCTAACCGCCCGAAGTGTGGTTATTATAATGCGAAGGTGCGCAGTTGGCAAGAAGGAAATTCTGGGCTCTTTGG
>CAZMMI010000249.1:0-3149 GCA_964567255.1 uncultured Anaerolinea sp.
AAAGCCTCCGGCTTCACGCTGGCGTGGCCATCATCTTTCATGACCATCGTCTCCAGCGTCAACCCTTCATATTTACGCCCTTCCAACACCTTGATGAACTTCTTCACCGGCCTTGCCAGCCCATCCACTTCGCCCACGGCCAGGGACACGCGCCCCGGCAAATCTTTGCGCTTCGCGAAGTACTCCGCCTCGTGCTTGAAGGCAAAGTCATCCGCGTAAGGCACCGCCGGGCAGCACGGCATATACCCAAAGAACAGCTCCGGCTCGCTGAACAAGGCATACAGCGTGAAGCTGCCCGCGAACGAACTGCCCGATAAAATCCGCTGCTTCGGGTCTGCCCGGAATTCACCCTCGACGAAGGGCATGATCTCTTCCTTCATGCACTGCAAGAACTTCGGCGCATCGCCCGAACCGGCCAGCCCCTCAACGCTCACCGGCGTATAATCCATGGCTCGCAGGCCGTTATAATCGGCGTTCTCCCCAGAATAAGTGACCCCCACCAGGATCATCTCGGGGATGAACTTGTCATAAACCAACCCGCCAATGATCGCGTCCAACAGCTTGAAGTCCCACTGCCCATCCATCGCATACAACACAGGGAACTTCTTGCGCTTGGTTTCCGCGTAGGATGGCGGCAGTAAAACGTACAAATCATAATCTCTGCCTGTGATTTTCGACTTTAGGGAAAGTAACTGCGACCCCGCCTGGGTCACCAACCGCTTGTTTTGCACTGTCATTTCCTTTTTTCTCCTTGTCAACAAAGCAACTCACCCGGCTGTGATCGGGTTGATTAACTGACCGATTTTCGATATTTGGACACACACCTCGTCGCCCGGCTTCATGAACGGCGGAATAGATTTTGCCAGATCGGTCTTCGCCGGCGTCCCGGTCGAAATCAAGTCCCCCGGTTCCAGGGTCATCACCGCGCTGATGTAGGCAATCAAATAAGGGATTGAAAAGATCATCTGTCGCGTCGAGGTGCGTTGTAATTCTAATCCATTCAAAGTCAGGCTCAGTTCCAGCGCATGCGGGTCAGGGATTTCATCTGCCGTGACCAGCACCGGGCCCATCGGACCAAACGTGTCAAAGCACTTTCCCAGCATCCACTGGCTGGTGCGCTTCTGGTAATCCCGGGCGCTGACGTCATTAAAGATCGTATACCCCGTCACGTACTCAAAAGCTCGCTCCTCCGGCACGCGGACAGCCCGTTTTCCCATCACCACCGCCAGTTCCGCCTCGTAGTCCACCTGCTCGGTCACAGGCGGGATCACAATCGGCGCGCCAGGGCCAATGACGGTGTTAACTGTCTTGCAAAAAATATTGGGAAACTCGGCCGGAGCTGTGCGCCCAATCCCAATGTGGTCGGAATAATTGTGCCCCAGGCACAAAATCTTGCCGGGGCGCGGAACCGGCGCGCAAATCGTGATCGCATCCGGGGATCTTAGAGCCTCCCCCGGCGCCGCCGCGGCGTTCTCCACAGCTTGCCGGGCCAGCGCCAGCGCGGCTTCGCCCGCCTCCAGAAACGCGTTCATCTCCGCCGGAATGCGCCGATCCACACGGCGCAAATCCAGCACATAGTCGCGCCGCGAATCATGAACCATCACTCCCACGCGAGCGCTTTGTTCGTCACCTTTCTCCACGAAACTCACCAGGCGCATGTTGATCTCCCGCCCGAAAAAAAATCCGCGTTTGCCTACCCTGGGAATATCTTCGGCAAGGATGCCGGCGCATATTTCGCGACCATCTCATAGGTCAGCGCGTTTTGCTTGCAGATCGCCGCGTACAAATCCACGCTCGGCCGCCGGATACGCATTTGCGTGGCCGGGTCCAGGCCCCACAGCCCAAAGCGCTGCGACCAGCCCCGCTCCCACTCAAAATTATCCACCAGCGACCAGTGGAAGTAGCCCTTCACCTGGGCCACAAAGTTCGATGCCCGCCACACCTGATGAATATGCTCCACCAAATACTGCGGCCTCATGCGGTCCTCCGCATCCTCCACGCCGTTTTCCGTCACCATCACCGGCAAATTGAACTTGCCTGCCCACTTCAACCACTGCCCCAACCCCTCGGGCATATTAGCAATGAACCCCGTTCCGCTCAGCGTGGCCTGTGGATCATAGAACCCGTCGCGAAACAGTCCGCCCGGCTTGAGCAGGTTGAAGCGCACCATCTCCACCGTGTAGTAGTTTATCCCAATGAAGTCCTGCGTTCCCGCCGCCTCCGGCACGTTCACGGTTTTGACCACCATGCGCAGCTTGCCATCCACCAGCGCATCCATAAAGGCGGTGTTAAAAGCCTGGTTCATGACGTTGGCCGGAATGCGGTCCAAGAACTTCACCGGCCCCGCCGGCCAGAACGAGCGCAGGTGAATGGCCACCCCCACCCGGGCCTCTTTTTGAATCTCATGAATGATCTTGTAGGCCATCGCGTGGCCCTTGAGCAGGTTGGCCATCACGCGCACCATCGCGCCCATGTCTTTCTTCCCCGGCGGGAACTCGCCAAACAGGTAGGCGCTCACCGCGAAGACGTTTGGCTCGTTGATCGTGATCCATTGGGTGCAATATTCCTTCAGGGCTTCCACCACCTTGCGCGCAAACGCCGCGAACAGCGCAGGGGCCTTGTCGCTTTCCCAGCCGCCCATCTCCGAAAGCCACAGCGGCTCCGAAAAATGGTGCAGCGTCACCAGCGGAGTCATCTTGCGTTCAAGCAGTCCGCGCAGCATGGCCCGGTAGCGCTCCAGGGCTTCCTCGTCCCAGCGGTCCGGCGCCGGTTGGATCCGGCTCCATTCTACCGAGATGCGCTGCGCGTTTTGCCCGGTCTCAGCCGCGCGGTCGAAATCCTCGCGCCAGCGCCCGCCCCACCAGTCGCAAGCCAGCCCGGCCTTGTCCCCGTTGCGAATCTTGCCCTCGGTTTGCTCCCAGGCGTACCAGTTATTGTTGGTGTTCTGCCCTTCCACCTGGTGAGAGGCCGTCGCGCAGCCCCACAAAAACCCCTTCGGAAATTGAAACGTCGCCTCCGGCATCCTACCTCCTCAGATTCCCTCCAAGATTTCTCCACGAATTTCACGAATTACACAAATTCTTAATGTAATTCCTTCTCTTATCCAAAAATTCGTGTGAATTGGTGTAATTCGTGGAGAAAATCTCCTC
>CAZMMI010000249.1:3249-6276 GCA_964567255.1 uncultured Anaerolinea sp.
TACTTCCCATTCTCGAAATGCGTCATGGCCGGTTTACCGATCGCATACACATTGAACCCCAGATCGAACAGCGCCTTGCGGTCCAAAATATTCCGCCCATCGAACACAAACGCCGGGTGCGTCATCGACTTGAACATCCGCGCGAAGTCCAGCTTCGCATACGCCTTCCAATCCGTCAGCACCGCGATGGCATGCGCCCCTTCCGCAGCTTTGTAGGGGTCCGGCTCAAAAATCACCTTATCCGCCAGCTTCCCCAAATCGGTGCGCGCATTCTCCAGCGCATAGGGGTCGCTCAACACCACGTGCGCCCGCTCTTCCAGCAGAGACTTGCACACCGCCAGCGCCGGCGACTCGCGCGTGTCGCCCGTGTCGGCCTTGAAAGCCGCCCCCAGCAGCGCAATGCGCTTGCCCGCCACCGTGTTGAACATGGCCGTGATCATCTCGGACACAAAGCGCTGCTGCTGCCAGTTGTTCATCTTCACCACCTGCTCCCAGTACTCCGCGGCCTCGTTCAGCCCGTAATGCTGGCACAGGTACACCAGGTTGAGAATATCCTTCTGGAAGCACGAACCCCCAAACCCCACTCCTGCTTTCAGGAAGTTCGGCCCAATGCGCCGGTCCATGCCAATCGCCCTGGCAATCTCGGTCACGTCTGCTTCCGTCTTCTCGCACAGCGCCGACACCGCATTGATCGACGACACCCGCTGCGCCAGGAATGCATTTGCCACCAGTTTGGAAAGCTCGCTCGACCACAACCCCGTGGTCAAAATCCGCTCGCGCGGAATCCAGGTCGCGTAAACATCCGCCAGCGCCTGCACCGCTTTCCGCCCCGACTCGGTATCCCGCCCGCCGATCAGCACGCGGTCGGGTTTTTCCATATCATCCACCGCCGTGCCTTCCGCCAGGAACTCCGGGTTCGACAGCACATCGAAGTGCAGCCCGCGGTCGTTCGAGTTCAAAATCCGCTCCATCGCCTCGGCGGTGCGCACCGGCAGCGTGCTCTTTTCCACCACAATCTTCGAGTGGCTCGAATTGTCCACAATCTGCCGGGCCGTCTTCTCCCACCACTGCAAGTCGGCGGCCTTGCCCGCCCCGCGTCCAAAGGTCTTGGTGGGCGTGTTCACACTGACGAAAATGATATCCGCCTCGTCGATATTCTTGTTAATCTCGGTCGAGAAAAACAGGTTGCGACCGCGCGCCGCTTTCACCACGTCCAGCAGCCCCGGCTCGTAGATCGGCAAATCGTCCGACATCCATGCTGCGATCTTGGCTTCATTGATATCTACCACCACCACGCGGTGCTGCGGGCAGTTCTTGGCAATCACGGCCATCGTCGGCCCACCCACGTATCCAGCGCCAATGCAGAGAATGTTCGCCATAGAAAGAAAATCTCCTCTCAGAAAAGGTTGACTGAGTTGGGCCCAACTCCGCGGCTTGCGCAGAGCGCCCCCCTGACCTCAATTCCCCATTATACCCCTACCAATTTGTGGTAAACTAAATTCGCGAAACTGCTCTTGTCAGACAAGGACGCTATGGCTTCGATCTACCCATTCACTGCTATTGTCGGCCAGGAACGCATGAAGCGCGCCCTGGTACTCAACGCCGTCGATCCCCGCATCGGCGGTGTGTTGATCCGCGGCGAGCGCGGCACGGCCAAATCCACCGCCGCCCGCGCCCTGGCTGCACTCTTGCCCCGCGCCAACGCAGTAACCAACTGCCGCTTCGGCTGCGACCCCGATTCTCCCACCACCTGGTGCACCGAGTGCCGCGAGCGGGCCACCGAAGGGCAAAGCCTGCCCTACACCACGCGCCAGATCCCCTTCATTAACTTGCCCGTCTCCGCCACCGAAGACCGTGTGGTGGGTACCCTCGACATTGAAGCCGCTATTCAAAAAGGCGAGCGCCACTTCGAGCCCGGCGTGCTGGCTGCCGCCAACCGTGGCCTGCTTTACATCGACGAGGTCAACCTCCTCGATGATCACGTCGTCGACATCCTCCTGGATGCCGCCGCCATGGGCATGAACATCGTCGAGCGCGAAGGCATCTCCTTCTCCCATCCCTCTCGCTTCATCCTCGTTGGCACCATGAACCCCGAGGAAGGCGACCTGCGCCCCCAACTCCTCGACCGCTTCGCCCTGTCCGTCGAAATTTACGGCATTCGCGACGCCCGCGAGCGCGTGCAGATCATGGAGCGCAACCTTGCTTTCGAGGGCAGCCCCAGTGAGTTCGTCGCCTCCTGGCAGGAAAAAGAAGCTGAACTGTCCCACCAGATCGAAGAAGGCCGCAAGCTGGTCAACCAGGTGACCCACACCAGCCGTGACCTGCTCTCCATCGCTTCTCTCACCGCCTCGCTCCAGGTAGATGGGCACCGCCCCGACCTGGTCATCCTCAAAGCCGCCCGCGCCCAGGCCGCCTTTGAAGGCCGCACCGCCATCACCGCCCGCGACATTGCCCTGGCCGCCGAGTTGGCCCTGCCCCACCGCCTCAAGCGCACTCCCTTCCAGCAAGCCGCTACGACAATGGAAGAGCTGGCCGAGCGCATTGAACAGTTGCAAGGCAAAAGCACCACCGGCCAACCCAAAGAAAACACCAGCGCCACAGCCGACGAGCAGGACGAAAAAAAAAAGTAACTGACGGCGAAACCGGCAGCGAAGAACAACCCGAAAACGAAATCGAACCCTCTCGCCAGGATCCCTTCGACCAGGGCAACAGCCGCTGGTGGGATGGCAGCAAGCCTACCAAGATCGGCGAGGCATTCGACCCGCGCCGCCTCGATACGCCCCTCGACAAAATGATGCGCCGCAATGCCGGTCGCCGCTCGCGCACTTACTCCGACCGCAAGCGCGGGCGTTACATCTTTGCGCGCCCAGCGGGCCGCCGCCGCGACGATCTGGCCTTCGATGCCACCATCCGCGCCGCCGCCCCCTTCCAGCGCCGCCGCGCCGAACAGCGCCGCCGCAACAAGGTGGCTTTCGCCGTGCATACCTCTGATTACCAGCGCAAGGTGCGCGTGCGCCGCGCCGCCAA
>CAZMMI010000250.1:0-1665 GCA_964567255.1 uncultured Anaerolinea sp.
GCCTGGGTTCTTGCACTCATTGTGGTTAGCATCGGCCTATACTTGGGATTGCTGGACTTCGACAGTGGATTCCTGCCCAGCCTGGAATGGCGCTTGCCTGTTGCGCTGGTCTTTTTCATCTTTGGAACCTCTCTGGGCACATGGAGTTATTGGGTATTTGGATTCCGGACGACGCTCGGCCTGGGGCCCAAACTGATTCTCACTGGGCCATACCGGTACATGCGCAACCCGCAGTATATCGGCGATAGCCTGAACGCCGTTGCTTTCATGCTTCTAACAAACTCCTGGATGGCGTGGATCATCGCGATTTTGGGTATTGTGCTCAATGCTCTCGCGCCTTTCACCGAAGAGCCCTGGCTGGAAGAAAGGTTTGGCGAAAGCTATCGAGCTTATAAGCGAAGCGTGCCCAGGTTTTTTGGACGAGCACGGACAGACGAGCTTCCGCCTAGGGCTAGCTGAGTGCTGGCCCAACCCACACAGGCTTCTTCTGCTTTTCAACGTATAATTTATTAACGAAAACCTTGTTCATCCGAGGAAGCCATGTACAGTCTGTCCAAAATCCCCCTCAGCCGCGAGCTCGCCCAGAGCATTATCCGCCATCACTTTGGATCGGCGCGAAAAGTGGCCGCGTTCGAAGAACTGCGCGAAGGCTACTTTAACGCCGCCGCGCGCCTGGAACTAGACGACGGCTTTCATTGTGTGCTAAAAGCCGCCCCGCAAGATGGTGTCAAAGGCTTGCGCTACGAAAAAGGCATCATGAAAGCTGAAGTAGAGTCCATGCGGCTGGTCAAATCCAGGACCAGCGTGCCTGTGCCCGATATTTATGTCTACGACACCTCACGCAGCTTGTTACCCAGTGATTTTTTCATCATGCAAATGCTCTCCGGCAGCCCGCTGCACCAGGTCCGCCAACAAATTCCAATCGAACAACAGGTGGAAATCGAGCGCTCGCTGGGGCGCATGGCTTATGAGATGAGCCAGATCACCAATCCAGTCTTTGGCTATTGGTCACAGCCCCAGCAACGCGGCACCACCTGGCGTGCCACCTTTCTCGAGATGATCGATTGGGTCATGGCAGACGGGAAAGCCATCGACGTGAAGCTGCCCATACCCTACGATGAGTTGTACGGTTTGATGGAACGGCATTTCGATGCTCTGAACGAAGTAACCACGCCGCGCCTGGTTCACTGGGATATCTGGGACGGCAACGTGTTCGTTAATCCGCAAACCGGGCAAATCACCGGGCTGATTGACTTCGAGCGCGTGATGTGGGGCGACCCGCTGCTCGAATCCTTCTTCGGCGACCGAAATCCCAACAGCCACTACTCCGCAGGTTTTGGACAGGGCGTGCTTTCAACCCGCCGACAGGTTCAACGCCGGATGCTGTATAACACCTACCTGTGGATGATTATGATCATCGAAACGTTCTACCGACAATACGATAACGATTGGCAGATCAATTGGACTCTGGGGCGTTTCCACGAAGAAATCAAGTTGTTGGCAGAATAGGCCTCACAGAACAAGGTGTTTTCTGGCTACGCGAAATATCGACAGCCATTTCAACAGTTATTCCGACACGACCACGCATGGAATATACCCTTTCTCTCAAAACCCACCGTCCCGCGCCCCTGGCAGCCCGCGTTACCCGCCCGGCAATTCTCCAAC
>CAZMMI010000250.1:1765-6197 GCA_964567255.1 uncultured Anaerolinea sp.
AATCTCTTGTCAAACCTTTTTCAGACCTCTGCGACGCAGTCCCTGCATCTGGTCCTCTCGGGTCGCGAAGACCCGCCCATTCCCCTCGCTCGCCTGCGCGCCAGCAACCACTTGACCGAAATCCGCGCTGAAGACCTGCGCTTCTCCTTTGCTGAAGCCGGACAACTACTCAACGAGATTATCGGCTTGAGTTTAAGCCCTCAGGACATTTCCACTTTGCAAGATCGTACAGAAGGTTGGCCCGCCGGGTTACAGCTCGCTGGGCTTTCCCTGCGAGGTCATGCCAACCCGACTGCCTTTGTGCGCAGCCTGAGCGGAAACCAGCGCTTTATTCTCAATTACCTGACCGAGGAAGTGCTCAATCGCCAATCCGAGGCCATGAAACAGTTCCTCCTCGAAACCGCCATTCTGGACCGGCTCTGCGGCGACCTGTGCAACGCGGTCACCTTGCGTCAGGACAGTCACCTTTTGTTGGAACAGATGGTTTCCTCCAACCTCTTTCTAGTTCCCCTGGATGAAGCCCAACACTGGTATCGATACCACCATCTCTTCGCCGATCTCTTACGGAACCGGGCATCCATTCTATTACCAGGAAATTCCGCCGAACTGCATTTGCGCGCCGCGGGCTGGTTTGAACAATCCGCCGGCTCGGCGGCCGCATCCAGGGATCGGGCCGCGCTGATCTCGGCAGGCATCCGTCACGCCCTGGCAGCTGGAGACCACGCCGCTGCCGTGCGCTTCATTGAAACACACGCGCTGGTCATGCTAGATCAGTGGTACGCCGGAGCCATCGAATCGTGGCTGCAAGCACTTCCGGTTTCGTGGCGGACGAAGAGCCCAAAAACCAGCCTGGCCTTTGCCCGTATGTATCTGATGCGGGGCGACTTTTTTCAGGCCGGCCCCTATCTGGAACGATTGACAGCGTTCTTTGCCAACCCTTCCGCCGAAGAAACCTCCGCCATCACCCCCGCCCTGCAAGCCGAATGGATGACCTTGCAGGCCTCCTTGCTGCTGGGGCAAAAGCAGCCCCAGGCGGCGCTCCAACTGGCCTTACAGGCGCGAGAGATCACTCCGCCGGACAATCTGCGGGTGTTGTGTCAGGTGTATCTTTTCATTGCTAACGCCCACCAGCAGATGAATGACACACCACACGCCGAAGAAGCGTTCCAGCGGCTGATCCAACTCGGGCGAGCAGCCTCCGATCCAGTCACGGAACTCTGGGGAGTATCTGCACTGGCCCTGATGATGATCGAGCAAGGACAACTCCGCCGCGGGTACGATCTGGCTTTACAAGGCGCGGAACGTATGGAGCATTCTGAAATCATGTCCCCCATCGGCGCAGGGATTTATGGAGAACTTGGCCAGATCTCATTCCACTGGCACCGTCTCGAACAGACCGAGCACTATCTCCGCATGTCTGCCGAGTTGAGCGCCCTGGTTGGCTTCAGTGACTCGGAAATCTATTACGCCGTATCGTGCTCGCGACTGGCCTTGCTGCGCGGCGATATTGAAGGCGCGGCCCAAGACGTCCAGCGAGCTGAAGCCAAAATGCGTGCCGACTCGCCGGCGATCATTCGCGAAGAAGTAATCACTCAACAAATCACCATCCATTTGGCGCTGGGCGATTTTTCCGCTGCCGAGCATCTCTTTCTTCAGGAGATGGCACTGATTCAAGGCAGCTACGACTACCCCCGCTTATCTCTCGACCAGGATCTCGCCTACCAGCAAGGACTCCTCTTCCTCACCGGCTTGCGCCTGCTCGTGTTCCGAGCCAGGAATCGAGAAACCGCCTCTTCTTTGCCTCACACTCAGGAAATCCCCGCCTGGTCCGAATTAGCCGGCAAGCTTCTCAGTGTCTTCCGAAAACGGAATTACATTCCGCTCATCCTGCAAATCCTCATCCTGCAAGCGGAATTCCACGCTGCGACTCAGCACATAGATGCTGCGCTTGCCGACCTTGATACAGCCCTGAACTTAGCCGAGCCCGAAGGCTATCTCAGCGATTTTGTAATCGAAGGCACGCCTCTGGCTAAACTACTTGCAGCCTCCCTCGAGCGCAGCCGACCGGAGAGCGCTCGAGCCGCGTATATCAAGAAAATCCTAGAACTATTTCCTATGCCCATATCATCCAAAAGCGGATGGGCTCCCTCGCCGGACATAGCTGAGCCCCTCACAACCCGCGAGTTGGAAGTTCTGCGCCTGGTCGCCCAAGGGCAAACTTACGACGAAATCGCCGGGCAATTGGTCGTTTCCATCAACACGATCCGCACCCATATCAAAGCGATCTACCGGAAATTGGACGCCGACAACCGCACCGAAGCCATCCAAATCGCCCGAGACAGGCACCTCATCTAAGTCTGCCCGATCAAAATCACATTCCTGATAGCACGCGAATCACATCTTCATGTGATCCGCGTGCTTTTTTGTTCCGCTATCATAGGGGCTAGAAGGAACGCAATCAATGAACTTATTGAGCACCTACATTATCCAAATCCGCGGACAGATCAATGTGGAAGAGCTTAATCCTATAAGCCCGCATCACATGACCGTTCTGGAGTCGCCGGCCTCGGACACACTCCTCAGCATTCAAACCGACCAATCCGGCATGATCGGGATGTTAGCCCACCTGCACAATCTAGGGCTGATCGTTTTATCCGTCCAGTGGACAACAGGACCGGCGGGCCGGTCGGAAAACTCTAAAGAATAAGGATCGAAAACCAAATGGCAGGAATTTCACATCTAGCTGTCGGATTGGCCGCCAAACCTTTGGCCCCCAAAGTCCCCTTATGGACACTGCTTGTCGCATCAGAAACCGTTGACATCCTGTGGGGTGGCCTCGCCGCGGCCCGAGTTGAGACTCTTGGAAATTCTCCCTGGTCGCACAGTCTGGTCACCGCAGTAGCCCTATCGATCTTGGGAGGATCCATCATGGGGCGTGTTTATCGTAGCGTGCGATCGGGCGCCGTCATCGCCGCAGTGATCTTCAGTCACTGGGTGATCGACCTCATCACCCATCCTATGTTCGGCGGACAGCCAGACATGTCCCTCCTTTTTGAAGGCTCACCAAAGCTAGGGATGGGATTGTACACCGCCCTACCGATGGGCGCTGTGACAGCGATCGAGATTGGATCTGTCTTACTCGGTCTGGTGGTCCTTTTGACCAACAAAAGAAAATCAAAAGTAGTGGCATAACCACTCAAACAACTTATGATTAAGAAAAGGGAAATCATGAACAATAAAGTTCTCGTCACCTATGCAACCCGATCCGGTTCAACAGCAGGTGTAGCTGAAGCCATAGGGCAAGTTCTGGCTAGCCACGGCGAAAGCGTCGATGTTCTGCCTGTGAGCGAGGTCACCGATCTTAACTCCTATAAAGCGGTCATCGCCGGAAGCGCCATCCAGGGGCAGAAATGGCTGCCTGAGGCCATGCAATTTCTCAACAAGCACCGTCGCGAATTGTCCCAAAAGCCCTTTGCCACATTTCTGGTGTGTATCACCCTCTCCATGAAGAACGCAGAGCAGTACCGAGAGGGTGTCTCGGGCTGGATGGCACCGATTCGCGCGGCGGTCCATCCGGTCAATGTTGGCTTGTTCGCCGGGTCGCTCGATTTCCATAAGATGCCTTTTTCGATGAACACGCTTGCGATGCGCATTCCGGTGATGATGGGCGTGTGGAAAACCGGCGACCACCGCGATTGGAACGCGATCCGCGCCTGGGCAGAACAGACCTATCCATTATTAACACAATAAATTCAGAGAAACGATGAACGAAAACAATCTTACTCGCCGTGAATTTCTGGCCGCCTCTGGGTTAATGCTTGCAGGTACGGCGCTGGCCACTACCGGCTGCGCCCCTCAGGCTGCCTCCTCAACCCCGACAGCGCCTGTCGAGACACCGTCTTTTTCTTTTGAAACAGGAAACACCATGAATGAAAGAATTCTTGTCGCCTATGCCACGCGCACCGGTTCCACCGTCGGAGTCGCGGAGGCTATCGGCCAAACCTTGAATGAACGCGGTTATGCCGTAGATGTCAAACCAATCCAGGATGATCCCGGCCTGGGGGTCTATCAAAAAGTGATCCTGGGTAGCGCCGTAAACGGGGCAAAGTGGCTGCCCGAAGCGGTGGAATACGTTACGAATCACCAGGAAGCGCTCAAGCAAATGCCTCTAGCTTTGTTCTGCGTACATATCATGAACACCGGCGACAGCGAAAGCAGCAAAAAGAACCGCCAGGCTTACTTGAACAACGTCCGCCCCCTGGTCAATCCAGTAGCTGAGGCTTATTTTGCAGGAATGGGCATGAACCCAGCCGACACCTCCGCCTTTGTCCGCTGGATTTATCGGACATTCAAGATTGGCGGCGAAGGCGATTGCCGCGACTGGGATGCCATCCGCAGTTGGGCAAAAGCTGTTACCCTTTAGCAATTTCAG
>CAZMMI010000251.1:0-6182 GCA_964567255.1 uncultured Anaerolinea sp.
ACGCATACCAGCAGCACTATCCCATTCCGAATTGCCAATCCTAAAACATGAAACAGTCTCATTCTTGCCTCCGCCTACTTTTTTGATTTGTTAGGGCGGTAGATGTACATTCGCACCGCCCTGACTTGGCTAATACTGCGCGATCTGATCAACCGCCCGTTCCAGATCAGTTTGATTGGGTGTCACATAAATTCGAGTTGTATTCAAGCTGGAATGCCCAAGCAGGGAAGCGACCTTTTCCAGTCCAACCCCGCTGTCAATTAAGTTTTTTGCAAAACTGTGCCGGAGCATATGCGGGGTCAACGCCGGCAGGCCGGCCTGGCGTCCGATGCGGGTCAGAGCCCGCTGCACAGACCGGCTGCTAAGCGCCTGTTCCTGTTCGCCATCGACCGCGATCCAGATAAAGTCAGTGCCATCCTCCGGGCGGGCGTTTAACCAATCTCGCAAAGCGTCCCGGGCATCCAGGTTAAGCGGCACGATGCGCTGTTTTCCACCCTTCCCTTGTCTGACCCAGACTATCCCCTTGCGGTCGGTCAGCTGCACATCCTCCAGTTTCAATGACACTGCTTCGTTCAGGCGCAGCCCGGTATTCAGCAGGAATATGACCAATGCACAATCCCGCTGGCGGGCTACCCAGCGCTTTGGATAGCGCAATCTGGCCACCTGCAGGTCCTTTTCGACAGCCCGCTGCAGAGCGAACTGCTGCTTCCGATCCAGGTAGCGAGGTCCTTGATTAACCTGCTGTACGCTGCGAATGCCGGCGGCGGGATTTTTCTCAATCTGTCCGGACTGAACCGCCCAGTTCAAGAATGCTGAGAGAGCGGCCAGGCGGCGGTTGATCGTGGCCGCTTTGGCACGATTGACGGTGAGCAAGTACTGGCGGTATTCTTTGATGTCACTCGGGGTTACACCGGTTGGGCTGAACGCCTCCCCATTGGTTTGCTGGAACCACGCGCCAAAAGCCTTGAGGTCGGCCAGGTAACCGCGGATGGTTAGCCGGGATCGATCTTGTTGGTTGAGATACTGGTCAAATTCTTCAAACATAGGTGCGCCTCCTTTGAAAGAGTTATTTACAGACAGGGTATTTTTCACGGGGTGTTCCGGTTTCCAGGGTATTGTTTTGCCTGGACAATAGGTTTTTCTTTCATGCCCTGAAATCAATTCTCGAAAATAACCCCGTGAAAATAATCCAAACCTAGCAGTACCCCATCAGGTCATAAGCAAAATCGGTTACTTCGCAAGGCTCTTTGGTTTGTAGGAGCCTCTCCAATGGGATCACTGCCACCCGAGGGAAATAACTGTATTTCTCTAACATGCGTTCGCGAAGGACTTGCCTCCAGGACGCGTATTGTTTTGAAAGAGAAGTTGTATCCCCTTCATCTGGCCGGGTATGCACCAGAACGAACATGCCGTAGAGTTCGGGGTAGTCATGCGGACAGAGGGTGGAATACTCGGTGGGGTCTTCGCCGTTTTTCACGTAAGCCTGAAGAAAGGCATCCATTTTGTCAAAGGCCAGACGGACCCGGTCAACCGTCCAAATGGGATCGAGGAAATAAGAGAAGAAGACCCGGTTCAGATGCAGTGCAGGGGAGGGCCAATTTAATTCATGCGGATCATCTAAATCGGCATCCGTCTCATACACGATCCAGTCTGCTTCCAGGCGAGCCAATTCTTCATCTCCCTTCCCTTTGAGAACGACCGGGTTGCCATGTACCAGGTGATAATGGTTCATGCTTGGGGATTGCGGAGACTCAGGCCAAACTTGGTGAAGTTGCTGCACAATTTCTCCCGAGCGGGGGGATAAGGGTATGGAAAGCTTTGAAACCGGAGCCGTAACCTGTGAAGGCGCAGCAATCGGTTGCAGCTCCCGGTTTCGTTCCGCCGAAAAAGTTAAAATCCTCCAGATATTTCCTGTCGGTCCGTGACGCTGGAGTAAGTCCTGGGTAGTATGCCAGACCTGCAAGCCGTTCCGATCCGGTATTCCTTCTACGCGAAACAATTTCCGTTCGTTGACCCAACTAACCAGATGATTCCAGGTTTGTCCGGATTTATTCTCTGTAACGACGTAGACTCTTTCTGACCCACTGGCCAGGTACTTGTCCATTTTCTCTTTGAGACGCTTGAGGTCATATTTGCCGCTTTCGGCCTCGACAAAAAATACCTTGCCGTCCATCGTTCTTACAACAAGGTCTGGGACGATATTTCCCAAAGGCGTTTCGACCGCAGGCGTCTGGTTGTTCGTGTACGCCCGCTGAATGGTCGAGTCCGGAAAAGCTTTGATAAAAGCGGCCGCGATCCGCTGATGGAAAATGCGCTCGGCCATGGCCTGCTCAGCATCGGGATCGGCGGGTGCTGCTTGAATTCCTTGCTTGGCAAGCTCAGACCGCCCTTTATCGGTTAGAAAGAGCATGCCGGTCGGGCGCCCCGGTCCCTCCGATATCGTTTTTTCGGCGACAAGGTTGTTGTCGCAGAGGCGCTTTACCACACGGCTGATGGTTGCCGGCGAGACGCCTAAGCTCGTTTCCAAATAGGCCCGTAAGCATAATCGTTCTTGTCCGATCAAACGGAGAATGGATCCGTCCAAATCTGTCGGTTCAACGACAACGGCTGTTTCCGGCAGGATGGATTTGAGAAGCTCTTCTTCCCAGGCCTGCCGGAATGGTTTCTGCTGCATATACCGTTCTTGGAACGATCGCCCATCAAACATTTTTAGCAAATGATCGTAACCGTGATCTACGCTCACCGGGTAACGCTGCGAGTAAGTGGCGGTTCGGTGCCATAAGTAGATGTGCTCCGGTTCAACCACCAGGTCTCTGAAACCGGCCTGGGCCAGGGCTTTCATATCGATCGCCGCATTGAGGTGGCAGTATTTCCTTCTGCTGCCCCCTGCAAACAACTCGACACCCAGAGAGGAAATGAGACGGTCGATCTCACCGGGGTTCCGCACATAATAAGCTGCGGTCTGGTCTGCAAATTTCTTCTTTAATTCACAATACAGGCTTTCACCTTGCCAAAGTTCCATTTCGTACTCACGCGACATTATTTACCTCCGTCAGGTTGTGATAGTGATTCATTTAGGATTTCCGCTGGATGATAAGCTTCCAGCGCCGGCAGCCGCATCGGGTTCAATTCGCGTGTTCGAATCTGCTCGTATGCGGTTAAGAAATGCGCCCGATCTGCCACCAGGTTCTCCGAGTGACACAAGTTCCGCCAACCCATGGAATCCACAAGTCTTCCGATCAGTTGGTGATGAAATTCCGGATGTCCGGTGTAACCAATGCGCCGGATCTGCTCCTCGACCTCGCTCCAGGCTTCCAGGCCTGTGGGAACAGGATGGCGACGGTCGAGAATCTCACAAGCCGCAGTACGCAGCTCTGCAATGGTCGGAAAAAACGTGGATTGGGCGATATGCGCCAGCGATGCTTCTTCCAGCAGCTCATCCGGCAAATCGGCTAATAACTTGAGATACACGCGGACCGTTTCCGGTTTAAGGTCAAAGTTGGGGTAGGCCGCGGAAGCAACCGCCAATACCCGCGTGATGGTTTCAAAGGCTGCCATCTCGATGCTCCCTCAAAACTTTACGGATGGATTCGAACCCTTTTGGCTCGTTGGTGTGCTCGGGTCGGGGAGATTTTTTCACCCAGGGTTCCGGAACAGCCCCTTGGGCGACCCAATCCAGCCAACCCAGGCTGGTTCGCTTGTGATCACGGGCGACCCAGGCCTCCCAGTAGGGCAGCAGAGATTCGCGGGAATGCAGCTTACCTTTCCAGGCGCGGACGATGAGCGGCCATTGGTCGCGTCTGGGCATCCGTCCGGTCACGTTTTTGAATAACTGGACTTCCGCCGGAATATGATCCGGATCGCCGGCCAAGGGAGACGTCGAGCGCGCGGGCGAATGCCCGTTTTCTGGCGGCGAGTTTTCGTTCCGCGCTCCCGATTCCCCCTGACGGTTGCGCTCCCGGTTAATTAACGGTTCGGGTGACACAGCTATGTCACCCTTTTTGCCGGATTTGACACCCTTATTACCCGAAATGTCACCCTTATCACCCGGTTTGACACCCTTTTCTGGATCATCAGGCAAGGGTGACAAGATGTCACTCTTTTCTTCGGTCTCCATCGAGGGTGACAAGTTGTCACCCTTATCAAGAGCTTCATCCAACGCATCCAAGGGTGACAAGTTGTCACCCATATCCTGCGCCGGTTCCCCCGCCTCGTTTTTCCGCGCCGCGACGGTCTTCCCTCTTTTTGCATTGATCTTGGCCACCTTCTCTTTGGCGGCTTGGATGTCTTCAGGGCTTTTCCCGACCAAGATGAAATAGAAATGCGCATCTTTGGGCCCCGAGCCACCCCAAATCACCGCCAGTTCATTGGTCCTTTCTAGCTCCTGCACCAGGCGCTGCGTCTGCCGGCGGCTCATGCGGACTTTACGGGATAAGTAATCAATACCCGGATAAGCTTCGCCTTTGTTATTGGCATTGTCGGCAATCGCCAGCAAAAGCAGCAGGCTGGAGCCTTTCTGTTCGGATTGCGTCCATACCAGGTTCATCACTTCGATACTCATCGGTTAACTCTCTTTCACTACCGCGTTCACAAAGCGAGCATTAGATTCCTCAAACAACAATTTGGCGACGCCGGTTGGCCCTTGTCTGTGTTTGGCTACAATGACCTCGGTCAACCCTTTTTCGTCCGGCTCTTCCAGCCGGTGGAGGAATAACACAATGTCCGCATCCATCTCCAGGTTTCCCGACTCGCGCAGATCCGAGAGCACCGGGCGTTTATCGGTTCGCATTTCAACGGCCCGCGACAGCTGGGCAGCGGCCAGAATGGGCACATCCATTTCCCGAGCCAGGATTTTCAATTGGCGCGAAATATGGCCGACCTCCTGAACGCGGTTTTCAAAACGACCGTCGCTGGCCATCAATTGGAGATAATCCACCACGACCAGGTCCAAACGGTTATGAAGACGCAGCTTTCGGCATTTTGATCGGAGCTGAGAAGGCGTCAGCGCCGGTGAGTCGTCAAAAGCCATGGGTAATTCCCCAAGGCCCTCGATGGCCCGGGTGAACTTCTCCCACTCGTCATCTTCCAACTGACCGCTGCGCAGACGCTGGCTGTTGATGCCACTCTCCTGCGCCGCTATCCGCAGAGAGAGCTGCCCGGTGGACATTTCGAGCGAGAAGATCGCTACGTGTTTTTTCTCTTTCTGAGCCACGTGGAGTCCCAAGCTGGTGAGGAAGGAGGTCTTTCCAACCGCCGGACGCGCTCCGACAATGATCAGGTCTGAACCTTGTAAACCGCCAAGCAGCCGGTCCAGATCGATGAAACCGGTAGGGATGCCTTGCAGATTCCCGGCAGCCCGGTCGGCCACGTGATCGTAGAGATTGCTCATGGCTTCGTGCGCTGAACGCATCTCGTGTGTCACTCTCCGCAGACTGACATTGAAAACCGCTTGTTCAGCTTCATCCAGCGCCCGGTCCGCGTGGTAGGGTTTGCGGTAAGCGGCCCTTGCGATCCGATTGGCGGCATTGGCCAGTCGTCGGCAGGTCGCGGTTTCTTCAACCAGGTGGCCATAAGCTGCTGCATGCAGCGAGCTGGGAGTTTGATTGATCAAACCCATCACGTAGGCTGGACCACCGATCTCGGCCAAGCGGTTGCGCTGCTCAAGATCATTCACCACCGTCAGGTAATCCAACGGCTGACCCTGTTCACGTAAGCTGGTAAATGTCTGCCAGATCCAGCCGTTGCGCTGGATGTAAAAATCATCCGGACATAAGAATTCGGCCAAATCGTCGTAGATCTCGGGATTAATCAACACCGATCCAAGCACTGCCTCTTCCGCTTCGCGGTTATGAGGTGGGAGGTTGTAAATTTCATCTCTCGCAGGTTCTTGATTTGTGAAATCGTCTGTGCTATCATCCCAATTACACAAATCGTGAGTTGTGCCCATTTGAACCGCTGGCTGCGAACCGGCGGTTCGAGCATTTAAACCAGGTTTATCCACTGTTCATTTCTCCTTCATACAAAAATTGTGTCTTCTTATCTGCCTCGCCAAAACCGGCCCCCAAAGCCGTAGAAGGCTTTTTCGGTACGGATGATCTCGCATAAGGGGTGATCCCAAATCGTCGCGCTGCGGCCTTCCTGGTGAGTTAGGGTGTTTCCCTGCTGCGTTTAAGGGGATCACC
>CAZMMI010000252.1:0-6155 GCA_964567255.1 uncultured Anaerolinea sp.
CCCAATGAATTGCTTATCGTCCGGGTTTGGACACCCGCGGAGGTCTTGTGATGGTCAGATCGTCACCATCAGCCGCGCCCACTACGGCGGCACGGCCTGTGTCTTTCTGCGCGAGGACTACAAGTGCGCACTGCAGGTGGCCGGGCAGGCCGCCGGGCTGCACCCCTGGCACTTCAAACCCTTCTACTGCATCCTCCACCCCCTGGATTTGGACGAGCAGGGCCGCATCACCCTGGACGCAACTGAGGCCATGCTGGGGGAAGAAGGCAGTTGCCTGCGCCCCGCCTCCTAACCCATCCCCTTACTGGTCACTTTCGAAGAAGAACTGCGCTACTTCCTGGGCGGCGAAGCGTACGAGCGCCTCAGGAAAAACTCCGCGTAAAGACTGTCCAGCCTTCAAGTGTGCCTTGTGCCCCTCGCGATTTGCCAATTTAACCCAAAACCATATAATCAAGGTAGATGTTCAAGGGGTAGAAACCATCGAAGCGTGGTTGCTTTTCATCAAGGAGGGATTGGAAATGTTTGGTATATTCATGCGCAGGGTTGCCGTTGATACTTCTGCTGAGGGGATCAAAAGGATAGAAACCATCCTTCAAGACAACAACATCCAACATGAGGTCCGCTCCGAGCGCTCGCGCGGGACGATTGGCATGGGGCTGGATGCCGCGGCCTATGCCAGGGCAAATTTAGCCATGTATAAGGGGGCCTCAGAACCCACTTTCATCTATTCGGTTTATGTTAATCTCAAAGATTACAATCGCGCCAAAAAAATGATCGGGTAATTCTTCATGGCGTCAAAATACAAGTCTCACATTTCCGTGCAAGTACGTTGCGCGGCATTGGTTGCATGCCTGATGGCGGCCTTGTGTTCGGCCTGCTCGGCCCAGCAACTACCTGAACCAACGAAGCAGTCCCCGATCAGCCAGACTGCAACCGAACCAGCGTCGACGCCCACCGCAACCCTACCGCCCCTTGACGGTGCATTGTTATTTGAAGAAGGACGCTACAAACGAGACGAGATATGCGGCAGGATATTTGATTACACCCAGACAATCTACGGACCGCTGACCATTGCAATCGCCAAAAACTTCGCCGAACCCCAGGACCCTCAGGCACTCGCCACCCAGGTCATTGAGCGCTACAACGACTTGGCCGAGTCTTCCCCGGTTCCACTCGACCAGCCGATTACCATCTATGTTATTCCTGATCCCAAACAGGGGAACTGCTACTCGCGCGTTCGGTTGGTGTTTTCTACCCCTGAAGATATTGACACCAGAGCGTTTGCTGAAGAGCTCTTCGTCGCAGCAACCGGTATTCGCGAATATTGGATCAATACCGGGTTGGCATCTTTAGCTCTCGGGGAACAGCCCGATCGCGAAAAACTCAAGGAGTGGTATCAACATACAGAGGACCTGGATATCGCTGGCTTGTTCATTGCCTGGTTCATGGAAGATTGGGCAACCGAGGAAGAACGGGAGATTGCCCGTATGTCCGCCACTTCGTTATTGCAGTATGCACTGGAGGTGGAGAACATCCCCCCCGACAGGCTGGTGGAAAAGGTCAACAATGAAGTGCGCACGCGCTGGCTGGCGTCGATGGGCGTGGACCGAGAAGTCACCTATCCATACGATGGAGATTTTGCAGGGTTCCTATATTCCCAGAGAAGCGATTGTGACCTGTCCGTCAACGCAGACACCATGTATTTTTGCCTGAACCGGATTCCAAACCAGCAATACTTTGATGAAATCTCTGAAGCTGAATTTTTTATTTACGATGCGTACTATGGTAGAAAAGCACTGGCAGAATATCTCTTGTCCGAGGCGCCGTCTGTAAATCAATGGGTGAACCCTGAAGAAACCATCAGTTTTGAGGTGAAGGATCTTGGAGGCCGCCTGGGCTATACAAATGGGAATACCATTACGTTAAACAAAAGCTCGGTGTACTATGATATTCTCCATGAGGTAGTGCATACCTTCGAATGGAACTCGTCATTATCACTGGATGATAATAAGATTTGGCTGAGCGAGGGTTTTGCCGAATATCTTGGGACCCTTCTGTCAATTTATCCGCAAACCCTCACACGCCGTGTCTTTGAGGATCTACATCGTTTGAACGATGCCGATACCAGCAATTCGCCCGGGACATCTTATTGGTATTTTCTTGACTCCGAGCAGCTTAACGCTGCCAAAGAATGGTACCTGGCTCAAGGAGGCCAAATAGAAAACGAGGAATCGACCGATCCCCGGCTCTACACAGATGCGGTGTCTTTTGCGACCATGTACCGGGATGTGCCTGGAGCCCTGGGAATTTCTATTGGCGAAAAATATGATCTCCTGGTGTCAGGCTTTCAGCTAAAGGGCCAGGATGGGTTGGAACTGAGTTATACGCAGGCAGCCTCCATGATTGCCTGGCTGTGCGACACCTATACGCTCGACCGGGTATTGAATGTCTACGTTAACGGCGCGGAAGACGGTCTATTGGACGGCAAAACCTATGCCGAGTTGAAAGCCGAGTGGCAGGCCGGCCTGAAATCAAGGGGGCAGGGTATCGCCATCCCCGGCTCACCGTAACTGCTTCGTAGCGCATTACCCCTATCCGCGATCTTCTCCTTCTAAAAATAAGGTGCAGAAAAAATATGAGCTTCCAAAAAAACAGACATCCTTTAGCCCTCCAAATCCTTCATGCAACATGGATCGTCCTCCTGGCGGTATCGGCGTTGTCTGCCTGTTCATCACCTAACTCTTCGGCCACACCAACTCCAAACATCCCTGAGCCCACGCTGACACCCATCCCAAGCTCTTCATCACCCGAAGACGCAACACTCCACTTTGAAGAAGGGCGCTACAAACGGGATGAGACATGCGGCAGGATATTTGATTACACCCAGACAATCTACGGACCACTGACAATCGCAATCGCCAAAAACTTCATCGAGCCCCAGGACCCGCAGGCACTCGCCATCCAGGTCATTGAGCGCTACTACGAATTAGCCGAGTCTTCCCCGGTTCCGCTCGACCAGCCGATTACCATTTACGTTATTCCCGACCCGCAAAATGGAGAATGCTACTCGCGTGATCAAATGATTTTTACAGAGCCCGAAGAGATAGACTCCCGCGCTTTTGTTGAAGATGTGCTGGGTGTGACTACCGGTATTCGCGAATATTGGGTCAAGACTGGGCTGGCCTCCTTGATCTTGGGCGAGCAGCCCGACCAAGAAGCGCTAAAAACCTGTTATCAGAACCCTGAACACCTGGATATGGCCGGTTTGTTCATCGCCTGGTTTACGGAGGAGTGGACAACGGAAGAAGAGCGGGAATTTGCCCACATGTCTGCCACTTCGCTCGTTCAGTATGCGCTGGAGGTGGAGCAAATCCCGCCCACCGGATTGGTAGAGGAGGTCAATAACGCTGTGCGCACGCGCTGGCTAGAATCGTTAGGCCTGCAGACTACAGTCGATTATCCGTATGATGGGCGCTTCGCAGGATTTACATATTCAACGGATAATGGCTGTGCATTGGTTGTCCAAACCGATTTCATCAGATATTGCCTGAACCGGCTGCCACCAGAGCAAGGAATCTTCCAAAAGGTTCCTGAGGTCGAATTCCTCATTGACTACACTTACTATGGCCGTAAAGCACTGGTAGAGCATGTTATGACTGAAGCACCATCGGTCAAAAACATGATGAAACCAGATGAAATGATCGAGCTAAAAGTAATGAAGCTGGCAGTTGCGCTTGGTGGTGCAAACCAAAATTCAATTACCTTGCAAGATGCCGCCGTTTATTATTACCCATTGCATGAAATCGTGCATACCTTTGATTGGAACACTGCATTTCCTCAAGCCAATTTCTGGCTCATGGAAGGTTTTGCAGAATATCTTGGGAAACTATTGCCAATTTATTCGCAGACCCAAAAACGCTGTATCTTTTGGGATTTGAGCGGTTATACAATTGATTTAGACATCAGCGGTTTGCCCAAAGACTTGACTTACTGTTATCGACTTGATTCCGAGCAGTTTGAAGCGGCTAAGGCCTGGTATTTGGCTCAAGGGGGCCTTACAGACAACAGCGAAGACGTGGACGTTCGCCTGTTTACGGATGCAATCGCCTTTGCAACCATGTATCGAGATGCTTACCCTGGAACGCTGGGAACACCTATTGGCGAGAAATATCAAATAGGCCCAAACAGCAAACTGGCAAGCCTCGATGGGATGGAATTGAGTTATACACAGGCGGCCTCCATGATCGCCTGGCTGTGCGACACCTATAGCCTGGACCGGGTGCTGAATGTGTACCTTAACGGCGCGGAAGACGGTCTATTGGACGGCAAAACCTACGCTGAGCTGAAAGCCGAGTGGCATGCTAACCTGATATCCAAAGGTCCAGGGATTCCCATCCCCGATGCACCGTAACTGCTTCACAAAACGGATTCAACCAGGGGTTGTATCCGTTTTGTGAACAACTTAACCAGCGCTTGCAGGAGCAAACCATGCGCTCAAAATGGAAGTTGAACCTCATCATGGCCGCGCTTTTTCTATCGATCCTGGCTCTGGCGGGCAGTTCTCCCGCCGCCGGGCAAACCCTCTTCCCGGTGGCTTACCTGCCCATCATCTCTCGCGCGTCAACCAACCCCATCCACACTGGCATCGCCACTTATTACTACGCCACCGGCGCGGGCGCATGCGGATTCGCGGCCTCGCCCGGCGACCTGATGGTGACGGCGATTAACGCAGACCCGTGTGGTTTGTAATCCCAATGAATTGCTTATCATCCGCGTTTGGACACCCGCTGAGGTCTTGTGATTGTGACGAGCTCACCATCTATCGCACTCAGGGCTCGCTGATCTTCCCGGCTAGCTTCCAACTGGTGGGGGCCCAAAATCCATGCCCGTGTGGGTTTTACTCACAACGAGTTATTGATTGTGAGAATGTGGTCACCGGCGGGAATTAAATGATGGCGAAGCTAGCGGGAAATGGCCAAACCACAGGCAACTTGTCCTAGGGGAACTGGTTAAGATAAGGAGAATTATTTTGACAAAATAATATCCACATCAATGGCTGCGCCCAAATCAACGATGGTAGACAATACTTGTGGACTAAGATTTATAACTGGAGTCTCATCAGACATATATATGACACAACTTATTTCGCTGCTCATCTCGTATTCCTTACAGATTTGCCTGATCAACTGGGCTCTAGGCGCAAGTGCATCTACTAAGAGCAGAAAATATTCCTCAATATCAATCCCATCTTGGCGATTTTCTATGGAAAAACACCAACCATTATGTTTCCGCCTCAAGTTAGTGCCTTGAATTGAGTCGCCCTTGAGCCAAGAGCATGTTGGCTCCAAATTAAGCTGGCGAGTAATCTCATCAGGAGGTATATGAATTCCGGTTATTACAAATTCGATCTGTATTTTAGGTTTCATTTCTCCCTTATGGTAGATGGCGCTCCCAGAAACATGTAGGGAAACTAGTCTTCGATTCCGTTCCCACCTAATTCTTTTTCCAATTCGCTTTCCCTTTTCTTACTAACCTTATAAGCAGAATAATGAAGTGGACAATCTAAGCTCGCCAAGAGTTTTAGTTCTTCTGTTGAAAAAGCTTCATTACACTGGCTAGAATAGAACCGTCCGATGTTCAAATACCATTCTGTAGCTCCAGCTCGTTTTAGATCTGGCATAAGCGGCAAGACTGTTCGAACGATGTATTCGATTCTCTTGTTATTAGGTATTTGTCTTGGCACTTCGATAATAATCGATCCGTAAGGGACAGGTTTGTCTCGATAACGGCCCTCGGTTCCAATTGTCCCAGGCTCAGTAGATGAAGTAAATGGATAATCAATTTCACTAGGGCGAAACTGCGTTCCATAAGCATGAATAGATATTATCCAGGGCATCTTATGATCTCCTTGTGGCAGCCAATAAATGATCATCTTTGGTTTGTATAGCCTAGTAAGATCTATTTCTGAACCGAGAAAGAGTCTAAAGGCACATTCGTAGCAATGGTCTTGCGAGTCTGGGGGTTTTTGAGAACAATATTTCCAACTCCATCAATTCCGATGGTAGGATTTATTGTTCCAATTTTCTTTGCGTATTGGGCGATCTCTGGATGGTGACAACATCATAAATTGGTTCAACATCATTTTCGATTTTGGA
>CAZMMI010000253.1:0-6130 GCA_964567255.1 uncultured Anaerolinea sp.
CCAACGAGCCGTGCTTTTGGAACTTCTCTAACGTATAATGTATCTGCCAATTCGGGAATCTTAAAACGGAGGTCGCGATGAGTTTTACCTTCACCTGGTACGGACATGCCACCCTGGGCCTGGAGACAGGCGGACATCACATTCTAATCGACCCTTTTTTCACAGGCAACCCGGCAGCCAGCACTACGCACGATAAAGTGGCGGCTGATTTTATCCTGGTCAGCCACGGGCACGGTGACCACGTCGGCGACGCGGTGGAGATTGCCAAACGCACCGGGGCGCTGGTCATCAGCAACGCCGAGATTGCCGGCTGGATGAGCGCCAAAGGGGTCAAAGCCCACGGGCAGCACATCGGCGGCGGGCACCAGCACCCCTTTGGTTACCTCAAGCTGACCTTTGCCCTGCACGGATCGGCCCTGCCGGATGGCTCCAATGGCGGCAACCCGGTAGGGTTCTTGATCACGCTGCCCGGCGGCGAAAAGGTCTACATGGCCCAGGACACCGGCCTGTTTGGCGACATGAAATTAATCGGCGACGAGGGCATTCACCTGGCTGTGCTGCCCATTGGCGACAACTACACCATGGGCCCCGACGACGCTCTGCGCGCCGTAGAGCTGCTGCGCCCCAAGCACGTCATTCCCATTCATTACAACACCTTCGGATTAATCGCTCAAGATCCCCAGGCCTGGGCAGAGCGGGTGCGCGCCCAAACCTCGGCGGTGGTGCATGTGATGAATCCTGGGGAAAGCCTGGATTTATAAACTCTTAACATTTGTTCCGGATGAAAATGCTATAATTAACCCATCCAACCCGAATAGCGGTCGTTTTTCAATTTAACAGGTATATGTCATTCGTACATCTTCACGTCCACACCCAATATTCGCTGCTGGACGGCTTCTCTGACCCAAAGAAGCTGGTTGCGCGCGCCAAAGAATTAGGCATGCCCGCGGTGGCGATTACCGATCACGGCACGATGTTTGGCGTGATCGAGTTCTTTAACGCTGCCCAGGCAGCCGGGGTCAAGCCTATCATTGGGTTGGAAGGCTACATGGCCTCGCGGCACATGAGCGACCGCGACGCCCGCCTGGACAAACAGTCGCACCACCTGCTGCTGCTGGCCGAAAACCAGACCGGTTACCAAAATTTACTCGAGATTGCCTCCGCCTCGCAGTTGGACGGCTTCTATTACTATCCGCGCATCGACCACGAATTTTTGGCCTCTCACGCCGAGGGCTTGATCTGCACCACAGGCTGCATGTCCTCAGAAGTTTCGCGGGCCATTCGCAACCACGGCCCCGAAGAAGCGCGCAAGCTGCTGGACTGGTATTACGAGGTTTTTGGCGCCGACCGTTTCTTCTTTGAGCTCCAGCACCACGAAATTCCGGAGCTGCTGGAACTCAACAAAACGTTGATGCAGTTGGGCAAGCGCTACAACGCCCGCTACCTGGCCACCAACGACGTGCATTACATCAATCGTGAGGACGCCCGCTTGCAGGACATCCTCCTGGCCATTCAAACCGGCTCGCTCATCACCGACCCCAACCGCATGAAGATGAGCGTGGACTCGTTCTACCTGCGCTCCCCGCAAGAGATGAGCGCTCTGTTCCCCGAGGTGCCGGAAGCCATTAGCAACACGCTGCTGGTAGCCGATCGCTGCAACGTGGATTTGTCCAACAAAGGCTATCACCTGCCGCGCTTCCCGGTTCCCGAGGGGCACACCGCCGAGACCTACCTGCGCCAGTTGTGCGAGGAAGGGCTGCTCCGCCGGTACGGCTCGCGCGCCGATGATCCCGATGTGCGCCAGCGCCTGGAGTACGAACTGGGCGTCATCCACCAGATGGGCTTCGATGCTTACTTCCTGATCGTGTGGGATCTGTGCCGCTATGCTTATCACCACGGCATCTGGTACAACGCCCGCGGCTCGGCTGCCGGCTCGATGGTGGCGTATACCCTTGATATTACCCTGGTCGAGCCGATCGAACACGGCTTGATCTTTGAGCGCTTTCTCAACCCCGGACGCATCTCCATGCCCGATATCGACCTGGACTTCCAGGACGATATGCGCTCGCGCGTGATGGAATACTGCGCCCAAAAGTACGGCAGCGATAAAGTGGCCCAAATTATCACCTTCGGCACCCTGGCTGCCCGTGGCGCCATCCGCGACGTAGGCCGGGTGATGGATATTCCGCTCAGTGAAGTGGACCGCATTAGCAAGATGATCCCCGCGGTGCCGGGCAAGGCCGTCACCATCCATGATGCTCTCGAGCAGGTGCCCGAGTTAAAGACGGCCTATGACGAAGCCGAATATCTGAGAGGCTTGATTGACACCGCTGGGAAGATGGAAGGCGTGGTGCGCAATGCCGGCACGCACGCGGCGGGCGTGGTGGTCAGCGATGAGCCCATCGTCCACTACGTGCCCCTGCACCGCCCCACCAGCGGATCGGAAGAATCGCCCATCAAAGCGGTGACCCAGTTTGAGATGTCGATTATCGAATCGCTGGGCTTACTCAAGGTGGACTTCCTCGGGCTGGTGACGCTGACCATCATGCAGCGCGCCTGCGACCTGATCGAGCAGCGCCACGGCATCAAGTTGAATTTGGACAACATCCCCATCGATGACAAGGAAACGTTTGACTTCCTCAGCAAAGGTCACACGGCAGGAGTCTTCCAACTGGAAGGCACGGGCATGACCCGTTTTTTGGTGCAAATGCGCCCTGAAAACCTGGATAATGTCATCGCGATGGTGGCCCTCTATCGCCCCGGCCCGTTGGACTTCATCCCCTCCTACATTCGCCGCATGCACAAGGAAGAGCCGGTCGAATACCGGCACCCGTCCATGGAGCCGATTTTCAAGGAAACCTACGGCATCCCGGTATACCAGGAACAAATCATGCGCGCCGCGGTGGATTTAGCCGGGTATACCCTTTCGGAGTCGGATGAACTGCGCAAGGCCATTGCCAAGAAGCAGAAAGAAAAACTGGAAAAGCATAAGATCAAGTTCATCAAAGGCGCCGAAGAACGGGGCATTGAACACGCCACCGCCGAGGGCATCTTCACCGACTGGGAAGAGTTTGCTCGCTACGGCTTCAACAAATCTCATGCCGCCGATTACGGCATTATCGCGGTGCAGACGGCCTATCTCAAAACGCACTACACCGTAGAGTACATGACCGCCCTGCTCTCGGCGTCGAAGAGTGATACCGCCAAGGTGGCCGCCTACGTGGCCGATTCGCGGGCCATGGGCATCCAGGTGCTGCCGCCGGACATCAATACCAGCGGTTGGGATTTCACCATCGAAGATCACGAAGACGGCAAGGCTTCCATCCGTTTCGGTATGGGCGCGGTGAAAAACGTGGGCCAGGGGCCGGTCGATTTGGTCTGCCAGGCCCGCCAGGATGGCCCCTTCACCTCGCTGACCGATTTTGCCACGCGGGTGGACCTGCGCCAGGTGGGTAAACGTTCGCTGGAATGCCTGATCAAGGTGGGCGCATTCGACCGCTTTGGCTCGCGCTCGGCTTTGATCGAGACGCAAGAACAGATTATATCAGTCAGCGCCAGCCACTTTCGGGCGGCACAGAGCGGGCAGTTGAGCTTCTTCGGCGCGGCGGTGGGCGTGGAAGAGCAAGACATCGTGCCCGGTTCAATGGCGCCGGTGAACAACCGCGAGCAGTTGGAATGGGAAAAAGAGCTGATCGGGCTGTATGTGTCCGACCATCCCCTTTCACCTTACCAGACTGCCCTGCGCCGGCGCACCACCCATTTCTCGAACCAACTGGCCGAAGTACGCGACAAGGCTCCCGTCACCGTAGCCGGAATCGTGACCCGCTTCCGCAACCACCAGACCAAAACCGGCAAAACGATGGGCTTTGTGACCCTCGAGGATATGCAGGGCAACATCGATCTGGTCGTGTTCCCCTCCACCTGGGAGAAGTACCATGCGGTCGTGGCCCCCGATGCGGTGCTGATCGCTGAAGGCAAAGCCGATACAGCCAACGGCGACCCCAAAATCCTGGTCGATAAGCTCTTCGAGGTGTCGCTAGAAGATATCCCCGTTTCAGACGAAGGCGGGCTGTCGGCCTATAACTTCGCCGATGTCATTTCGAGCGAAGATGAAGACGGCAACATCTATGACGCCCCTGTGGCACCCCTCTACCAGGTGCCCGAGCGCATCCCTGAGCCTGTGGAATACATGCCCGAAGCTGAGGAATTAAGTGCTCCGCCTCCGGCGCAAACGACCCGCCCGGCGGCTCAAAAACCCGCGCCCAAGCCGGTTGCAGCGCCCGCGCCCGCCCGCCCGGCGCCGTCCGCTCCAAAGCCTCAGCCTGCCACCGACCCGCTGGAGCCGCCCGAGATGCCCGACGACTGGCACTTGTTGATGCAAGACAGTCAGCCGGCCCTGAACGAAGTCCCGCTGGCGGCGCAGACCGCTCCGCCGGTTCCGCCCCCGCCGGCCGAGCCCGAAGTCCGGCACGCTGTGAAACCCAGACTCGAGACCCCAGTTGTCCCGCTGGCTGTGGATGAGCCGCCCGCGCCCTTGCCCGTGATGCCCATTCTGGTCGCCCCGGTGATTCTGGAACCCTCCGGAGAAACGCAGCCGCGTATGATCAAAGTAGTCTTCCGCTCTACCGGCGACAAGCTGCGCGACGTGCGCCGCTTGAAGGGGGTACATGGCAGGCTGCGCTCTTATCCTGGCCGGGACAAATTCGCCTTTGTTGTGTTCGAAGGCAATGGGCATTACCAATTGGAATTTCCGAACGACACGACCGGTATTTGCCAGACCCTGCTCGAAAAATTAGCCGAGCTGGTTGGTGAAGAAAATGTATTGGTTGAGCCGATTCGCATTCAATAGTCTGCATTCAGTAAGGAAAATCCTATGTTGAAATCTTCCATTCGAACCATCGGGGTCATGACCTCTGGAGGAGATGCGCCGGGAATGAATCCCGGAATTCGGGCTGTGGTGCGCTCTGGGCTGGCGCAAGGGCTGCGGGTTATTGGCGTCGAAGACGGCTATGAAGGCTTGCTCCACGGCAAGTTCCGCGATCTCGGCCCTCGGGATGTGGGGGGCATTCTGCAGCGCGGCGGCACAATCCTGCGCACTGCGCGCAGCATGGAGATGAAGACCCCCCAGGGGCAGCGCCAGGCCGTCCGCAATCTGAACAACGCGGGCATTGAAGCGATGGTGATTTTGGGCGGCGACGGTTCGCTCACCGGCGGCACCATGCTCATGCAGCAGGGCGTGCCGGTGGTGGGCATTCCCGCCAGCATCGACAACGACATCTATGGCACGGATATGTGCATCGGGGTCGATACGGCACTCAACACCATCGTCGATGCCATTGACAAGCTGCGCGATACGGCCTCTTCGCACAACCGGGCCTTCATTATCGAAACGATGGGCCGCGCGTGCGGGTACCTGGCGGTGCGCGCCGGAATCATCACCGGCGCAGAAATGGTGCTGGTGCCTGAGGTTGAGACACCTTTTGAAGATGTGGTGGCGATGGTCGATGACGCGTATAAACGCGGCAAGTCACACGCCATCATCGTGGTCGCCGAAGGCGCCTCGATGCGGGCGCAGGAACTGGCCCAGAAGCTGGAAGACCTGGATCTGGGTTTTGACACACGCGTGACCGTTCTGGGACACGTACAGCGCGGTGGCAAGCCGACGGCTTTTGACCGCTACCTGGCCACCCGCTTCGGCGTCAAGGCCGTGGAGTTCATCGTGTCGGGCCAGTTTGGCGTGATGACTGCTTTGGACGGGCGCGATATCATCCCGGTGCCCTTGCAACAGGTGATTACAAAGAAGCAAGCGCTCTCTCAGGAAGCCCTGAACATGGCGCGCATTCTGGCAAGATAAACAAAAACTCTCAATTTAAGGTATATACGGGTGCTGGTAGCACCACAGCTAACCGGGCAGACAGTATCGCGCCCTTTGGGCGCCTAAGAAAAAAAGGCATCAGGGAGTTTTTGTCGCCTTTGTGCGACAAAAACTCCCTATTTCTTTTCTTAAGGCGGGCAAAGCCCGCCATTCACAACCGACCACGGTTTGGTGCAGTGCTGCCTGGGTGCTTCGCACCACACACACACCTCAAATGCGGGAACTTTCCTCACCCTCTGAACAGTTACCCTCAAA
>CAZMMI010000254.1:0-6101 GCA_964567255.1 uncultured Anaerolinea sp.
GCCGCCTTCACACCCCAAAATGCGGAACTTACCACGGCAACTCCCAGAGAGCCTTGTTTTTCCAAAACGTTTTGGTTTATAATATTTGCATGATCACCATTCGTGATGTGGCCCGCCGGTTGAATCTTTCTATCACCACCGTCTCACGCGCCCTGGACGGCTATGACGACGTGGCCGAAGATACGCGCCGCCTGGTGATCGAGACGGCGAAGGAGATGGGCTATACCCCCAACCGCGCCGCGCGCGAACTGCGCCGCCAGCGCACCGATACGCTCGGCTACATCCTCCCGGCTGATAAGCCGCAATTTGCCGACCCGTTCATCGCTGAGTTCATCGCCGGGCTGGGCGACGAGACCGCCGCCAACAATTACGATTTGCTGGTGTCCACGGCTCCGGCCGAGTCGGCGCAAGAGAAGGCCCTCTATCAGCGTTGGGTGCAGGGCGGCAAGGTGGACGGCCTGGTTCTCAACTACACGCGCCTGCATGATCAGCGGATCCAATATCTAACGGAGCAAAAAAAGCCATTTGTTTCGCTGGAGCGCTCCCTGGACGAGGTCGAGTTTGTCGGCGTGGAGGTTGACCCCGGCGAAGGCTATGCCGAGTTGATTGATTACCTGGTTGGTATGGGCCACAGCCGGATCGCTTTTGTGGGCGCCTGGCGCGAGTTGAAGATTCAGCATGACCGCTTTGCGGCATTTGAGCGGTGCTTGAGCCACGCGGCGGTGCTCATCGACCCGGCCCTGGTGCTGGAGGGCGATTTGACCCTGGAGGGGGGCTACCGGGCGGCACAGCGCCTGTTCTCACTCAACCGGCCGCCCACCGCGGTGGTTTGCGTGAACGACCTGACTGCCATTGGGGCCATGCACGCTGCCCACGAGATGGGGCTGCGCATCGGGCGCGACGTGGCCGTGGCGGGGTTCGATGGAATCATGGGCGCAGCACATACCAACCCGCCGCTCACCACCCTCGACCAGCCCGTTTACACCATCGCCAGGAAACTGGTCGGTTTGCTGCTGGGATTGATCTCTGGGGGAGAGATGTCCGAGCGGCAGATGCGCCTTCAACCCAAGCTATTGATTCGCGAATCGACCGGCGGTAGATAACACGCCGACGCGCCGCCCTCAGGCTTTTCAAACGCCTGAACCCCCACCGGCTGGATCCAGTTCTTCTCCCCAGGAGGCAAAATGCTGATCCGAGATTACATGAAACGCAACGTTTTCTACGTGCATACCACCACGACCATCGGCGAGGCGGCGCGAATGTTCGTTGAAAAGCACATCGGCACACTGCCGGTGGTGGACGAAAACGGACAGTTGCGGGGGCTGCTGCCGCTGCGCAGCATGCTGCTGCTGGTCATGCCGGATTTTGTCAGCCTGGTGGAAGATTTTGATTTTGTTTCCGATTTCGGCGCGGCTGAATTGCGCGTGCCCGACTCGGCCACCCTCAACCGCCCCGTGAGCGATATTATGCTGAGGCCGGAAAGTATCGAAGAAACCTCCGGGCTGCTGCGGGCTTCGGCTGTGCTCAACCAGCACCAGTTGCACGACCTGCCGGTAGTGGATCAACAGGGTAAACTGGTGGGAATTGTTTCGCGTGTGGATGTGGGCACGGGATTTCTTTCACGCTGGAATATTACCCAGGCAGGCGCAGCATGACAGCGGGCATCGTCGCTACCCTCATCTTTACCGCCACGCTGTACCTTGTTTTTGCCGAGAAATTGAACCGCACGATTGCTTCTGTGGCTGGAGCAGCACTGATGCTTGTCGCGGGCATGTTACTGGGTTTTTACAGTGAAGAGCAGGCCATCGAGTCGGTGGATTTAGAGACGCTGGGCCTGTTAATTGGCATGATGACCCTGGTCGCGCTTATTTCGCCCACCGGGTTTTTCCAATACCTGGCCGTGAAGGCAGCCCGTTTTTCAAAAGGCGAACCGCTGCGCCTGCTGGTTCTGCTGGGCACCATTACCACGCTGCTGTCCATGTTCCTGGATAACGTCACCACAGTGGTGCTGATCGCCCCGGTAACCATTTTGATCTGTGAAATTCTGGGCATCAGCCCGGCTCCGCTATTGATGGCTGAAGCGCTGCTCTCCGATACCGGCGGCATTGCTACCCTGGTCGGTGACCCGCCCAACGTGCTGATCGCCTCCGCTTCAGGGCTGACTTTTGCGGATTTTCTGACGCATTCCTTGCCGCTGGTGGTGGTGGCCTGGTTGGCTGCCCTGCTCACCCTGCGTTTCCTGTTTCGCCGTGAATTGGCCCAACCGCCTACGGATCCCGACGCGATTTTGAGTCTGGATCCTAAAGCAGCCCTGGATGATTGGGCTACCGCCCGCAAGGTGTTGATCGTGCTGGCCGGGGCCATTGTGTTCTTCTTTCTGGAGCGGCTGTTGGGGATTTCGCCCGCTTTTGTGGCCCTCACCGCTGCTGCCGTGGCCCTGGTGTGGGTGCGGCCCGCCGATGTTCGCAAGACGTTTGAACGTGTTGAATGGAGCGTGTTGATTTTCTTCGCGGCTCTGTTCATTCTGGTGGGGGGGGTGGAAGCTGCCGGGGTGCTGCACGAACTGACCAACCTCATTATGAATTTTGGAAATTCCAACCCTGTTCTCTTAGGGGTGGGGTTGTTGTGGATGGTTGCGGCGCTCTCTGCCGTGGTCGACAATGTTCCCATCACCATCGCTATCATCCCGGTGATTCAAGGGCTGGCAGCCAAGGGCATCAACGTTCAGCCGCTGTGGTGGGCGCTGGCTTTTGGGGCCGGGTTGGGCGGCAATGGCACCATCATCGGCTCGACCGCCAACGTGGTGGTGGCCTCGCTTTCCGAGCGCACCCGCACGCCCATCACGGCCAAGTTGTGGAACAAGCGCGGGCTGCCGGTCATGCTGGTCACCCTGGTGGTCATCACCATTTTGTACGTTATCGCTTATCCGTTTTACGCCCGTTAACCCCGCGGGTATCATTCAAAACACGGTTTCAGAACGATAGCAATTTCGATTGAAAGCAGCCCTGTTTTGAGAAAGGAAGGAAAACGATGAAAACTGTAATCGCCGCCGCATTGGGAGAATGCGTGCATGTTGCCGGAGTGTCGAACTTTTTACGCCTGGCCGAACTGGCCGGCTGGAGCACCGAATTTTTAGGCCCGGCTGTGCCTGTCGAAGAGGTGCTGCGGGCTGCCCAAAAAGCCGCCCTGACCGTTCCACCCGAAGATTTGCTGGTGGGTGTATCGTACCGTCTGACCCCCGAGACCGGCGAGCGGCTGTTGGGCCAGTTTGCCGAGGAATTTAGCAGCCTGCACGAGGCCGGGGTGCGTTTTGCTTTTGCCGGAACGCCCCCGGTGGCGGAGCGAGTGGGGCAGATTGGCTTCTTTGAGAAGGTTTTCAACGGCAGCGAAACCCCCGAACAGGTGCTGGCATACTTGAAGGGGCAGCCCGCCGGTGATTTGACCCAGGCGGACTACCCTCAGCGCGCCGTGGAGCGCATTCGCTGGCGCGCGCCTTACCCCATATTGCGCCATCACTTCGGCCTGCCGACAATGGAGGCGACCATTGAGGGCATCCAAAAAATTGCCGAAGCCGAAGCGCTGGATTTGATCTCATTAGGTACCGACCAGGATGCGCAGGAAAACTTTTTCCACCCCGAGCGCCAGGACCCCCGCCGCAAAGGCGCGGGGGGCGTGCCGGTACGCACGGAAGACGACTTGCGCGCCCTTTACGAGGCCAGCCGCCGGGGGAACTTCCCCATGCTGCGCGCTTATTCGGGCACCGATGATTTCATTCGTTACGCCGAGGTACTGACCGAGACCATTCACAACGCCTGGTGCGCCATCCCTTTGTTTTGGTTCAACCGCATGGACGGGCGCGGGCCGTGGGACCTGGAAGGCTCCATCCGCGAGCACCAGCAGGTGATGGCCTGGTACGGGCAGCGCGACATCCCCGTGGAATTGAATGAGCCGCACCATTGGGGTATGCGCGATTCGTCGGATACGGTTTTTGTCGTTTCCGCCTTCCTGGCAGCCTATAATGCCCGCCAGTATGGAGTGAAAGATTACTTTGCGCAGATGATGTTCAACAGCCCGCCCGGACTGAGCGACGCGATGGACCTGGCCAAGATGCTGGCTGTCCTCGAGATGATTGCTCCGCTGGAAAGCCCCGATTTCCGCATTTGGCGCCAGACGCGCATTGGCCTGCTCTCACATCCGCTGGATGTGGACGCCGCCCGCGGGCACCTGGCCGCGAGCACCTACCTGCAAATGGCCCTCAAGCCGCACATCTATCACATCGTCGGGCACACCGAGGCCGACCATGCCGCGAATGCCGAGGACGTAATCGAGGCCAGCAAGATTGTGCGCCGCGCCATCCAAAACGCGATGGGCGCGCCGGACAGCACCCAGGCTGAGGAAGTGCAGGAGCGCAAAGCCATTTTGATGGAGGATGCGCGCGAACTGCTGGTAAAAATCCGCGGGCTGGCCGAGCCCGACACCGCCGATCCGTGGGCAGACGCAGCCACGCTGGCCCGCTCGGTGACCAGCGGCTTGATGGACGCGCCGCAGTTGAAAAACAATCCCTTTGGCCGCGGCCTGGTGCGCACCCGCATTTTGCGGGGGGCTTGCGTTGCCGTGGATGAAAAGGGGATTCCCCTATCAGCACGTGAAAAGAAATATTTTGAGTAACTACTCAGAGGGTGGGGAAAGTTCCTGAATTTGAGGTGTATGTGGGGGGGCTTCGCCCCCCATATACACCTCAAATTCAGGTTTCTTCCACCTCTGGCTGAGTAGTAACCACTTTGAAAACAGCATGAAGGAGCAATAGAATGGAAAAAGCGGAGAAATTTACGGTCATTGGGGCAGGCCACGGCGGAAAGGCGATGGCGGCTCACCTGGCGCTGATGGGGGCGGACGTTGCGCTGTGGAATCGAACCTTTGAGCATATCGAGATCATGAAAAAACGCGGAGGCATCGAATTAGATAGCGGCGAAAATGGCCCGCGCGGTTTTGGCGAGCTTTCCCTGGTTACGTCGGACATTGCCGAAGCCATTGCCCACGCCCAGGTGATTATGGTGGTGCTGCCTTCCTCGGCCCATGCCGATATCGCCAAGATTTCTGCGCCGCACTTGAAGGACGGGCAGATCGTGATTTTGCACCCCGGGCGTACCCTGGGGGCGATTGAGTTCATGAAGGTGGTCCGCGACAGCGGTTGTACCGCCGATATCACGGTGGCGGAAGCGGAGACGTTCATCTACGCCAGCCGTTCCGACGGCCCCGCCCAGGCGCGCATCTTCCGCATCAAAGAGGCCGTGCCGCTGGCGGCGCTGCCCTCCATCCGCAACGAAAGGGTTCTGAAGGCCATCGAGCACGCCTACCCACAGTTCATCGACGGGGTGGACGTGTTGCATACTGGCCTGAACAACATGGGCGCCATCTTCCATCCAGCCTTAACCCTGCTCAACGCCGGCTGGATTGAAGCCACCCACGGTGACTACCAGTTCTACATCGACGGGGTCACCCCTTCGGTGGCCCGCGTGCTGGAGGTGCTGGACCGTGAACGGGTGACGGTGGCATCATCGGTGGGCATTCGCGCGCGCACCTCGCTGGAGTGGTTGAAACTGGCTTATGACACCAGCGGCGAGGATTTGCACGAGGCTATCCACAACCAGCCCGGCTACTACGGCATTAAGGCCCCCGCCACACTCAATCACCGCTATATTTTTGAGGATGTGCCGATGAGCCTGGTGCCGATTGCCTCGCTGGGCATGCGCTATGGGGTTTCGGTGCGCGGGATGGAGAGCATCATCCGCCTGGGCAGCATCATTCACCGCACCGATTACTGGCGGCGCGGGCGCACCGTGGAACGGTTGGGGCTGGAGCAGTGGAGCGTGAGCGAACTGACCCAATTTGTGAAGGAAGGCAGAATCGATTAAGCGAGCAGGCTGAGCCGGCGGTTTTTAAAATACCCTGTCAGGAATCCGCTTGGTGAGATCCACAATTCAGGATGTGAACGCGGCTATGCCGCGTTCACATCCTGAATTGTGGGACCAAATAAGACGTATTTCAGACACACCAAAAAATGCCCCCTGATAAAAAACCTCGCACAAATGTATAATCAA
>CAZMMI010000255.1:0-6054 GCA_964567255.1 uncultured Anaerolinea sp.
CGAGACCCGCATTTTGGGGTGTGAAGCCCTGAATGTCTAATTGGTATGCCAGCTTTCTGGAGAGCTGTAGCCACCCGCCACATATAGGTGAAATCAGTATCTTTGACTTATCTGTGGCGGACGAAAAGCGATGGTGTAGAGATGAGCATACCGAAAAGACATTCAGGGGGTGTGAAGGCGGCTTCGCCGCTTCACACCCCAAAATGCGGAACTTACCACGGCAACTCCCAGAGAGCCACTTTTCTTTCGAGAAGAATAGTATAATTTATGAGAACGTTCACTCGCGGTAGCGCAAGGCTTATGGCGGGTTTCGTGGCTGAATCATCGAATCGCAGCTCCTCAACCCAACCTGCGAAGCACCCACATATACCTAAAATTCGGGAACTTCCCTCAACCTTGGTAAGTGGATACAGAAAAAGAGGTAAATCTATGGCGCTCGTATCGATCAAACAGCAGCTTGTGCGGGGAACGCAGAACGGTTATGCTGTCCCGCTGTTCAACATTGTGGATTCTTTGATTGCCGACGGCATCGTGGCGGCGGCCCAGGCGCAAAATGCCCCGGTGATTCTGGGATTGTATGCCGGGCACTTTGAGCTGCCCAACGGTCGCCAGCAGGCGGCTTACGCGCGCGCGCTGGCCGAATCGGTGCCCCAGCCGGTCTCGCTGATGCTGGATCACGGGGCCAGCTTTGAGCAGTGCATGCGCACCATTCAGTTGGGCTTCACCGACGTGATGCTGGATGCCAGCAAGCTGCCTTTGGACGAGAACATTGCCCAGACGAAGGCCGTGGTGCGCGCCGCGCATGCGATGGGCGTGGCGGTGGAGGCCGAATTGGGCCACGTGGGCATGGGCAGCGATTACCAGGACGCTGACAGCCTGCGCAAGGGCTTTACGCGGCCGGATGATGTGGAGCGTTTCGTGAGCGAGACGGGCGTGGATTTTCTGGCGGTGGCCATTGGCACGGCGCACGGGGCTTATGCCGGAGAGCCGCACCTGGCTTTGGACCTGCTGGACGAAATCCGCCGCCGGGTGGATATTCCCCTGGTGCTGCACGGCGGCTCGGGTTTGAGCACCGAGCAGTTCCAGTCGGCCATTGCCCACGGCATTGCCAAGGTCAACGTGGCCACCGACCTGTTCATGACCACCGTTCGCAAGCTGGCACAGGCGGTGACCCCGGAGGCGTCGTACTTTGCCCTGCAGCGGGTGGCGGTGGAGTCCTTCCAGGAGCGCTGCGAACATTACTTGAGCATCTTTGGCGCCTCGGGACAGGCGGGAGGGTAAGCGGGCATGAGTTTTGCCCAACTGCGCGCCACGTTCTCAGCGCCCATCCCGCTGAAGTCCGACCTGACCATCAAAGCTCTGCACTTCACCATCTGGGCGGCGATGGCGTTCTACTGGCCTTTTGCCAACATCTATTACCGCAGCATTGGCCTGTCGGGTACTGAGATCGGCACCATTGTGGCGGTTAGCGCGCTGGTGGGGGCGGCTTCGGCCACGTTGTGGAGCGTGCTCAACGACCGGATTGGCAAGACGCGCCTGATCTTCACGATTACCGGTTCGGGCACCATTCTGGCCATTCTACTGCTTTCGCAGATGCGCGGGTTTGTGCCTGTGCTGTTAGCAGTGGCTTTCTTTACCTTCATGTCCACCCCGCTCTTGCCGCTCATCGATACGGTCACGCTCAAGGTGCTGGGACAAAATCACGATTACTACGGCGCGTACCGCATGTGGGGCACGCTGGGCTTTATCAGCGTGAGCGCATCCTCGGGATTTATCATGGAGCGCCTGGGGATGGAGGTGATTTTCACCGGGTTTGCGGGCGGGCTGGTACTCTTTCTGTTGGTTACGCGTTTTTTGCCAGACGTAAAGGCCGCCGCCGGGGGAGGCGGGTTTTCGATGGCCGGTTTTATGCAGTTGGTGCGCAGCAAGGCGTGGATCATCTTTGCGCTGTCTTTGCTGCTGCTGTGGGGCGCGTGGATGGGGTCGATCAATTTTCTGGGGGTAACGATGACCGAAATGGGCGGCAACCAGGGGGCGGTGGGTGTGGCCTCCACCATTTCGGCCATGTCAGAGGCGCCGATGATGCTGGCAGGGGCCTGGTTGATGCGCCGCTTTGGGCCGAAGCGTTTGATAGCCATTGCCTTTGTCATGTTCACGGTGCGCCTGCTGCTGTATGGCTTGATGCCCGATTACCGTTGGGTGTTTGGAATCAACTTGCTGCACGGTTTTTCGTATGTGCCCTACCTGATTGGCGCGGTGGCTTACGCCAGCCACCTGGCCCCCGAGGGATTGAAATCAACCAGCCAGGGGTTGTTTGTCACGGTTACCAACCTGTCCAATGTGTTGGGCGGGGTGGGCGCGGGGATGTTGTTTGACACGCTTGGCCCGTCGTCCATGTTCCTGGTGCTGGCAGGCTGTGGATTGGGCGGGCTTGTGATATTTTTGGTGGGGGGAAGGAAGAAGTAGGGTTAAACAGAAGACCCTAAGGGTTTCGGAAACCCTTAGGGTCTGGTCGGTTAACCCACCGCGCTCTTTTCTTTATCCAGCACGGGGCGGAGGAACTGGCCGGTGAAGCTGTCCGGCACGTCGACCACCTGCTCGGGGGTGCCCTCGGCGATGATATACCCTCCGCCCAGGCCGCCCTCGGGGCCAAGGTCGATGAGCCAGTCGGCGGTTTTGATCACGTCCAGGTTGTGTTCGATGACCAGCACGGTGTTGCCCGCGTCGACCAGGCGGTGCAGCACGTCCAGTAGGCGCTGCACGTCGGCAAAGTGCAGACCGGTGGTGGGTTCGTCCAGGATGTAGATCGTATCCCCGGTGGCGACGCGCCCCAGCTCTTTGGCCAGCTTGACGCGCTGGGCCTCGCCGCCCGAGAGGGTGGTGGCGCTTTGCCCCAGCTTGACGTAATCGAGGCCCACGTCGTGGAGGGTTTGCAACATGCGCGAAATGCCCTGGAAGTTGCCGAAGAACTCCAGCGCTTCCTGCACGTCCATGTCCAGCACCTGGGCGATGTTCTTGCCCTTGTAGGTGATCTCGAGGGTGTGGCGGTTGTAGCGCGAGCCCTTGCATTCCTGGCAGGTCACCCACACATCGGCAAGGAAGTGCATCTCGATGCGCTTGAGGCCGTGGCCGCGGCAGGCCTCGCAGCGCCCGCCCTTGACATTGAAGCTGAAACGGTCGGCGCCATAGCCGCGCGCGCGGGCTTCGGGGACGGTGGAAAACACGCGGCGGATCTCGTCATAGACGCCCACGTAGGTGGCCGGGTTGGAGCGCGGCGTGCGCCCGATGGGCTCCTGGGTGATGTCGATGACCTTGTCCAGCCGGTCGAGCCCGTCCAGGCGGTCGTAGGGGCCGGGGGAGGTCTGCGCGCCCATCAAGGCGCGGGCCAGGGCGGGGTAAAGCGTTTCGCTGATCAGGCTGCTCTTGCCGCTGCCGCTCACCCCGGTGACCACGGTCAGCGCGCCCAGGGGCACGCGGGCGGTGACGTTCTTGAGGTTCCACAGGCGCGCGCCGGTCAGGGTGAGCCAGCCGCGCGGGGTGCGGCGGTTGAAGCCGTTGGGGGCAGTCACGCGCAGGTCGCCGGAGAGATAGCGCCCGGTGAGCGAGGTCGGGTTGGCAGCCACCTCGGCGGGGGTGCCCGCGGCAACCACCTCGCCGCCCATCACGCCCGCGCCGGGGCCCAGGTCCACCAGGTAATCGGCGGCACGCATGGTTTCTTCGTCGTGCTCCACCACCAGGACGGTATTGCCCTGGTTGCGCAGAGTCAGCAGCGTTTCGAGCAGGCTGTGCTGGTCGCGAGCGTGCAGGCCGATGGAGGGCTCGTCGAGGATATACAGCACGCCGACCAGGCCGCAGCCCAACTGGCTGGCCAGGCGGATGCGCTGGCCTTCGCCGCCCGAGAGGGTGGGGGCGGGGCGGCTGAGCGAGAGGTAGTGCAGGCCCACATTGAGCATGAACTTGAGCCGGTTGCGCAGCTCCTTGAGCACTTCACCCACCACCTCCAACTGCTCGGCGGTCAGGCGCTTGTGCGGGTCGCCGCTTTCGGTCAGGCTGCACACCCACTCATGCGCCTGCTCGATGGTCATGCCCAGAACGGCCGAGAAGGTCTCGCCGCCGATGGTCACGTTGCGGGCTTCGGCGCACAGGCGCGTCCCGCCGCAGGTGGGGCAGGGCTTCTGGCTCATAAAACTGATGTACCAGCGCCGGGTGTACTCGGACTTGGTCTGGCGGAACAGGCGGTTGACGTCAAAGACTACGCCCCGCTCGGCATGGGTGGCCTCGCCCTTCCAGGTGCCTTCCTCGTTTTCATACTTGAAGTGAATCTTCTCATCGCCCGAGCCGTAGAGGATCACGTCACGGAACTTTTGGGGCAGGTCTTTCCAGGGCTGCTCGATATCCACGCCGTAATGCTCGGCGATCATTTTCATGTGATTGGCGCGCCAGTGGCCTTTCTTACGAATGTTGCCGAACCAGCGCGAAGCCCCGTCCATCAGGGACAACTCGGGGTGGTCCACGATCAGGTCGGTGTCCACCTCCAGGCGCGTGCCCAGGCCGTTGCAGGCCGGGCACATGCCGCTGGGCGAGTTGAAGCTGAACAGGCCCGGAGTCAGTTCGGGCAAGGTCACGGCGCAGTGCGGGCAGATGTTCTTCTCGCTGAGGAGCAGCGCTTCCCCGTTGCCCAATTCCACCAGCATGAGCCCGCCGCCTGCTTGCAGGGTGGTTTCCACCGAGTCGATCAGGCGCACGGCGTAGTCCCTGATATCCGCCTCTTCGGCGTCGGCGAGTGGAGCCACCAGGCGGTCCACGACCAGCTCGAGGGTGTGGGGCTGGCTCTTGGCCAGCTTGGGCATCTTGGCGCCTTCGAACAGCTCAATGGTTTCGCCATCGACGCGGGCACGGGTGAAGCCCTCCTGGCGGGCCTTCTCCAGGATGGCCAGGTGGTCGCCCTTCTTGTTGCGCGTCAGCGGGGCGATGAGCTGGAAGCGGGTCCCCGGCGGGAGCTGGGCCAGCCCATCCGAGACGGTTTGCGGGCTGACCGGCTCGACGGCGCGCCCGCAGGTGGGGCAGTGCTGGGTTCCGGCACGGGAGAAGAGCACGCGCAGGTAGTCCATCACCTCGGTGACGGTGCCCACCGTGGAGCGCGGGTTGCGGCTGACCGTTTTCTGCTCGATGGCGATGGCCGGGCTGAGCCCGCCGATGTAATCGACCTTGGGCTTGTCCATCTGGTCGAGGTAGCGGCGCACATAAGCGGAGAGGCTCTCCACATAGCGGCGCTGCCCTTCGGCGTAGAGGGTGTCGAAGGCCAGGGTGGACTTGCCGCTGCCGCTCACACCGGTAAGCACGACCAGCTTGTTGCGCGGGATGGTCACGTCGATGTGTTTGAGGTTGTGGTGCTGCGCGCCGCGCACCACAATCACATCCGTCTCGCCGGGGCGCAGGCCGTTGCGCCCGTTGAGCTTGATCTGCTCGGTCAGCTTGCCGCGCCCGTTGCTGCCGCCGGGGGCGGGGCGGGCCAGGCCCAGCAGCCGCTCGCGGTCGGAGGGGCGCAGTTCGGGGCCGGTGAGCACCGGCGTCTCGGCAGATGCCAGGCCGGTGGCTTTGGCCTGGCCGCTCTCGCCCAGCAACCCCAGCAGCTTGAGGCGCGTTTCCAGCGGGCCGGATACGCGCGGGTCGTCCTGGTAGGCGCTGCGCACCTCCTCAAAAGTTGCATCCAGCCCGTTGATCTGCGCGGCGATGTCGTCCATCCAGGCGCGGTCGTCGGCGTTTAGGTCCTTGTCGTCGGCCTTGGTGATGTCCCACCACAGGTCCCAGGGCAGGACCTCGATCTTGTTGAGCGCGCACAGGTCATGCAGCAGGCTGCCGCGCATGAAGTTCCATCCGCGGGCCTTGCGGTTGTGCCCAAAGGTGCCCGACTTGGCCTTTCCGGCGCGGCACTGCGCCCAGGCCTGGGCGGCGGTGATGAACGCGCCCGCGGGCAGGTTGGCAGGGTCGAAAGTGATTTGCATGGACTGGCGCTGGATGTCATCGATTTGGGGGTCCACCTGCTGCCAGCGC
>CAZMMI010000256.1:0-6024 GCA_964567255.1 uncultured Anaerolinea sp.
ATGCTGGCGGGCGCCCGCGCCAAAATGGACGGCAACCCCAAGCTCGGCTACATGGCCACCTTCCCCATCCCCGAAGAACTGCGCCTGGGCAACGCCATCGCCCTGGGCATGCGCAAGACCTGCCCCGAGTGCACCATGGATGTCCGCTGGATCAACACCTGGCATGACCCCGTGATCGAAAAGGAAGCTGCCGCCTCATTATTCGACGCCGGCGCCCAAGTTGTCTTCACCGGCGCTGATACCCCCGCCGTGGCCGATGTGGCTACCGAGAAGGGTAAGTGGGGCGTGACCTATGACTGGTCCGGCTCCTGCAAGGCCGAGCGCTGCCTGACCGCTCCCTACTGGAACTGGGGCCCCGTATATGCCGACATCGCCGAGAGAGTCATCGCCGGCACCTACGTTCCTGGCTTTGATTACTTCGATGCCGAGACCGGCGCGTTGGGCCTGTACGGCTTCATGGAAGGCGAAACGATGACCGCTGGCGTGGCTGAGCTGCCCGCCGAGGTGGTCGCCGAGGTGAAAGACCTGGTTGCCAAGTCGCTGACGGGTGAATTCAACCGCTTCGACGTGTTCATGGGCCCGATCAATGACAACGCCGGCAACGAGATCGTCCCCGCAGGTGAGGCTCTCACCCAGGTCGATCTTGACCAGTTCCCCGAATACGGCCTGGGCTGCACCTACTGCATGAAGTGGTGGGCTGAAGGCATTACCGCTGAATTGCCCTCTGGCAACTAATACATTGATGATTCTGTTGTAAGCATGTAAGCTCGACGCCACATAGACGGGCTGGTCCACCCAAACCGTTTATGTGGCGTCGAAATTCAAGATTGCAGATCGAACACTTACTCGTACGTTTTAACAAGAGGCCCTATGGACGACCAACCCACTCCATCCTCTCTCCCCGAAATTGTTGTGCAAATGCGCGGAATCGTTAAACACTTCCCGGGCGTTGTAGCCAACGATCACGTTGACTTTGAATTGCGCAAAGGGGAAATTCATGCCCTGTTAGGGGAAAATGGGGCGGGGAAAAGTACGTTGATGAACATCCTGGCCGGTTTATACCATCCCGAAGGTGGGTCTATCCTGGTCAACGGGAAACCGGTCTCCTTCTCTTCGCCGCGCCAGGCCATTCAGGCCGGCATCGGCATGATCCACCAGCATTTCATGCTGGTGCCTTCCCAAACGGTTGCCGAAAACATCCTTCTCGGACTGGATGAGCCGCGCTTCTTCATGCAATTGCCCAAATACGAGCAGGAAATTACCAAACTGAGCGAGCGCTTTGGCCTCAAGGTCGACCCGCGCGCGCATGTCTGGCAGCTTTCGGTGGGCGAGCAGCAGCGCGTTGAAATTCTCAAGATGTTATACCGCGGCGCGAACATCCTCATCATGGATGAACCCACCGCCGTCCTGGCCCCCACTGAAGTAGATGAACTCTTTAACACCCTGCGCGCAATGGTAGCCCAGGGCAAATCGATCATTTTCATCAGCCACAAGCTGCACGAGGTTTCGCAAATAGCCGACCGGGTCAGCGTCCTGCGGCGCGGTGTTAGCACCGCATCCGGCGTTGAGACCCGCTCGATGACCAAAACCGACCTGGCCCGCCTGATGGTTGGGCGCGAGGTCATCTTTAGCCTCGAGAAAAACCCCTGCCAGCCGGGCAAAGTGGTTTTACAACTGGAAGATTTGTGGGCCGAAAACGACAAAGGCCTCAAAGCCTTGCGCGGCCTATCCCTGCAAGTGCGGCAGGGCGAAATTGTCGGCCTGGCTGGGGTTGCCGGAAACGGCCAGCGCGAGCTGGCTGATGTCGTCACCGGGCTGCGCAAAGCCGAAAAAGGCCGCGTGCTGGTCGACGGGGATAACATCACCAATCGCTCCGTCAACACCGGCATCCATCACGGCGTTTCGCACATTCCCGAAGACCGCACCCACGTAGGCAGCGCCCCCAACTTGAGCGTTACCGACAACGTGATCATGAAAAAGTACAAACATGCGCCCATTGCCCGCGGCTGGATGATGAATACCATCGCCGCGACCCATTACGCATCGGAATTGAAGCAAGCCTACGAAATTATTGCCCCGACCCTGGATACTCCCGTGCGGCTGCTCTCCGGCGGCAACCTCCAGCGGGTCATTCTGGCGCGTGAAATCTCCAGCCAGCCCGCTCTGATGATCGCCATGCAGCCCACGCGCGGGCTGGACGTAGGCGCCATTGAAGGCGTTCACCGCCTGCTGCTGGCCCAGCGCGACGCAGGAGCGGCCATCCTGCTCATCTCGGAAGAATTGGAAGAACTCATCGATCTCAGCGACCGCGTGGCAGTCATCTATGAAGGAGCCATCATGGGAGAGGTTACCGACGGCAACGTCCAGCACATTGGCCTGATGATGACCGGCGTGCGGCAGGATCAACTCGCCGATCACATGGAGGTCGCCCATGAATAAGCTGCTCGAACGTCTGCCCTTCCGCATTGTACTGGAGCCTCGCCTGGTGCAGCCGCCGCGCTGGTATCCCTGGGTGTTGTCATTGCTTTCGGTAGTGGTGGCCCTGCTCATCGGCGCCATCGTCCTGGCATTGGCGGGTGGCAACCCTTGGGCGTCTTATGCTCACATCGCCCGAGCCTCTTTTGGCAGCATTGGTGTCTTCTCCGACACCCTGGTCAAAGCCATCCCCCTCATGCTGGTCGGCCTGGCCTGCACGCTGGCCTTCCGCATGAAGCTGTGGAACATCGGCGCTGAAGGGCAGTTTTTCATCGGCGCCTTTGGGGCCAGCGCAGTCGTGCTGCTGCCGGTTTTGCCCGAAGACGCCCCGCGCTGGCTGTTCATCCTCACCATGATCGTCTTTGGCATGGCCGCGGGCGCCATCTGGGGCTTCATCCCTGGTTTTCTCAAGGCTCGTTTCCAGGTCAACGAGATCATCTCCACCCTCATGCTCAACTACATTGCCATCTCCTGGAACAATTACTTCATCTTCGCGGTGTGGTCTGATGGCGGCTTCCAGATGTCCAAAGTCTTCCCGCGCAACGCATGGCTCCCCCGCCTGACCGATTACGCCGAGTCCATTCCCCTCTTCCGCGGGCTCACCACCCACTTCGGACTCGTTCTGGCCGTTATCGCCGCCGTGGTAGTCTGGCTCATCTTGTACCGCAGCCAATGGGGCTACGAAATCCGCCTGGTGGGCGACAACCCCCGCGCAGCGCAGTATGCGGGCATCTCCATCACCCGCAACACCGTCCTGGTGATGATGCTTTCCGGGGCTCTCGCCGGGCTGGCGGGCATGTCCGAAATCAGCGGAGTCGTCCACCGGCTGCAAGGGGCCATTTCCCCCGGTTACGGCTTCACCGGGATCATCGTGGCCTGGCTGGCCAAACTCAACCCCATCGCTGTCGTGCCGGTCTCCATCTTGTTCGGCGCGCTCATTCTGGCCGGGCGAGAAATCCAACCCTCCGGCATCCCCAAGTTATTACAAGGCATCATCCTGGTAAGCCTGATTGCCAGTGACTTCCTCATGCGCTACCGCATTCGAATTTACCGTAAAGAACTGCTGAAGGAGACCAATTAATATGGATCCCATTATCATCCTTCAAGCGGGGGTCAGCACCGGAACTGTGCTGCTGTTTGCCACCCTGGGCGAAATCTTCGCCGAACGAGCCGGCGTGCTCAACCTGGGCGTGGAAGGCATGATGCTCATCGGCGCGATGAGCGCCTTTAGCGTCGCCGTCTATACCGAAAACCCCTGGCTCGGCCTGCTGGTCGCCATGATTGTGGCCGGGCTGTTCAGCCAGATTCACGCCTTTATCAGCATCACCCTGCAAGCCGACCAGGTCGTTTCGGGCCTGTCGCTGGGCTTCCTGGCCACGGGCGTCAGCCTGGTGTTAGGAGAAGGCCTGAGTAAAGCCGGCACCATTCCCCTCATCCCCACCTACACCGTGCCCCTGCTCAGCCAGATTCCCATCCTCGGCCCCATCTTTTTCACCGACCAAAAAGTGCTCGTCTACCTGGGCTACGTTCTGGTCCCGCTGTGCTACTACTTTATCAATCACACCCGTCCCGGCCTGCATCTGCGCTCCGTCGGTGAATATCCCGCCGCCGCGGACTCGCTGGGCATCAACGTCTACCGCCTGCGCTACCTGTACGTGTTCGTCGGCGGCCTGTTTGCCGGGTTGGCCGGGGGCACCATCAGCCTGGCCATCTCTCCCGGTTGGTTCAGCGAACTGACCACGTCCGGCCAGGGCTGGATCGCCATCGGCCTGGTCATTTTTGCCCAGTGGAACCCCATCCGCGCCGCCTTTGGATCATACATTTTCGGCGCGCTGCGCCGTCTGGTGCTCGACATTCAAGGCCCCACCATGATCTTCGGTCTCGCCAATCCTTTCTACTACAACCCCTATTGGGGCTTCTTCCTGCAGATGCTGCCTTACGCGTTCACCATCATCGTCCTGGTGATTGGTTCGCGGGAGGCCATCCGCAAACGCCTTGGCTCCCCCAGCGCCCTGGGCGTGCCCTATATCCGCGGCGAACGAGGACTGTAACTCACTCATAAAACTATGACCCCTGCCTCCCTCTTCCTGGGTTATACCTGCTCTTTGTGTGGCACGCAGTACGCCCCGCACGAGGTCGTTTATGTTTGCCCGCGTGACGGCGGCAACCTGGATGTCAACCTGGACCTGGCTGCCATTCGCCGCAGCCCAATCCATCCGTCCACCAGCGCGACCCGCGAGCCCTCTTTGTGGCGTTATCTGCCCTTGCTCCCGGTAGCCGACCCCGGCGGAAACGGCACTCCCTTGCGTGCCGCCGGCTGGACTCCGCTGTTCGCCCCGCCGCAACTATCCCGCCGGCTGGGCCTGCCCCGCTTGTGGATCAAGGATGAAGGCCGCAACCCGACCGCATCCTTCAAGGACCGGGCCAGCGCGGTGGTGGTGGCCCGCGCAAAAGAGATCAACGCGCCTGTGCTGGTCACTGCCTCTACCGGCAACGCAGGGGCAGCTCTGGCCGGCATGGCTGCCGCGGTGGGTATGCGCTCGGTGATCTTTGCCCCGCGCACCGCTCCGCCCGCCAAAGTGGCTCAATTGCTGGTTTACGGCGCACAGGTCATCCTGGTAGACGGCAATTACGACTCGGCCTTTGACCTCACCGTGCAAGCCGCGCAGGAATACGGCTGGTACTGTCGCAACACCGGCTACAATCCTTTCACTGTGGAAGGGAAGAAAACCGCGGCCTACGAAATTTGGGAAACGGTCTACCCGCAGTTGACCGGGTCGCAACGCCCCTTGTGCATCTTTGTCTCGGTCGGCGATGGCAATATCATCTCCGGCATCCACAAAGGCTTCAAAGACCTGCAAGCGCTGGGCTGGCTGGAACAAATGCCGCGCCTGTTCGGCGTGCAATCCGATGGCTCAGCAGCCATTGCCAACGCCTGGAAAGCCCGCAGCGAAACCATCCAACCGGTGGAATCACACACGCTGGCCGACAGCATCTCTGTTGACCTGCCCCGCGACGGCATCCGCGCCGTGCGCGCCGCCCAGCAGACCGGCGGGGCGTACCTGAAAGTCAGCGACGAAGCCATTCTCAAAGCCATTCCAGCCCTGGGCAGCGTCGGGATCTTTGCCGAACCCGCCGGGGCCGCTGCATACGCCGGGCTGACTTCTGCGCTCGATCAGGGCATTGTCGATGCTGAAGATCCGATCCTGGTGATCAACACCGGTTCTGGGCTCAAAGACGTCAAAGCCGCCATGCAGTCGGTGCGCTCCGCGCCCATCATCGAACCCACTCTGCCCGCATTGAGGAAATACCTGGAGGAGACTCGGTGACGCACACCCAGCGATTCCTCCTCTCCGATGCCTTCTCCCTGGGCGCAGCCAGATCAGGACCAACTTCATGCCTGTTTCCACCGCTGCGCCCCTACGCGGACTCTACGATTCCTTTTTCTCCATCTCTCCATCTTTCTCTGCGCTCCTCTGCGCCTCTGCCGTTCCTCTTATCTTCTCATGAAAGGCCTCTATGAAACCTACCTTCTCGATTATCGCCCCC
>CAZMMI010000257.1:0-5979 GCA_964567255.1 uncultured Anaerolinea sp.
CGGACAACGGCTCGCAGGATGGTTCGGTGTCCATGCTGCGCGAAGAATTCCCCCACGCTCAGATCATTGAAAATGCGGAGAACCTGGGCTACACCCTGCCCATGAACCAGGCTCTGCGGATGGGGCAGGGGCGTTACCTGATTCAGCTTAACCCCGATACGCTGGTCAAGCCGGGAGCGTTTGCGGCGCTGGCAGACTACATGGACGCGAATCCGGTGGTGGGCATTGCCACGCCCAAGGTACTCAACCGAGATGGCTCACTGCAGAAGCAGTGTCGCCGCAGCGCAGGTCGCCCTTGGGACGCGATTTCATATTTTTCGGGTCTTTCAAAATTATTTCCGCGCAGCCGGTTTTTTGCGCGGTATTTGATGGATTACTTGCCGGAGAGGGAGATTGCCGAGGTGGAGGCGGTTTCGGGCTCGTGCATGTTCATCCGGCGCGCGGTGGTGGATCAGATTGGCTATTTGGATGAGGCCTTCTTTGCTTACCAGGAGGATGCGGATTTTTGTTTCCGTGCCCGTGAAGGGGGATGGGAGATCAGGTATGTTCCCCTCGGCGAGGTTATCCATTTTGGTGGGCATGGCGGGGCCAAGGTACAGGTGTACCGCTCCATCCGCGCCTGGCACAAATCTTACTATCTGTACTACCGGAAGCACCTGGCAAGAGATTATTTCTTCCTGTTCAACTGGCTGTATTACCTGGCAATGGGCGTAAAGCTGGGATTGAACCTGTTGAGCGCTTTCTTGAGCAAGGATAAACGCGCCGGGACTAGAAAGCCCTGACATCTCCTGGTCTAAATCTTGCAGCCTTCCAGGAAAAGTGAATTTTAGGAGGGCTGGATGTTGAAACGGTTTTGGTGGGTAGGAATTGTGTTGTTGGCGACGGGTTGTGGGCTGATACCTCAGCGGACCGCAGTACTGCCAACGGCTTTGCCGCCGGAAGTGAGCCCGACGGCAACTCAGGAAATAATGTTGCCAACTGCGACTGCGACGATTCCTGAATCTACGGCCACACCGCTGCCGAGCGCTACGCCTCAACCTACTGCAGAACCGATCCCCACCCAAACGTCTACTCCGGCCTATACTTATGACATTCAATTGGGGTCACCAAACTTGCTGCCTGATCTGAGATCTGCCGAGCGGGGCTGCCAGTGGATGGGGGTGGCCGGACAGGTGTTTGACTCGGATGGCCAGCCAGTGGAAGGCGTGGCGGTGGCGATCAATGGCGAGTTGGGGGGAAACCCGGTGAATGGGATGGGATTGTCGGGTCTGGCCACCGATTACGGTCTTGGTGGGTACGAGGTGCTTTTGGCAGAACAGCCGCTGGCTTCAAACGGTACCTTGTGGGCGCAGGTGTTCAACGCGGAATGGGAGCCGCTCTCCCCGGCCTATCCTTTCTCGACCTCCGCAGACTGCGCTGAAAATTTAATCCTGTTGAATTTCCAGGGGATTGCTCCTCTCCGGCGCGTATATTTACCCGCCATCTCCCGCGGAGAGTAATAGCGGACGCGCCGGAGCTTCCGGATGGGGTCATTGGGAATCGGCGTGATGAATTCCGCATTTTGGGGTGTGAGGGCGGCGAAGCCGCCCTCACACCCCAAAATGCGCTATCTACCACGGCAGATCCCAAAGAGCCTCCGGATGGTTTCTTCTACGTTGTGCTAGCCGGGGTATAATGGACGCACGCGGCGCGGATCGGACTGCTTGAGCGGGCCGCAGATATTGTCATTGAGGAGCAAGGCTTGGATTCATCCGCAGAATTTGTTCCGCGGGACAGGGTGGTGACCGCGCTGCGCCGCTGGTGGGTGATCGCCCTGGCGGTGCTGTTGGGCGGGTTGGCGGGGCTGGCGATTCACACGCTGCGCCCCCCTGTTTTTGAGGCGCGCTTTGAGGTGCTGCTGGGTCTGGATCAAGTGGGCAGCGGCGAACTGGAGCGATTTGAAGAAGATACCGCGCTGGATGCCGCCGGGCTGATTTTGGGTGGCCCGGAAACCATTCGGCGGGTGGCAGAAGCTGCGCAGCAGAAGGGCATGAACGTCCAGCCAGAAGACCTGGCGAAGATGGCCACGCTGGAGCGACGCCGCTCAACGTGGATGGTGCGCTTGCGCGGCGCCGATGCGCAGCAGTTGGAAGCATTGGCCTCCGTCTGGTTGCAGACCGGTTTTTCAGGGCTAGAGGAGGCTTATGGGCATGCTCTGCGGGCAGATAGCGCTCGACGGGCGCTTGCCAGCCTGGAGGCATGTCTGTCACGAACGGCCCATAGCAGCCCTACGGAGGGATTGTGTGGTGCGGGAAACCTTGCGGAGTTACAAGCGGAAATCCGGCGCGCCGGCGAACTGTTGGCCCAGGAGCAGCAAGGTGCACGCGGCCTGGAAAGCTTTATGCTGGTGGGCAGTGCTGAAAAAGCCGTGGTCCCGCCGCAGGCGGTGGCAAACGGACGGGGGGCTCTGGCTCTTGCCGGTGCTTTGATTGGTTTGGTGGTGGGGGTTTGGATCGGCCAGATTGTGACTCCACGGAAACGGGAGCGCTGAGCGTGAATCGTTGGTCTGAGCGGCTGCCGTGGGTTGGGTGGTGGCTGCTGGTGATTGGGCTGCCTTTCACCAGCCTGCCGTTGGCTGCCAGAGTGCTGCGTTCAGAGATGGTAGCCCCCGCTTCGGCGGTTATCCTCATCGGCTGGGTAGGATTGTGGCTGGCGCCGTTTTTGTGGAAGGGTGGTAAGCTGCCGCGGCACGGACTTCCGCTGCTGGGGTGGTTGAGCACAATGGTAGTATCGGCTGGATTGGCATATTTCTTAACGCTGCCAGTGTACCGCTTCGAGCCGATTTGGAAGCGAGAATTTGAAGGGATCGTCACCCTATTGATAGGGCTGTGCTTTTACTTTGTTACGGTGGCCTGGGTGAAGGATGAGCAGCGCTTGCGGTTTACACTGCGCTGGGTGAACTGGTCTGGCGTGATCCCGTTGGTGTGGAGCGCTGCGCAGTTTGTAATGATTCTGCTGCCGACAAGAATCTTCCCCGAGTGGATGTGGTCGGTGCAAGAACTGATCTCGACGGGTGGCCTGCATATTTGGCGCGTAACCGGGGTGGCTTTTGAGCCTTCGTGGCTGGCGCATCAATTAAATGTGCTGTATCTACCCATCTGGCTTTCGGCAGCCTTCACAGGCCAAACGGCTCACCGCTTGCGCTGGGGGCCGGTGACGCTGGAACGCGCGCTGGCGATTGCGGGTTTAGCGACCTTGTTTCTGTCTAAGTCTCGCATCGGCCTTGTGTCAGCAGTGCTCATGATTGGCGTTCTTGCATTGATTTTTTTACAGAAACGCTGGGAAATAATTCAACCGCGTTTACTGGGTGTGCGATATGCATTGCCTGCGGCGCGGAGGCTTGCAACGCTTGGATTATATGTTCTGTTAGCGGTGCTGATGCTGGGGCTGCTGCTCGGCATTGGCTGGAGCATGAGCCGCTTTGACAATCGCATGGCACAAGTATTTGATGTCGAGGCCCTGCGAGATGGTTCGCTTGCCAAGTATGCTAATCAATTACTATTTGCCGAGAGGCTGTTGTATTGGGAAGCGGGTTGGGAGGTGTTCGAGCAACATCCCTTGTTGGGCGTCGGCCCAAATAATTCCGGATTGTTTTTTCCGCAGACGCTGGATGCCTTTGCCTGGGGGCTAGATGAGGTGCGGACCATTTTTTATGAATGGGATTCGGTGCCGAATCCAAAGAACTTGTGGGTGCGCATCCTGGCGGAGACCGGACTGGTGGGTTTTGCGATGTTCCTGAGCTGGTTGGTATTGATCGGACTCTCTGCAAGGCAGCTCTTCAGGCACAGCGACGCTCTGGGTAAATGGGTGGGGTTGGCGGGTGTGCTGGCCCTGGCCGCGCTGCTGGTGGAGGGGTTCAGCCTGGATACATACGCGCTGCCCTATTGGTGGATGATGTGTGGATTGGTGACAGCAGCCTGGACAGGCTGGTATAATCGAGCCATGTTAATGCCAATCGAACATACCGATCATTCGAAACCGGAAGTTCGAGAGTAATCGATTTCTTGGAGGTGTTGGGTGGAAAAATCAACGAAGTGGATCATCGCAGTTGTTGCGATTATTGTGGTGTTTTGTTTGTGCCTCTCGGTTTTGTGCATAGGGGGCGCGGGTCTGATTATCTATCGAGTCTCACAGTCAACGCTGGTACCTTTCCCAACGGATGACCCTTTCGGCCTGCCGAACGTGCCCACCTTGCTTCCTTTCCCCGATCCCGAAGAGACGCCCACGCCTTTCAGCGGGCCGGTTCCGACGCTGGCAGTGGAGCCTTCGTCCAACAATGCTTTAGAAACGCTAAAGACTTTGGAAGAGAATCTGGTGCCGGAAAACGACTTGATCGAATTGGCAGAACGGTTTGAGGGTAAAGTCAACATTGAAGCCACCCTGCCGCCGCCTTCTGCGCCATTGAAGGTGGGCGACAGCGAGACGTTCTGGGCTACCGATTTGGACACGGACGAGAATTTTGAGATCGATGCGACACTGCGCTATGTTGGCGACAACATCTATTTCTGGATCGAAGACAGTGTTCGTTATAGTAACAGCGATCTGAAACAGTTGGCTCAAACCTTTGACGAAGAAATAGTACCTACCAACCGCAAGTTCTTTGGCTCAGAATGGTCGCCGGGAATTGACAGTGATCCGCACCTGTATGTGCTGTATGCGACCGGGTTGGGAAGCAGCGTGGCGGGGTACTTCTCTTCCAATGATTCGTTCCCTCCCGCGGCGGTGGAATTCTCCAACGGACATGAAATGTTCTTCCTCAGCGCCGACAATGTGGACCTGGGGGAGGATTACATCTATGGCACGATGGCCCACGAGTTCCAGCACATGATCCACTTTGCCAATGACCGGAATGAAGAAGGCTGGGTGAATGAGGGTTTCTCGATGCTGTCGGAGTTATTGAATGGATATGACGCCGGCGGTTTTGATTATCTGTTCATGAGTGATCCGGATTTGCAATTGAACACATGGCCCGATTTTGAGGATTCGACGCCGCACTATGGGGCTTCCTACCTGTTCTTCACCTATTTCCTGGACCGGTTTGGCGACGATGCCACCCAACTGCTGGTGAAGCACGATGAGAATGGGATGGAAAGTATTGACCTGGTGTTTAACGAGATGAGCGTTATGGACGAATCAACCGGCGAGCCGGTTGGCGCGGACGATGTCTTCCGTGATTGGACGGTTGCAAACTATTTGGGGGACGAAAGCGTGGCCGATGGCCGCTATTACTACTCGAACTACCCCGGTGCTCCCACGGCCTACGCGACCGAGGATTACCCGGTGTGCCCGGTGGAAGCGCAAATGCGTACGGTGAATCAATACGGCACAGATTACATTTCCTTCACTTGCGATGGGTCTTACACGCTGGAATTTACCGGGTCGACCGAAGTTGGAGTACTGCCGGTAGATGCCTACTCGGGCGAGTATGCCTTCTGGTCGAATAAGGGCGACGAATCGCACATGACCTTGCGGCAAGAATTTGACCTCTCCCAGGCCAGCGGCGACATCACCCTTTCTTACCGCACCTGGTACGACATCGAAGAGGGCTATGACTACGTCTACCTGACCGCTTCGACCGACGGCGGTGAGACCTGGGAAATCATCCAGACTCCTTCCAGCACGGATGAAGACCCCAGCGGGAATAGCTACGGTTGGGGTTACAACGGGACAACGCCTGTGTACATCCTGGAAGAAGTGGACCTTTCCGATTACGCCGGAGAAAAAGTCCTTTTGAGCTTCGAGTACATTACCGACGCAGCGGTGAACGGTCAGGGTTTCTTGCTGGATGATATCAGCATCCCGGCGATCAATTACCAGAGCGATTTTGAGACGGATGACGGCGGTTGGGTTTCTGAAGGTTTTGTGCGCGTGACCAACCACTTGCCCCAGACGTTCATTGTCACCCTGGTGAAGATTGGTGACGAGACCACGGTTGAGCCT
>CAZMMI010000258.1:0-5977 GCA_964567255.1 uncultured Anaerolinea sp.
AAAATCACTCAGCAGTTTTTCAACATTCACCGCCTGGAAATACGTATATCCTTCGAGCACGCAACGCAGCATGCTTTCCTGGCTCTTGGGCCGCTTCAATTCCAGAATCCGAAGAACAGAACCATCATAAGCCAGCAGGTCAATCTTTCCGGCAGCGTCAACCTGCTTGTCTTTCAAAGGTGTTTGATAATCGACCACTAATCCGAGGAGCGGAAGCCCTCTCTGGCTGAACATCTTCTTCGCGATCCGGTCTTCTTCATGTTGGGCATGCGCTATGTCTGTAAAGCCCATGTGACCTGGGATTTTATATGAGCTCCTTCTATCTATCTTAGGTATTTGCCTCAGTATTTCTTTCTTTTTCATCAGCCACTCGGCGACAACCTCACTGTAGGGCTCCTTTGTATCCCTGGTCTTCCCCGCGTAATTGACAAACTTCTGTTGGTAAAACAGGGGCATGTTCTGTTTGGCTGCCTCAAGCATTTCAAGAATTTGCGCTCTTGTGTATTTGATAGCCATCTATTCGCACCTTTCCTTGGAACCGTTGATTCGATATTGCCCAAACCATTAATCCTTGCGGCAAGAGGCATGGCAACGCCCTGGGCCATTTCCATTGCAAATACGGTATCGGCCCAATTTGTGCCACCTGTAAGCTTTTTGATCCGCTACCGAACGCGGAAGATCGTTAGGCGCGGCATGAGTCGGGCGAGATCGGAGGGCGGGGTTTACTAATGCGGGACTTCCCTGCGAGCGGGGGCCATTCTCGACCGCCTTCAGCGGATAGATCACCCAGGGAGAGATAGTCACCTGCAATGATCACAAAATCGCTTACCACATCCGAGCAGTGCTATGGGTGGCGTGCACTTTCAACTTGTTCAAGGTCCTGGATATTTAGAGGTAAGCGGTCGCCGGCGGCAATTTCCTCGAGACGGGAATATATCCATGAACGCTTCCCAACCAACGCTTTTAGCTGGCGTGCCCATTTCGCCGACACCTCCCCGTATATCCGAGCATCCGTCTTCATATGGTGCAGAACCAACCCCAGATATCCCAGCCAATCGGGAAACCGGCAATCGCGGGCAATCGCAAGGATATCCGCTTCCAGACAGATCTTCAGGACCCTGTCCTTTTCTTCAGACGAATAGCTGTACGGCAATCGTCCGAGCTGCTCACGCTGAGGGCTGTCGCTCCCCGCGGTGACTTGCGTATACACCAGCCAGTCTTCCCCCTCCGGAACCCGGCCTTTGGCAATTTCCCTGAACCCATACCTGAAATACATATGCCCGCAGGTAGTGCAATTCAGTTTCCAGCACCATTGCTCCTTCGATGCTAGCCTGCAAAGAGCCTCAAACTTGTTTACACTCTTAGGCTCTCCAGTCGGCTTGTCGCAACCTGTCCCCGTATTGTCCGTCGTATAAGGAAACGGTATTTGCATGTCGTTATGACTCCGGTGCCTATGATGCTGGGTTTGTTTCACTTCTAATCGAATAAATTACGGATATTCATTCATCTCAATGCCTTCGGATCAGATCCAAATGAGGCTGCACGCCCCCGCACCATTTTATGTCTGAATCGCAGATAGGCAGGCGCAGGTTGATTGGGAACATTTGCTTTGTCACATTTCTTTTCTGCTAGAAGGGTATCCTTGGTATTGCTATTGTCTAAGTTCCATTTCATTCCATGCTAGCCTCAATACCGACAAAAGATGCTCATCAACAAGGCCGTCCTGAATAATGGCAGCGTCATGCTGAAACGCTTTCACTGCATCAACGGTTCTCTGACCATATTCTCCATCCACAGGCCCGGGGTCGTATCCAAGTTTTGTCAAAAGGCTTTGCGCTTCAATGATATCGATTACGCCCGGTCTATTTAGATCGCTTCCTTCTCCTGGGCCTAATATGAGCACCCGATTTGACGGTCGGCTAGGCCGCCCCATTTGCACGGATTCTGCAATTGCCGCGGTTACAATTTCTCCTCGGACGATCCCAACATCATGCTCAGCCAGTTCTCGGTCCGCGCTCTGGTATCGATATCTTCCACAACGGATGTTGAAATCAGAAACCACTTGATTGAATGTTTCGATTGCCTCATTTGTGTTAACAACATCCCTCATGGCATCAAGGCGAATACTTTCCCGGACACACCATCGTATTTCCGCCGCGGATAGAAGCCGCTCATTGCCAACCGAAGGCTTTTGATATTTTGGCCCGGTGTTTCTATTGAGCGCGCCGGTACTCGGAGCGGTATCGACTACCCCGAATGGCCTGTCTCCCTCGCTCTGCACTGATGAAGTGACCTTTTCCGCTGGTTTCCTGTTGTCGGTTAGCAGATCATTCGCTATTGCACCCAGGCCCACAAGGACGAGTATCATTAAAATCCAGAAACCCGGTTCACTGCCATTGGAAGCACAAACATAGGTATCGTTTGCACCCGAACCTGACCCTTTCCATCGTGCTTCTGATGCTGCCGTCTCGAGTTCCTGATGAGAATCCTCATTCCCGCCCTTTGTTGACGCTCCAGCGATGGGATTGAACCTACTGATCTTCGATGCCAAACCCGCAATGCCTGCAAAGCCCGTTTTCTTTTCTTCATCAGCTTCCATCAATTTCAGCCTTTCGCTGGTCCCGCCAGATTCCTTGTCATGCCTCCTGCTCCCGAAATCGAATCCCATAATTCATTTGTCGATATGCCATAATGCAATAACCTTGGGTGCCAGTGGCGTTTCTATCGAAGCTGATTTCCCGCCCATGTTTTGAGGGTCCCGGAGATCATTCTCCAAGCAGCCGATATTGCCCCTCTCTTCAATGTGGATATTCCCAAAAAGATAGCTGACTACAATCCGTGATCGTGCTCATTCGGCACCCAACCATGCATCACGACATTGTCTGGTTAGTTCCAGCTTTTGACTGGCCCCAAAAGGTCTAATTGCTGGTGTGCATTTGAATTACAGATTAGCGAGCATCACGGCAATGATTCCCAGGGAGACTATAAGATGCCATATATCGATTTTTCGTAATGGAGCCTTTCCCAGAAAGGTATAGCTTTGCCCATTTTCTATAACCCGATATCGACAGATCGGGAAAATGGGTATTGCCAAAAAAACAAAATAATAGGTTGTAAGGTAGGACCCATAATCTGATTCGTGATCCGTTGAACCGTAAATTGCGGTGCCAATACCATAAATTGTAAATAGACCAGGACTGTCAGTTATCGGTTTGAGACCTTTGTATAGCCTCCCCTGTCTCTTGGCTTTATCCAAGTTCTTTTGGATTCTTGATTTTACATCGGGATCATTTGCGTATTTGAGGGATTCTTCCAATAATGAAATGCTTCGTTTCCAATCCTTTGTCTGATTTGCATTAATAATGGAACACTGCATCAAGGCAAGCGCGATTTGATCCTTTCCCTGCGCGATAAGTTCCGCACCTGCTTCGGAGGCTGACAGATTGGCGATAAGCTGCGGGGCGGCCTCCAAAATCTTGAGCGCTTCCCGATTGGCGAGATCCCGATCCTTTTCAACGTTTTCTAGCGCGGCTGCACACAGATCCGTAATGGGATCAAGTAACCGTCTCAACTTCCGCTGTTCCGCTATTTCACTGAGCGCCTCCGCATCCTCATCGGAGCGTTCGGCAACTCCTGCAATCTCCGCGAACACTTCCTGAAGCAGTTCAGTGAGCTTCTGGGAAATATCCAGCTTGTCATGCTCATTGAACAAATGCACCGCGAGCTCGCGTACTATCCCCGCTACCCGATGACTCGCATCGTGATCGTGACCACGACTCTGCGCGCATAATTGAATTGGCTGCGCGACATAGTCCCAATTTTGGACGACCTGAACCAGTTCGCGCACCATCTGTTCCATGATTGTATCGCTTTGTCCGGCGTCAACCGCTGCACCCAGTTGCCCAACAAGCTTTACGATATTGCCCTCTTCCTTTTCAAAAAATTCCTGTGCTTCCACCTCATAAGAATCCACAAGGTCCTCAACAAGAATGGGCCCTTGTTTCGCTCCATTGTTTGTTGCCCGCTCGACAGTAACTGTGATCGCCTTCACCAGCTCCCGCGGAGGAAGCAAATTAAGAGCCGATTTTATAGCTGCACGATAATGGGCGCGACGTCCTTGGACTTCCGATTCCAGTAACGATAGATCTGACACCTCTGGAAAAGCCGACACAATACGTTCTTCGTTTATGATCCTTTGGAGCGTCTCTGCCTCTATGTCCTCGAATTGGGACGCTATGCACAGAATCCATTCTGCTAGCTCCTCGGCGTCATGGGCGGGCAAACGCCTAACAGCTGCAGCAAGCATGTTGGCTCGGGCAATCGAGGACATGTTGTTTACAGCAATCAGAGTGGATGGGGACGATTCCAGCAGCGCCAGGATTTCGCCGGCACGTTTTGGGCCGATGCCCGGGAGCCAAGCAACTTCGGCTGACAGCCGCTTTCGCGGATTGATCAACTCCGAACGCGCATTAGCGCATTCCTCCGCCTCGTGGGACAGGCTTCGTTCCTCGGCCAATTCCATGATGCGAATTCGGTTGTCACGGGGAGTGGCCGCCAGAACATAAAATGGGTTCTGTAGCAGATCCATGCTTTCCTACAAGCGCTCCTGATTTCAGATAAAGCCGATCCTCGTTTTGTGGGTTTCGCGCTCACCAGGAAGGCTGGCCGCAGCGGCGTCAAGACTCTCCTGATCGATCAAAACCTTTCCAGATCTGGCTGCAAGTCTCGCCGCCTCTCTAACCATAAAGGCCGAGTCGGACAACGCCCTCCCGGTCAATACATCAACAACGCTTTCCATTTTGAGATCCATCGCTTTCGGCAGCGTACTCAGCAGCGAATCAACCAGTGCCTCGACTTCCTCCCTGGAAGGCCAGCCCACCTCAATAACATGATCAAAGCGGCCGCGCCGCAGGATAGCTGGATCAATCATTTCGATCAGGTTTGTCATGCCAATCACCAAGACTCTCCTGGCAATGGCTTCGGGGATGCGTCGCAGGAATTCGCCCACCTCCTCTACGTGATGTAGCCCGGATCCGCTTCCAGAAAACCTGTCCGAAAGAAAGGATTCCATTTCATCAATGATAATGACGGACGGGGCACCCTCGATGGCCTTGTCAAAGACCTCGGAAATCTTTTTGCTGGTTTCATGAATATAGGGACTTCCGATACTGCTTGAATTGACAGCAAAGCTAGGCCAATCCAAAAATTCGGTGAGTCGATCAACGGCATAAGTCTTGCCACACCCGGATGGTCCATGCAGCACAATCGCCGCTGGAAAATCGATGCCGAGAGCTTCATATTTTCGCCCGCTGGAGATAATGTCGATTATGTGCTCGTTGAAGAATTTTTCGAGCTTCGGGCGTCCAGGTAGGGAGAAAACCTGCGCTTTCCTCTCTGTTTGCAGTTCCCGCACCTTCTTCCCGTCACCATCCTGAACGCCGTGAAAATGCTTTTCCTGGACCCTCTTATGGGATGCAGTTTTTCGGTTGGCCAATAGACAAGCATCTGATGGTACGCTTAAGCCGGCAGCACCGATGATTTCCACCAAATCCTGAACAGGAATCCTGCCAGTAAGTTTCGTCAAACGTCTGAATGATTCGGTGGAAAAGACCACTCCACCCGTAAGCCACGTACCCATAACCACTTCATCGGGCATGTGCGCCGTAAGCGTCCACGTCGGGAGTAACCGTGAGTACTGTTCAACATAAAGAGCATCATGGAACGATGTTTCTTCGGAAATTTTTCGGGATTCATTGAGCGCATACGCGAAAGCCAGCGCATCGACTTTGCATGCTGGCAATGTGCCATGATCAACCGGAACCAGGGCATATCTTCGATTACAGCTCAATCCTCGGTAGGTGTCCTTTCCATGTGATACCGACCACAACACCCCGTCCTCGAGCAGATGGGAATCGGTCCATCTCATTACCAGCTCGGGACGGCCCATCAACACATTGTTCGAACCGTCGGTGGCGAC
>CAZMMI010000259.1:0-5966 GCA_964567255.1 uncultured Anaerolinea sp.
ATGTCGTGTCTCAAAGATAATGAGACTGTAGGGGCCAAAATGGGCGTTTGTCTCAAAGATAATGAGACTGCGTCTCACAGATACTGAGACCAGCCTACCTATGTCTCGAATATATTGAGACTGTCCGAAACTCATCTCGCAGTTGTTGAGACTGGCTTCGCGTTGTCTGTGTCTCAGAGATAATGAGACTGGCATACAATAACCTCCACAGTTTTGAAAATCAGCAAAACAGAAAAGGAGATCGATATGCCAGTCAGGAAAGTATCCAACCGGGGAGGGAACGCCATCGGCAGGTTTCCTTCCACCAAGATGGGGCGAATGATCGCGTTCGAGTCGCTGCTCGAACGCGATTTCATCTACCTGCTCGACTATGACCCGGCCGTGGAGTGGTTCGAGGAGCAACCCCTGAGCATCGAATACCTGCATGAAGGCAAACAGCTGCACTACACGCCCGACTTTCACCTACTCGAAGATGGTCAGCACGTCCTGGTCGAATGCAAGCCGGAGCGGTTCGTCGAGACCGAGGAAAACAGGCGCAAGTTTGGTGTGGCGCAGGAATGGTGCCAGGGGTGTGGCTGGGAATTTCGGGTCGTCACCGAGCAGCAAATCCGCAGCGGTTTTCGCCTGCAAAACATCAAGCTGCTGTCGCAGTATGCTCGGCAGAAGGTGGATAGCGCGATCCGCAGCCAGATTTTTGCTTCGCTGCAGGAAGCGAGGGCTGCCGTCTCTGTTCAGGACCTGGCCCAGGCCATTGGCTCGCCTGTAGCCGCCAGCATCTTCTGTCTGGCCTACCAGCACGAAATCAGCCTGGCGCTTGACCATGCTCCCATTTCAGAGGCCACCATCGTATCCATATCTTTGCGAAAGGAAGGGGGGCGATGAGCAGGCTACGCTTTTCCAGTGGCGCCAGGTTTCGCTGGCACGATGTCGCCTACCAGGTTGTGCGGCTGCTGCCCGGTGAGCAGGCGAACATCGAGAATATACTAACAGGGGCCGTTTCCATTGTTGACATCAGCGCTCTGGTACATGCCTTGTTTGCTGGCGAACTGTGCTTTGTATCTGAACATGTCGCTGGATTGCCCCGTCTTGAGGTCGAAAAAACGTCTCTCAGCCTGTCAGATTATCCGGAAGAGCTTGTTCGAGTGGCCCGCTACCGGCTGGAGACGATCTACCCGCTGCTTGAGTTGGAACGCCGCACCCGCACAGCCGTGTTGGACCGCGTGCTGGAAATCAAAGCCGCCCAATCCGAGCAGAACGGACGCTCGTTGCAAGATTCGGTCAGTGTAGCCGCTATCTACCGCTGGATCAGTGATTACGTGCGCAGCGGCCAGGATTTACGAGCCTTGATCCCGGCTGTACACGCCCGCGGTGGAAAATATCACTCGCGGCTGCGCAGCGCCGAGGCCGAAGCGTTGGTGGAGATGGTCATTCAGGACAAGTACAAGGTGCACGAAAAGGTCACTATTGACGATGTGCACTGTGAGCTGGCCGTGCGGATTGCCGAAGAAAACCAGGTGCGGCCATCCGGTGAACAACTCGGTCTGCCTTCCAGAGCCACCCTGGCGCGCCGGATCGAGGTCTCTCAGGCATTCCAGGACCACCAAGAGCAAAGTCAGCGGAAATTGACCAGAAAGGCAAACGCCCAATACGGGCAGACACCCTACCCGAACCTGCCCCTGGAACGCGTCGAAATCGATCACACCCGCTCGGACCTGGTTGTGATCGATGATCGCGACAACCTGCCACTGGGACGGTTGACTCTGACATATTGTCTGGATACGGCCACGCGCTACCCGCTGGGGTACTATCTGGGCTTTGAGCCGCCCAGTTACCTGACAGTCATGGAATGTTTGCATCACGCCATTCAACCGAAGGCTGGGGTGCGTCAGCAGTATGGCGCTGAACACGAGTGGCTGGCATACGGCATTCCGGCCACATTGGTGATCGACAATGGCAAGGAATTCATCGGGCACGATCTGGAAGACGCATGTCTTTTGTTGGGGATCGTGCTGCAATACACGCCGGTGCGAATGCCACAGTTCAAGGCAAGCGTGGAGAGGATGTTCGGTTCGTTGAACACCATGTTTTTCCATGCGTTACCTGGGACCACCTTTTCCAATCCCCAAGAACGTGGCGGCTACGACAGTACCGACCAAGCCTGCGTGTATCTCAGCGAAGTGGACAAAATGCTGAATATCTTCCTGGTGGACATCTACGCTGAACGCTTTCACCATGGCTTGAATGGCATTCCGGCGCGCCGTTGGGAAGAAAAGGTTCAAACCGGTTTCGCCCCCGCACTGCCGCCCAGTGCGGAGGAACTCTTGATCTTGCTAGGCAGAACCACGACGCGCGTCCTGCACCACTACGGGATCGAGTTCGCCTGCCTGCGATACAACTGCGATGACCTGCTGGCCTTGCGTACTCGCTTGAAAGGGCAAGCCACCAAGATCAAATATCATCCGGCCGATCTGAGCTGCTTGTATGTCTTCGACCCTTTTGAACAGCAGTATCTCCACGTGCCCGCCCTGGATCAGGAATACACCCAGGGATTGTCCCTGTGGAAGCACCGCGTCATCCGCCAGGCGGTGCTGGAAGCCCAAGACAAGGTTGATCTGGTGGCGTTGGGACAGGCAAAGCGCAAAATCCAGCAGATTGTGGACGCAGGCCGCCAGCGCAAGCGCCAATCCACCCGGACGCGGATTGCCCGCTGGGACACAGCTGGAAAACCCACCCGCCAGGCGGCGATCGATCCAGAACCGGGATCCAAAACGTCGGTTGTGATTCCCCCTGGCCCGGCAGCCGCCACTCCGGTACTCCCTTCCGGGGATGAAGAGCAGTGGGAGATCGGTTATGCGCTGCTCAGGCACGAGCAGGCGCAGCTGGCCGAAGAAGAGCAGGTGCAAGATGAATGACGAAACCCGCTCATTACTCGCTCAAGCCAATACGGCGCTGATCCGCTACCCGCGCTTCAAGGCGCTGCACAACGATATTCGTGAATGTCAGGAGATGTCGCGCCTGGCCAATGAACCGCAGTGTATGTCGCTCGAAGGGGTGACTGGAGCCGGGAAATCCACCCTGGTACAGGATTACGTGGCTTTGTTTCCCCGCGTTGAACAATCCGATGGCACCCGCATCCCAATCTTCTATACCGAGACCCCTTCGCCGGTGACGGTCAAAGGCATGGCAGCCACCTTGCTGGCGCACCTGGGCGATCCGGCCGCCCATCATGGCACCCTGTGGGCGATGAATTTCCGCCTGATCCACTTGATGATGGCTTGCCAGGTGGAGTTGGTTATCCTGGACGATTTTCACCATCTGATCGACAAGGAGACCAACCGCATCCTGGAACAGGTGTCGGATTGGCTTAAAGTGCTGATCAAAGAAACAGGCATCCCCTTTTTGGTGGTGGGGATCGAAGGCAAGGTCGAGCGCATCCTGGATACCAACGCCCAGCTCTCGCGCCTGTTTGCCGTGCGCCAGACCTTGCAGCCGTTTCGCTGTGATCCGTCCGATGAGGGCAGCGTTCAGGAATTCGCACGCTTCGTTCAATATGCAGAGCGGGTGATCGGTATACCCCTACCGGCGACACCACCTCGGCTGGAGTTGCTCCACCGTTTGCATTATGCGACCGGAGGCGTGGTGGGGAACCTGATGAACTTGCTGAGGTACGCCGCCTGGCTCACCCGGCAGAACGACCAGGAAGCCATGACATTGCCCATCCTAGCGACCGCGTTCGACAAGCGGCTGGCCAAACACGTCAAGAAGCCCGCTAATCCATTCCTGGTCGCCCCGAATGAAGCATTTGTTGCCGAACCGGTGACGAACGCTGAAAACCCGGCCGAAAAGCGCCGTCAGCCTTCGGCTGCGGAAGTGCTGCAGGCCCGATGAACCCTTCCTTGCTTCGACGCACGCAGTTGCTGCCAGGCGAATCGCTGGTCTCCCTGCTTGAGCGGCTGACGCAACTCAACTATTATCCTTCTGCTCGCACCTTGAGCACCATTTGTCATGATCTTCTGCCAGAACCGGCACATCAGGATGACCTGGCCCTGCCCAAGTGGGGTGAGACCCTCTTGAAGCTAGCGGACATGACTCATCTTTCACCGGAGGAATTGTTTGCTGCCAGCAACCATCGTTTTGCGCCCTATCTGGCCTTGCCACGCCAACCGCCAGCAAAACTCTTTTGGATCGGGGGCAATGCCAAAGCTATCTTGACCCCAATCCAGGCCAGGCGGCGGTTGCGTTCGGTCTCAGCGGCCCAATTCTGCCCGGTCTGTCTGAAATCTAGCAGCTATCATCGATTAAGTTGGATCCCAACTGCGGCGGCTATCTGCTTGGAACACCGTTGCCTGTTGGTGAACCAATGTCCTGGCTGTCACAAGCGTCTTTCCATCCAGGAAATCGTCAGGCGAACTTGCCAGGCTTGCCAGGCGGACCTGTGTGCTCTGGAACCTGTTTTTGTGGAAGAGGATGAACTGGGTATTCGCTCTCAGCAGTTCATCCAATCCTGGCTGGCGGCCGCAGACCTCCCTACGCTGCCTGATGAGGATGGCCTACCGTCCCAACCACCTGCTGTGCTATATCATCTCCTGGAAAACCTATCGCGGCGTTGGCTCAATTGCTGGAAGAAGTGGCCCTCCATGCCAGCGCCGCTGGATGGATTGGTTGGGCAAACTACTGCCCCCGTTCGCTGGCTGCAAACGATGACACCTATGGAGATCTTCCACTCGCACAAAGCCGCCTTTACAGGCCTCAAGAACTGGCCGAACGGCCTGTTCCAGTTCCTGGATGCTTACTGCAACGGTTATTCACTGAACCCTATCCAGCGCTTGCAACCCTTCCGGCGTGATTGGTTCCCGTCAGCCCGTGGCGAGTCGGACTTTGAGTTCGCGCAGCAAAGCCTTGTCAAATATCTGATGGATCGCCGCATCCCACTCCCGCTCTCATGGGTGGAGCAGTATCAGTCTGTATCTTGGTTCGTCGAACAGACTGGCTTGTGGTCAGCCGAACAGACCGCACAGGCTCTCGGCATTTCGATGCTGAAACTCCAACATTCCTTGTCTTTTGGTTCTCTGGCTTCCTGCCACTGGCAGTGCTCCAGAACCAACGCCCCGCTGTTCGAGCGTGACAAGGTGCTGGCCCTGAAACACAAATGGTCGTTGGGCTGGACCGTACCCGAAGCCGGATCCTGGCTCGGTCTCTGCGAGCGAGATGTGATCGCACTGGTGAGGCGGGGCGTGTTGGCAATCACGGGCCATCCAGACGAAGATGAGTCTCATTGGCTGTTGTCTCGCCTGTCGGTCGAGGGTTTCTTCGTTGAAGTCGCTGCAAGGCTTGTGTTATACCAGGGCAATCGACGCGACTTGCTTCCACTGTACGAAGCCGCCAGCTACACTGCCTGCCTTGGGATGGATTGTGTCACGATACTCCAAGGCGTGGTCGATGGTTTCTTGCCCGCTTACAAGCGCGATCATGAAGTCCCATCCTTGGGATTCACGTGCTTTATTGAAAAATCGGTCTGGCGTTTGCCTGACCTGTGTTATGCCAGGCGCGGTTGGGTCTCTGGGCATACCTTTGCTCAGGAGAAAGGTTTTTCTCATCACTTGGTTTTCGAGTGGGTGGAGGCTGGTTTACTCCAGCCGGTGCAGATCTTCGGTCATACCCGCTATTTTCTCCGCCGGGATCTGGAGCGGCTTGCGGCTCAGCATGCCCTCGGATCGAGCCAGTCTCAGTATCTTTGAGACTACCCGCCTGTCAAAGCCAGTCTCACTATCTTCGAGACCCCAGTCTCATTATCTCTGAGACGAGTCTCATTATCTGTGAGATCCTACAGCGTTTCCTTAAATCCAGAAATTTTGCTCAAAAAAACAGCTAAAATAGCTTATGAGAATGTGTCTTCTCAAAACTAATCCAGCGAGGAAAAATGACCACTTCTGCCCTAATGCCCCAGGTTGAAAATGACGTAGTTC
>CAZMMI010000260.1:0-1730 GCA_964567255.1 uncultured Anaerolinea sp.
GGATCTCACCATTCCAGGCTTTAGCCGCCACAGTGTGACTTCGCCAACAAACTCATACAACGTCTGTAACCTCGAACTAGAAGCCGGCGGCGGTGAGTACCCCCTGCAGGACGGCTTTGGCTGGACCAACGGTGTTGTTAAGAAACTCCTCCAACTAATCCGTTAACAGCATCGGCCATCATCACGGCTGTCCGAATCTCAACACAGCATCACCTGGCTTCCCCCCAAACTCAACGAGATGCCGTCTCGGCGAAACCAAGGTCCGTTTGTACTTAAAATACAATGTGACCGCTGGTCTTAAAAACCCAGTCAGTCACATTGCATTCCAACCCGCGGCCGGTGTCAAGGTGGGTGGGCCACCTTGCCCGTTTACACCGGAGCGTTCTAACGAATGCCCATCAGCAGATCAAAGGTGAGTTGGTCGAGTCGTTCGTACTTCATTCCGCGCTTGCCAAGGGCAGCCCGGTCAAACGACTGCGCTTTCAGTGCGGCAGCTTTCTGGGCGCTATACTTACCGAAGAAAGGAACCATGGCTCCATCATCGGCATTGATCTCCGCCAGCAGAGCCTGGATTTCAGGATCGGCATTAAACTGGCGAGCTTTCTCTTTCAAAACAAGATAAGTGTGCATGCAACCACGCGCAAAGTCTTTCACACCTTCGTAATCTTCTGTGCGGTATGCATGAGCGTCAAAATGACGCGATCCGTCGTATTTGACGTCTTCCAAGAATTTCACCAGATAGAAGGCAGCTTTGTAGTCGCGAGAGCCAAAGCGCAGATCCTGGTCATAACGACCGGGATACTGGTCATTAAGATCGATGTGGAACAACTTGCCCGCTTCCCAGGCCTGCGCCACACCGTGCATGAAGTTGATGCCCGCCATGTGCTCGTGGGCAACTTCGGGGTTCACGCCGACCATTTCCGGATGATCCAGGGTTTCAATGAAGGCCAGCATATGTCCGGTGGTCGGGTTGTAGATATCGCCGCGCGGTTCATTGGGCTTGGCTTCCAAAGCGATTTTCATGCCATAACCCTTGTCGAGAATATACTCGCAGAAGAAGTTCATCGCATCGCGATTGCGCTTAATGGCATCGACAGCACTCTTGCTGGAATCAGTCTCGGTACCCTCGCGGCCACCCCAGAACACATAGACCTTCGCGCCAAATTCAGCACCCAGATCGATCGAGTTCAAGGTCTTCTGAATGGCATAAGCGCGCACCTTGGGATCATTGCTGGTGAAAGCACCGTCCTTGAAGGCCGGATGGTGGAACAGATTGGTCGTCGCCATTGGCACAACCAGCCCGGTGTCCTTCAAAGCCTTGCGAAAATCCTTCTTGATAGCTTCCGCTTCAGCGGGTGTAGCATCAATGGGGATTAAATCGTTGTCGTGGAAATTGACGCCATATGCGCCAACTTCGCCCAGCAGATACACCAGCTCAGCCGGTGTTTTCCCTTCTCGCACAGCTGCGCCGAAGGGATCGCTGCCTTTTGAGCCCACTGTCCATAGGCCAAAAGTAAATTTATGCTCAGGTTTCGGGGAAAAATCGCTCATCTGTTGCTCCTTTTCTAAACTCTAATCGGATGTACTTATGATATCAAATTCAAGGCTTGCTTGCACTAGCCCTTGACCGCGCCGGCGGTCAGGCCAGAGACAATTTGGCGTTCAGCAAACATATAGAAGACCACCGTAGGAAGGGATGAAAGCAGCACAAAAGCCGAAATCAACGCCAG
>CAZMMI010000260.1:1830-5919 GCA_964567255.1 uncultured Anaerolinea sp.
CCCATCGTGAACAAATTGAAGAGCCAATTTTTCCCACGAAAATCCATGCGCGCGAAGACAAAGGCTGCCAACCCGCAGACAAATACAACCCCCGCGGTGGTTCCTACCATCACCAAAACACTGTTCCGCAGCATCCGCCAGAAAACGTCAGTACCTAAGATGTAGGTAATGTTGTCCCAATGCGGAGGATTAGGGATAGTATAGGGATGCGAATACATCATGCCGGTCGTTTTGAGGCTACCAAAGATCAAAATGACCAGTGGGACAAAAATCAAAATCACGACGATTGTAAGAATCAGGTATTGGAAAAACCGGGGCATCATCCGGCGTAGTTTACTTGCGACAGGAGCATATGTTGTAGTTGTCGTAGCCATTGTGCGCATCCTTTATAGACCGGTAAGATAATCGGGTTTCTGAGTAAAGTAGTTGTAGATCAGCGAGAAAATCAGGCAGAAAATGAACATGTAAATTGCAACCGCTGAGCCATACCCCAACTGGAAACGCACAAAGCCAAAGCGGTACATATATGTTGCCATGGTTTCACTTGCATTCACCGGCCCGCCCTGAGTCATGATCCACACTAAAATAAACTGCTGAATGGACCCCAAGACGGACATGTACACCGACGTTCGGATTGGGCTGCCCAACAACGGCAAGGTGATATTCATAAAACTTTGGAAACCATTGGCGCCGTCGATTGTTGCAGCCTCTTCAATTTCCTTTGGAATATTTTGCAGCCCCGTCAAATACAGCAGCATATGGAAGCCGAAGTATTTCCAGGTCAACGCAATGAACACCGCGATCAACACAACCTTCATGTTCCCCATCCAGGCAACAGGCTCAGCGCCTAGTTGTACCAGGACCGCATTGATAAAACCGCGATCAGGGTCTGCATTGTACAGCAACAACCACATGACTCCAACATTCACCTCGGCGAGAACATAGGGCAGGAAGAAAATAGTCCGAAATAATCCGCGCCCGGGCAAATCTCGCCCCACAAGTACGGCCAGTACCATCGCCAGAGGCAATTGAACGCCCAACGACATGACAATAAGCAACAAGACATTTCCTACTGCCTTAATGAATACTTTGTCATTAAGAATGGTCTGGAAATTCTTTAGTCCCACAAAGTCTGTTGCCTTCCCCAGACCATTCCAATCAAACATACTGTAATAAACCGAATGGAAAATGGGGTAAATGACAAAAATCAAAAACAGAATGAGTGCAGGTAGGAGGAACAGAAACACAACCAGCCTGTCTTGGAAACGCCGAGACATTCTTGAAGTGCTAATTGGTTCTGTACTTTTCGTAATGGCAGGGACCTGTTGCATCAAAACCTCAATAAAACTTTATTGCAGTTTCACACCGCTCGTACCTAAAGGAGGTTCGTGAACGGTACGAGCGGTGTGGTGATTAAGGCCAAACGAACCCTTCGGCCCTTCACACGAACTTGGGTGTGGGATGAACATTGTGGCCCATCCCACACCCACCAATCAAATTACTTACTTATCCAATTCTGCCTTAGCAGCGTCTTCGATGGCCTGGCACACCTGTTCGGGTGTGGAAGTGCCAGCATAGAGACCCTGGACGGCGTCGTTGATCACAGAACCCATCGCCGGAGGAAGGTACTGATCGTAGTACAGTTGGAAGTAATCGGCAGCAGCAAATGTCTGCTGAACGAGTTGCATATTGGGATCAGCAATACCAGCCTCGCCACCCTTGACCACCGGGATACCGGTGTTAGAGGCAGCAATCACGACCTGGTTCTGAGCGCTGGTCAGGTACTTGACGAAATCAACAGCTTCCGGTTCAGCATTCTTGCCGATCGCGAACCCATTACCGCCACCGATGACATCGCTGACCTTGCCAGCTCCACCATCGATCGCCGGGAAATTGAACAGGCCCAAGGCCTCGCCGATACCCTCGCCACTCGCGCTATTGGATTTCTGTGCGCCAGCGGACCAGTGTCCACCCAGTTCCATCGCAGCCTTGCCATTACCGAAGGCAGCCTGCATGTCGTCATGAGTCGCGCCCAAGAAACCATCCTGGAAGGGCTCGAGAGCGATCAATTCCTGAAGTTTCTTGCTGGCTTCGACGAAGCAAGGATCGGTGAAGGAACCAGTGCGGTTCGCAGCAGCCAGGAAACCTTCCTCGCCGCACATGCGGGTCGCGAGATAGGACCAAATATGCATACCAGGCCATTTGTCGCCTTCACCCACGGAAATGGGGGTGATGCCGGCGTCTTTGAGTTTCTGAACAGCGTCGAGGAACTCAGTCCAGGTGGCGGGGGGAGTAGCAATACCGGCCTGGGCAAACAAATCTTTGTTGTACCAGAAACCGACCATGCCCATGTCCCACGGCACGCCGTAGTTCTTGCCTTCATAGGAGTACACACCCAGAGCACCAGGAGCAAACGAATTGCGCCAGGCGCCGCCGTCCGCGTCCAGGTCAGCGGTGATGTCTTTCAACAGGCCAGCATCGACCTGCTGATTGAACGTGCCGCCACCCCAGCTCTGGAAGATGTCAGGAACATCGCCAGACTGCATAACGGTGGTGAGTTTAGTCTTGAAGGATTCATTCTCCAGAACGGTGATCTCGATGATCACATTCGGATTCGCGGCCATGTAATCATCGGCCATCTTCTGCCAATCAGAAAGACCGGGATCCTGGGTCGAAATATGCCACCAGGTGACGGTTACTTTTTCAGCGACCGGGGCTTCGGCAGTCGGTTCGGCAGCCGGAGCTGGGGTGGCCTTGGGGGTGCAGGCGCCTAAGGCAAAAACGAGCACGAGCATGAGGCTCAGTAAAGTGTAGAGCTTACGAGACATTTTCTTCTCCTTACAGATTTAAAGCAAATTCAAACAGACGGTTACACGACGGGAATTGGTTTGATGTATAATCTTTTAAGTGACCTCCTTTCATCAGAAGGGGTCCGCACAGCAAGGACAGGGTGGAAACGCTTGCCGGCTAATCTGCCCTGTTCTTGCACTGTGAGGCGGAGCCGCGAATGATCAATTCGGTTGGCAGCTCCATACGGGTTATTTTTTTCTCAGGATTTTTGAGCATATCAAGTAATACCTGAGTTCCAATCCGCCCCATTTGCTCGAGCGGTTGCTGGACTGTAGTCAATGGCGGGTATATCCGCGCCGATTGAGGAATATTATCGAAACCAACCACAGAGAAATCGTCGGGGATGCGGAAACCCCGGTGGCGAATCGAATCCATCGCTCCCATCGCCATCGCGTCATTACAGGCAAAAATAGCTGTTGGCGGCTCGGCCAGGTCAAGTAACTTATTGGTTGCTTCTACACCAGAACTCTGGTTGAAATCGCCCTCACAAATCAATTCGTAAATTAAGGGCAGATGGTGCGCCCTCAATGCGGCCTTATATCCTTCCAGGCGATCTTGAGCAGCACCAACGTCCATTGAGCCGGTAATAAAACCGATCCGCTCGTGCCCCAGTCCAACAAGGTATTCGGTGGCGACAAAGCCGCCTTGCCAGTTGGTCGCCCCGACCGCCGGGCTAGTTGTGCCAATCCCCTGATGATCAATGAGCACGTGCGGGAAACGCCGTGCGCTCAACGCGCCCAGATAGTCCGCGGGGTTTCGCGGCAGAACCATTAATAACCCTTCCACAACGCCCTGCACCAGCGAAGTCACATAGCTGGCCTCTTTTGCCGCGCGCCGATGTGTTGTAAACAACATCAGGTCATACCCTGCCTGCTCCAATTCATAGTCAATCCCGCGCATAATCTCGCCGATATATTCGGTTCCTAGATCGGGGACCAGAACGCCAATCACATGGGTTTGACCACGAGCCAGGCTCTGCGCTTGACGGTTGATTACATAGCCCAACCGATCAATCGCGTCCATCACCCGCGCGCGGGTTACCTTGCGGACATGCGGGTCATTATTGATGACCCGAGAAACTGTCCCGTAAGACACTCCCGAGGCTTCGGCTACATCAAATATGGTTACTTTTCGAGGATTTTGGGAATCATCCGGGGACATTGCCACCTCAGGATTGTGATCGCTTACATTAGCGCGAGAATTACAGATGTAAACGCTTACATCACTATATTAGCACCC
>CAZMMI010000261.1:0-2119 GCA_964567255.1 uncultured Anaerolinea sp.
CCCAGGAAGTTGGCGTGCCCGCGGTAATGCGTCCACTCCACCCCGGAGATCAAAGTCAGCCCGGGGATTTGCGGGAAGGAATCGGACAGCGAGAACTGGTTGTGGTCGGTAATGGCCAAAAAATCCAGCCCGTGACGCTGGGCTTTCATCGCCAGCTCCGCCACCGTGTGCACCCCGTCGGACGCCAGCGTGTGCGCGTGCAGGTCGCCTTTCAACAGCCGCCGGCTCTTGGCGACGATGCGTACCTCGATGGAAACCTTGACGCCCTCCGGCTGCACCTTGTAGGCCCCCAGCAAAACCTCCCACCGGCCCGGAACAAGCGGCACGCGGCGGTAACCGGGGGTGGCAAAGGTCTCGCTGACCAAAACCTCGCTCTTATCCGATCCGGAAGCCCCCACCTGCTTGCCAAACGGGTCAATCAACCCCAGGTCGACGATGTTGATTTCCTCATGCGGGGTGAAAGGCCCGTTCGGGTGTGCCGGGTCACCCTCAAAATAACGATCATAGTGATAGCGCAGCGTCAGGGATTCACCAGCCTCAGGCATCTCGAATCCCACGGTCAGGTACAGGCCCTGTTCCTTGGGCTCAATCAACCGAACCAGCTCATAAATCGTTTCCATATCCGTCCTTACACCTTCTCAGAAGCGGGTTCCACCGGTTGAGCTGAGTCGGTGTCCTTGAAGTCGATGAAGAAAGAGAAAATGAAGCTGATCACCAGCAGAAAGGCCGGGAAAACGGTCAGCAGGAAGCGGGCCGCGTTTTCGGGCTGCGGGCCGGGAACTTCGCCGCTCTCAAAACCGTAAAGAACCGAGACCAGGAAGAACCCTGCGCTGGTAAACAGGCCGTTCAAGCGGTTCATGAAACCCATCGCGTTGGAGATGATCCCCTCGCGGCGCACATTGTGCTTGCGCGTGTCCTCGTCCATGATTTTCGCGCCGATCAAATCCATGGTGGTAATCACCCCGGCAAAGCCAAAGCCCACCAGGGCGCTGCCGATCATGGCTGTTGCCAATGAATTGGCAAAGAACAGCGGCACATAAGCTACCGCCAAAGAAACCAGAGCCGCGCGCCACACCGGGATGAGCGTGAAGCGCTTCACCAGCCGCGCCCACACCGCCACGCAGGCAATGGCAATGATCAGCACCGCCGCGAACAGCATGGTGGACTGCCCCGAGGAAAGCCCCAGAGTGTATTTGACGAAGAAAGGCATCGAAGCCAGCACCAACGACATGGCAGCGCTATAGAAAGCGTTGGCAAAGCCGGCAATCCAGAACTTTCGGTTGGTCACCAGGCTCTTGATGCTGTCCCACAGGCGCGGTTTCTCTTCGTCCTCGTGGAAGCCTTTTTCCTTGCTGGTCAGGGCCATATACAGGATCACCGAACCACCCAAAATGCCGTAGACGATGGCTGTCAGGCTGTAACCCAGAGCATCCGTCACCACCGGGGTCAGGGCGATGCTAATGATCATGGCAACCAGTTGGAAGGCCTGCCGCAGCGCATTGGTGGCCGCCCGGCTGGCATCGGTGCGGAATAGCTCGGGGAACAGAGCGCCGTAGTTGGCGTTAATCACCGAGTCCAGCGTACCGGCCAGGATGTAGAATAACATGGCGTAGGCAAATACCGCATTCCCACTGGCGAAATCAGGAGGGCTGTAGAAGGCAATGAAGCACAATACCAGCAGCGGGGTGCCGATAACCAGCCAGGGGCGGCGGCGCCCCCAGCGCGTGCGCGTGCGATCCGACAGGAAGCCATACACCGGGTTATCGATGGCGTCGATGAAGGTGTAGATCAGCAGGATCAAGGCCAATTGCTTGGTGGTCAACCCCAAGCCGTCCACGTAGAAGATGGCGGCGTAGGTCTTGAGCATATTAATCGGGATGGACGTGCCGAACATGCCAATGGCATAATTGAAGGACTTCATCCGAGATTCGGCCATGCGGTTGTGCCTCCGGGATAAGGGAATTTGATGCCCCTTTATCTTACAAGAAAACAACCAAATGAGCAATTTTCCCCCAAGCGGCACATGGCGGTAGCACGGCGCCAGACCGTGGCCGGTTACGAATAGCGGGCTTTGCCCGCCTTAAGAAAAGAAATAGGGTATCTACTCAGAGGGTGAGGA
>CAZMMI010000261.1:2219-5915 GCA_964567255.1 uncultured Anaerolinea sp.
AATAGGGAGTTTTGCCGCACGAAGTGCGACAAAACTCCCTGATACTTTTTTTCTTAGGCGCCCGGAAGGCGCGATACTGTCTCCACGGTTAACTGTGGCGCCACCAACATGGCGAAAAAAGGGAAAGTTTTATGTCCCTTCTTCCCAGGAGTTGAGGTAGCTCAACTGCTCGGGGGTCAGCACATCGATCTTCACGCCCATCGCCTCGAGTTTGATGCGGGCAATTTCGCGGTCGATCACTTCCGGCACCGAATAGACGCGCTTTTCCAACTTGGCGTAATTCTTGAGCATGTATTCTGCGCTCAAAGCCTGGTTAGCAAAGCTCATATCCATCACCGAAGCCGGGTGGCCTTCGGCTGAAGCCAGGTTGATCAAGCGGCCCTCGCCCAGCAGGAAGATCAGGCGGCCGTCTTTCAGCTCATATTCTTCCACGAAGGGGCGAACCAACCGCTTGGAGACAGACATCTTCTCCAGGGCAGGGATATTGATTTCCACGTTGAAGTGCCCGGAATTCGAGATGATGGCCCCATCTTTCATGGCGGCGAAATCGTCCTCGTCCAGCACGTTCAAGTCGCCGGTCACGGTGCAGAAAATGTCACCAATCTTGGCGGCTTCGGGCATCGGCATCACACGGAAACCATCCATGACAGCTTCCAAAGCGGCCAGCGGATCGATCTCTGTCACGATGACGTTGGCGCCCATGCCGCGCGCGCGGCTGGCCAAACCACGTCCGCACCAGCCGTACCCGGCCACCACGAAGGTTTTGCCGGCCAGCAGCACGTTGGTCGCGCGGATGATACCATCCAGCGTCGACTGGCCCGTTCCATAGCGGTTATCGAAGAAGTGCTTGGTCGAAGCATCGTTCACCGCGATGATGGGGAAGTTCAAAGCCTTGTCGGCAGCCATCGCCCGCAGGCGAATCACGCCGGTGGTGGTTTCTTCAGTCCCGCCCAGCACGCCGGGCAGCAGGTCGCGGCGCTCTTTGTGCAGCACGCCCACCAGGTCGGCGCCGTCATCCATCGTCATCTGGGGCTTGTGATCCAGAGCGGCGTTGAGGTGCTTGTAATAAGTGGCGTTGTTCTCGCCTTTGATGGCAAACACAGGGATTTCAAACACGTTGACCAGCGCCGCGGCCACGTCGTCCTGCGTGGACAGCGGGTTAGAGGCGGTCAAAACCACGTCCGCGCCGCCGGCTTGCAGCGTGCGCATCAGGTTAGCCGTCTCGGCGGTCACGTGCAAGCAAGCCGACACGCGCAGTCCCGCCAGCGGGCGCTCTTTGGCGAAGCGCTCCTGGATCAGGCGCAGCACAGGCATCTCGCGCTGAGCCCAATCGATGCGCAATCGCCCGCCTTCGGCCAGCTTTGAATCTTTGATATCAAACTTAGACATACAATTTCCTCCTGGAGAATACAACTGGCGGAAGCGAATTACGCCGCCAGAATGTTTAGTTTACCACCATCATCGAAATGTTGCCGGAATCGGGCCACAAACTCGGCCGGGGTGTAGGCATGTTCCTGCGGCCCACGCGTTTCCAGGCAGTATGCTGCCGCCAGCGCGCCGACCTTGCCACACAGGTCCCAATCCAAGCCCAACAGGTAAGCTCGCACAAAACCGCCCCGGAAAGCATCCCCCACGCCGGTTGGGTCGAGGATCTCTTTGGGCGGAACGACCGGCACGCGGTGCTCCTTGCCGTTTGCATAAATCACCGCGCCTTCGCCGCCCAGAGTCACCACGGTGAAGCCGGTGCTCTCAATGATCTGTGTCGCGTTCATCCCGGTGTGTTTCTGCAGCAGCTCAAACTCATACTTGTTGACAAACAGGCTGTGCGCGCCTTCCACGCCGTGACGCAGCTCCTCGCCGCTCACCCGCACCACCTGCTGGCTGGGGTCATACAGGTAGCGAATGCCCAGCGCCTTGCACTCGGTCACATACTGATCCATGGCTTTGGGATCGTTGGGTGAGATGATCACCAGGTCGGGCTTGGCGGTCAGGCTGCGCAGCGAAGCCCGCGAGGCAAAGGCCATTGCCCCAGCGTAGAAGCTGCAAATCTGGTTATTATCCTGGTCGGTGTTGGCAAAGAACGAAGCTGTGAATGCCTCCGGGATCACCACCGTCAGCGAAGTATCTACCCCGTGGCTCTCCAGCCAGGCGCGGTACTCGGTGAAATCGGGGCCAACCGTGGCAACCAGCTTGGGTTTTTCGCCCAACAAAGCCAGGGTGAATGCAATGTTGGGGCCCGTGCCGCCCCGCTGGCGCACCATCGTGTCTACCAGGAAGGACAGGCTGATGTTCTCCAGGCGGTCGGGAAGGATGTGTTCCTTGAAACGCCCGGGGAAGGACATCAAATAATCATACGCAACAGATCCGGTGACAATTACGCTCACGACAACCTCACAATCCCCGCAGCACGCGCGGGAGATGGGAACCAAAGGGCGGATACACCACCCCTTTTTCGGTCACAATAGCCGTTAATAGTGAATGGGGGGTCACGTCAAAGGCCGGGTTGCGCGCCCTGGCCCCCTCCGGCATCACCCGCTCGCCATTCAATTGAATATTCAACACCTCGCCCGGGTCGCGCTCCTCAATCGGAATTAGGCCGCCGTGAGCCAGGTTCAAATCAATCGTGGTCGATGGGACCACCGAATAGACCGGAACGTCATTACTGTGCGCAGCCAGCGCCAGCATGTAGGTGCCAATCTTGTTGGCCACATCCCCGTTGGCAGCCACGCGGTCGGCCCCGAAGAGCACCTTTTGAGCCTGCCCGTTGCGTAGAAAATGCCCGGCCATGTTATCGGTGATGATCTCGTAGGAAATCCCGTATTGAGACAGTTCCCAGGCGGTCAGGCGCGCGCCTTGCAAGCGCGGGCGGGTTTCATCTACCAGCACATGCACGCGCTTACCCTGCTCGTGTGCCATGCGCACCACCCCCAGCGCGGTGCCCCAATCCACAGCCGCCAGCGCCCCGGTGTTGCAGTGATGGATAATGGTATCGCCGTCCTCGATCAGCTCCGCCCCAAAGCGGGCCATTTGGCGGTTGGTTTCAATATCTTCCTCGGCCATCTTTTGGGACTCGCTCACCAGCCGCTCGCGTAGTCCAGCCGTCGTGGCGGCTTCCGTCCCAGCCACACGCAACATGCGCTCGATGGCCCAGAACAAGTTCACCGCCGTAGGCCTGGACTGCCGCAAGATGGCTGCGGCTGCTTGCAACTCTGCACGCAGTTCATCCGGGGTAACGGCCTTAGAACGGCAAGCTTGCGCCGCCAGCCCAAAAGCAGCCGTGACGCCAATAGCCGGCGCGCCACGGACCACCATCTCGCGAATGGCCTGTGCCGTGGCAGCCGCGTCGGGGGAACGGAAAAATTCCAGTCGCCCAGGCAGCAAACGCTGGTCGATCAGCAGCACTTCACAGGTTTGAGAGTCCCAAGCAACGGTCAGCATCCTGGCATCGTGATGGGGTTTCACCTGCATCCACCCGGCAGGCAAAACCCCATCCACAGGTATCCTTTCAATAACTTCCACGGGAATGCGACGAACAAGAATCCCGGTTGAATGTTCTTAATTTTTGGACATTGAAGTTTAACATGCCTTCTGCCCTTTGTCAAAGTATTGACACAACGCTTATCCTCCGGTAAGCTACAATTGTGTTTACTTGCCCAAGCTGGGGGACGTTCCCTAATTTTAGGTGGATGTGGGTGC
>CAZMMI010000262.1:0-5886 GCA_964567255.1 uncultured Anaerolinea sp.
GCCGGGTGTTCAGTAAACAAACCGGGCTCTCGCCGCAGGCGTATCGCGAAGCAGGTTAAGTTAGACGATCGTCTCCCGCAGGTCAATCGAGGCTGGGCCAACGCTGCGCAGGCGAGCCTGACGCGGGTTGGCCAGGTAATAGCGGGCCGAGAGAGCGATGCGATCGGCAGCAAACACCTCCAGCACCGAACCATCCAGGAATATGCGTATAGGCGTGTCAGTCTCGGCTTGTATGTCCAGCGGGGCCTCGCTGAGCAGGCCGCCGGCTGCGCGGCAGTCGGCCAGGAGCACGCCGCGGGCAGGGTCGTAGCCGATGCGCATGGGCTGGGCAGAGGCATCGCCAATCACTTCCACGCCGGTCCATTGATCGCATTGCGTGAAGAGGGTGAACTGCGCTTCCAGTGCCGGTCCGTGCAGCGTGGAGGTCTGTCCGGGTTTTTCCAGACGCTCATGCTTTCCGCGCAGTGACTCGACCGTCTCGATAGGAGTGGCACGCAGGGAGCTATCCGCGCCGAGCGAGAGAATCCGCGGGAAGGCCATGGCGCCGCTCCAGCCGGCGCGAGTCATCTCGGCGGGGGAGCGGGCTTCGCGCAGCCAGCCGATGATCACACGGCGGCTCGACTCATCCAGGAAGGTTTGCGGGGCGTAGTAGCAGCCGCCCGCGCCATGATCGAGCAGGCGAGGGGGAGAATCTGGGGTGAAGCGGTTCTCGGCGTATTCGCCTGTCAGGTAGAATGTATAGAGTGGCCCATCGGAGCTGCACGCGGAGACGATCAGCACCCAGCGGTCGCCCAAGGGGAAGAAGGAGGGGCATTCCCACATAGTACCGGTCCACAGCGGTTCGCGCTGAGCGGCGTCTCCCTGGCAGAGGATGCCCAGGTATTCCCAGGAGCGCAGGTCGGGAGAGCGATATAGCAGGATGGCCCCGCCTTCGCTGCGCAGACCCGAGCCAATAACCATGCGCCACTCACCGTCTTGCCGCCATACGCACGGGTCGCGGAAACCCTCTACCTCCAGGCCGGGGGGCGGGGCGGGGATGATCGGCGCGGGGTGCTTACGCAGGGTTTTGAGATCATCGCCTTGCCCCACCGCTAAACACTGGCACTCGGGCCACACGCCGGTGTAGAGGAAGGCGGGCTCTCCGGCATTGTCTACCGCACACCCCGAAAAGCAGCCGCCCGCGTCCGCGCCGCCAGGGTCGGGGGCCAGGGCGATGGGCATGTGCTGCCAGTGGAGCAGGTCGGGCGAGGAGGCGTGACCCCAGTGCATGTTGCCCCATACCGCCCCAAAGGGATTGAATTGGTAAAAGAGGTGATAGCGGCCTTTCCAGTAGATCAGGCCGTTGGGGTCGTTCATCCAATGAGCCGGAGTGGCAAAGTGCGTTGTGGGGCGCTGAGGGTCCAATCGTGCTTTGAGCACCCTGGGGTAGTAGGGCAGGCGGCGGAAGAAGTTGCGCAGGCCTGCAAAGCGCGGCTGGGCACCGGCTCCGGCACGGGCGGGGACGCTGAACTGGAGCAGACCGGCTTCGCGTGTCTCGGCCTGGATGTTCAACTCTTTTTTCGGTGGGGGCGCGGCGACTTCGATGCGCATTGGGGTGTTGACGGGCAGTTGGAAGGGCTGCTGCGGGGTGACTTGTGCCCCCGTCACCGAATGCGCTCCGGGGTGGATGATGGTTACCTGTTCGGCGGGAATGTTTTGTCCGTCGGCGCGCAGGTTGAAGCGCAGCAGGTTGACCGGCACGAAAGTGTTGTTGATCTCAAACAGAAAGCCTTGCCCGGCGGCTTTGAGGCTGCCGGGGACGACCAGCTTGCGCAGGAGGAATTCGGGAACTGCTCCCATCGGGATTTTAGGCTCCTTTTTTGCTGCGGATGGTCAAGAGGGGAATGATGGCCAGCAGCACGACGATACCCGCAGCCTGGAAGAGGATGGGAGTGGGGATGAAACCGGCCTTTCCATCCAGGACGGTGGGGATGCCGTAGGTGGTGGCCAGCCAGCCGCCCAGCAGCGGGCCGGGAATCATGGTGAGAGCCACGTTGAAGAGGATGTAATACCCGGCGAACTGCCCGCGCTTGTCCTCGGGGTACAGGTCTCGTGACCAGGTGGTGGTGGCGATGGTCCAGGCAGCCAGGGGAGCCAGCCAGAGGATGCCGGTGAGGACCAGGGGAATAAGTGAGTGGGAAAGCGAGAAGAGGATCAAGCCGATGGATTCGAGCACCACCGAGAGCAACGCCACCGGGCGGCGGCCCCAGCGATCGACCAGCAGGCCGATGGGGTAGGCCAGGCCGATGCCGCCGACCAGGATGGCAACGGCAATGAGGATGGAGGATTCCAGGATGGGCAGTTTGATGTAATGCTGGAGGTAGATCATCAAGTAGGGGAAGAAGATGTTGATGCCGACCATGAAGAGGGTTAGCGCGATCATGATTTTGAAGAAGTCACCGTTGCGCTTGAGGCTTTCCAGTTGGAAAGTATCGGCGATTTGCCGCCAGTAGCTGCCGGTGGGCCGGTCGAGGAGCTTTTCCTCGCGCAGGAAAGGCACGCACACCAGCCCAATGAGCGAGGCGACGCCGCCGACGATGTAGAAAAACCACTCATAGCCGACCGCTTCAATGATCATGCCTGCCCCTCCGTAGACGATGAGGAAGGCGATCCACTTCATGATTTCGAGCGAGCCGACTACCCGACCGCGGTTGGCGTCGGTGGTCACGTCGGTGACGTAGGCGCTAAAGGCTGCGTCGGAGGCGGTAGCCCCGAAGAAGGTCATCAGGCTGTCAAAGAGAATGGCGATGAAGACGCCCATTGCCACGGGTTGGAATTGGGCCGCCGAGGGGAAGGCTGCGGTGAGGATGCCCCACAGGATGTAGCCGATGAACAGATAGGGACGGCGACGGCCCCACTTGGATCGGGTGCGGTCGCTGAGGGTGCCCATGAGGATGGTGGTGGCGGTAGAAACCACCGCGGTGATGGCCACCATGAGCGAGACGGCCTGCGGGTCGGGGGTGATGCGGTCGTACAGGAAGGTGTTGAAGAACTGGTTTTCGACCGCCCAAGCCAACTGGCCGGCAAAGCCAAGCAGAAGGATCATTCCCCAGACCGTGCGGGTGAGCAGCGTTTTGGGGGCAGGGGATGAAGTCTGGGTCATGGGAATCTCCTCAGTGCGGGGTGGATGAGATAAGTATAGCGTGAAAGACTAAAAGTCTGAAATTAAAAACCCTAAAGGTCTTCGAGACCTTTAGGGTTTGGAGTCAAGTATCCAAGTAGATTAATCCACCAACTCACCTTCAACCACTTCGACTTTGGCCGAGAAAGTCAGTCCCTGCGGGCCGCGATCCACCAGGATAGTGTCGCCTTCCATGAACTCGCCGGAGAGGATTTTGAGGGCTAACGGGTCTTGCATTTCGCGTTGGATGGCACGCTTGAGCGGGCGAGCGCCGAAATCGGGGTCGTAGCCTACGTCGGCCAGATATTCACGGGCGGCTTCACTGACTTCGAGGTGATAGCCTTTGTCTGCCAGGAGTTGGTTAACCCGGCGCAATTGGATGTCGATGATGCCGGCGAGGTGTTCCTTCTTCAAGGCATGGAAAGTGACGATTTCGTCGATGCGGTTGAGGAACTCGGGCCGGAAGTTGGCCTGCAACATGCGGGTGATCTCCTCGCGGGTGACTGCATGGCCGTTTTCCCACAGGGCGTTGCCCAGGTTGGAGGTCATGATCACCACCGCGTTGCGGAAGTCCACCGTGCGGCCCTGCCCGTCGGTCAGGCGGCCGTCGTCCAGCAGTTGCAGCAGCACGTTGAATACCTCGGGGTGGGCTTTCTCAATCTCGTCGAACAGCACCACGGCATAGGGGCGGCGGCGGATGGCCTCGGTGAGCTGTCCGCCCTCGTCAAAGCCGACATAGCCCGGAGGCGCGCCGAGCAGGCGGCTGACGGTGTGCTTTTCCTGATACTCGCTCATGTCGATGCGGATCATGGCGTGTTCGTCGTCGAACATGAATTCGGCCAGAGCGCGAGCCAGCTCGGTTTTGCCGACGCCGGTGGGTCCGAGGAAGATGAACGAGCCGATGGGGCGGTTGGGATCTTGCAGCCCAGCCCGGGCGCGGCGCACCGCGTTGGAGACCACGCGCACGGCTTCATCCTGCCCAATCACACGCTGGTGCAGGCCTTCTTCCATGCGCAGCAGCTTTTGCGTTTCGCCCTCCAGCAATCGCGAGATGGGGATGCCCGTCCAGCGGGCCACAATCGAGGCGATTTCCTCGGCGTCCACTTCCTCTTTGAGCAGCGCGCCTTCGGCTTGCACAACTTTGAGGCGCTTCTCGGCCGCCGCGATGCGGTCTTCCAGTTCACGCAGGGTGCCGTAGCGCAGGCGGGCTGCTTTTTCCAGGTCCAGGTTGCGCTCGGCGCGCTCGATCTCGGTGCGGGCCTGCTCCAACTGTTCTTTGACCGTGCGCAGCTCGCTGATGGCTTGTTTTTCGTTCTGCCAGCGGGCAGTGATTTGGTTGGAGCGTTCTTTCAGGTTCGATAGCTCTTGAACCAGTTTGTCCAGCCGTTCCAGCGAGGCTTTGTCTTTTTCTTTCTTAAGCGCTTCACGTTCGATTTCCAACTGCATGATCTCGCGGTCCACCTGATCCAGTTCCTGCGGTTTCGAGTCGATCTCGGTGCGCAGGCGGGCGGCGGCTTCGTCGAGCAGGTCAATGGCCTTGTCGGGCAACTGCCGGTCGGAGATGTAGCGGTGTGAGAGGGTGGCAGCGGCAATCACGGCGGGGTCGGTGATGCGCACGCCGTGATGCACCTCGTAGCGCTCTTTCAGACCGCGCAGGATGCTGATGGTGTCTTCCACGCTGGGCTCTTCCACCAAAACGGGCTGGAAGCGTCGCTCGAGGGCGGGGTCTTTTTCGATGTACTTGCGGTACTCGTCGATGGTGGTGGCGCCGACCATGTGCAGTTCGCCGCGAGCCAGCATGGGCTTGAGCATATTACCCGCGTCCATGGCGCCTTCGGCTTTGCCCGCGCCGACCACGGTGTGCATTTCGTCGACAAAGAGGAGAATATCGCCTTGAGAATCGACGATTTCCTTGAGGACGGCCTTGAGGCGCTCTTCGAATTCGCCGCGGTACTTGGCCCCGGCCACCAGGGAGCTCATATCCAGTTGGAAGAGACGTTTTTTCTTCAGCCCCTCAGGTACGTCGCCGTTGACGATGCGCTGGGCCAGGCCCTCGGCGATAGCGGTCTTGCCCACGCCCGGCTCGCCGATGAGAGCGGGGTTGTTTTTGGTGCGCCGGGAGAGAATTTGTACCATGCGGCGGATCTCTTCGTCGCGCCCGATGACCGGATCGAGCTTGCCTTTGCGAGCCAGATCGGTCAGGTCGCGCCCGTATTTTTCCAGGGATTGATAGGTAGACTCGGGGTCGGCGGTGGTGACGCGCTGCGAGCCGCGCACGGTTTTGAGGGCCGCCAGGATGGCGTCTTTGGTCAGGCCATAGGATGCCAGGCGCTTGCCCTCGCTGGATTCGGTCAGGCCGAGCAGGATGTGCTCGGTGGAAACGTAATCATCCTGCATGCCCTTGGCGTAGCGTTCCGCGGCGCGCAGGACGTCGGTGGTGGGTTGGGCCAGGCCAACTTCCATGTTAGAGCCGTGCACCTTGGGGCGGCGGTCCAGCTCGGTTTGCAGTTCTTCCACCAGGGCCAAAGTGGAGCCAGCTACCTTGGTGACGATGGCAGGGGCCACACCATCCTCCTGGCGGAGGAGCGCTAACAGGATGTGAATGGGTTCAATGGCCTGATGGTTGAGGTCTTGGGCCAGTTGCTGTGCCAGGAAGATGGCTTCCTGAGATTTTTGGGTGAATTTTTCCAGGTTCATAAAAACGTACTCCCTCCGATAATGATAAG
>CAZMMI010000263.1:0-5873 GCA_964567255.1 uncultured Anaerolinea sp.
GCCGCCTTCACACCCCAAAATGCGGGTCTCGCCACGCCGATTCCCAATGAACCAATATAGAACCATCATGGAAATCCCAGCGAGCCTGTAAAGTTTGACCCGCGCTACTCAACCACAAAGTAACTGCTCAGAGGGTGGGGAAAGTCCTCTTCCATCTCTGGCTGAGTAGTAACACCGCAAATATCGCTGTGTGGAAAACCACAAAGCTGAGATGAAACGTCTCGGCAGAAGCAGGAAACTTTACTGGTGTTCCAGGGTGCGGAAATGCTCATCCACCCGAACACCGGATTTCATCTGGTGACGGCTGAACAGGATGTACCACGCCACCCCGCTCAGGATAATCCCAACCAGAAGATAGACTGCAAACTGGCCTACGCCTTTGCCCATCGGAACGACAAAAGGCAGCACGCAGACAGCCAGTAAATAGATGAAGGACACCAAACCGGTTAATGTCACCAGCGGGACCGGTCCAATTTTCAATCGAGCAATCTTCGGCGCAGCCGCGAACCAAGCCGGCCGGGTGAACGGCAATATGGTGATGGCCAAAGCTGGGGGAAGTTGGAATACCGCCAGCAGAAGGATATACTCAATCGGGTTGTTGGCCGCTCCCATCAAACCGGATGCCAGCAAGCTCAGCAACGAAACGCAGGCTACAATCAGCACAGCCAGGATCGGGCTCTTGAGGTTCGGGTGAATCATCCCCACGATCGCAGGTAGCATTCCATCGTCCGTCCACGCCACAAGGATGCGCGAAGCATACAAAAACTGCATTTGCACCAGGTTGATGATCAGCAGGGAAAATCCAAAGAACACCAAAATCGACGCGATCATGCTGGGGGAAACCGCATTGGCATAAAAATAAATCCACGGCATCGTCAAGCCCTCAAAGCCGTCGGATTGGTACAAAAAACTCTCCGCGGCCAGCCAATTGAGCGGAGCTAATCGCTGCATCAAAGCTGCTGCCGCAATGAATATTCCTCCAGCCACCAGGGTGCTGGTCCAACTGCTCGCCAGAAGGGTCCGTTCGGGATGCTTTACCTCACCGGCAAAATAGGTGGAGATCCAGTTCCCAAAGAACAGCGAAAAGCCAATCAACAGCCCGCCGTAAACCAGCCAGCTCTCTGTGGGCTGAATTTCCATGCCTATATTGGTAGCTCGCACAAAACGCTCCGCGTAGTTTTGCGAGCCCATAAAGCGGTCCCATCCGGTTGAAAAAGCAACCACGGGTACCGACAGTTGAACAAGAATCGCGCCCCAAGCCGCCAGGCCGCCAAACAGGCCAACCTTATTAAAGATTTCCATGACCTTGGGGGGCAGAATACTGGCGCCATAAATAACCACCGCAACAACTGCGCCAACCACCACAACCGTTTCCGGTTTTTTCACGCTTTCTGCTACCGCGAGCATTCCATTGGATCCCACAACCATACCAATATTGCGCACCAGGCTGGGGAGGAGCGAATCAGACAGGAAGGCCAGGGCGGTACCTGCCAGCAATACACCCACCAGCATCGTTCCCCAACTGGCGGCAAAACCCACCGGCGCGCTCAACACGCGCGAAGCTACCACATAATCCGCTCCCGATCGAGGCGCGATCACCCCCATCATCGAGAACGTATACCCGTGAATTAAACTCAACACCACGCCGATAATCAGAACCACCACCAAGTTTGTGCCCGGCCAAATGCCCAGGAACGACGAATAGGGCAGCGTGCCGGAAGTCGCCAGGCCCACACAAGCCAGGGCAAAGGTAATCGCCGTAAAGGTGCTGATGTGCCTTGGCAAACCCTCGGGATTGCCTTGCGCGCCTGAAACAGAACCGGTTGTGGAACGAGCGTCAATCTCCGCCATGCGGATCTCCTCATCAATCAAACCCGGGGATACAAGAAACCTGCTCTTGGCCAAATTACTTCCACCGCTGCCTGAGCAATTACATCCATTATAGTACAAAGAGCCTGGAGAGGATCTTGACGACCCGCCTCCAGGCTCTTTTTTAGTTTACAACTGGCTTACAAACCGTTCGCAAACGGTCCAGCCGGAGAGGAAGAATCTTCCCCTCCCAACAATTTCCTATTTGCCGTGTTTGATCGCGGCCTGCGCGGCAGCCAGGCGGGCCACCGGCACGCGGAAGGGCGAGCAGCTCACGTAGTTGTTGCCAACCAGGTGGCAGAACTCAATCGAATCCGGGTCGCCGCCGTGCTCACCGCAGATACCCACTTCCAAATCGGGGCGAGTCGCGCGGCCGTCTTTCACAGCCATCGCCATCAGTTTGCCCACGCCGTCGCGGTCGATGGTCTGGAAGGGATTCTTCTCCAGGATGCCTTCTTCCACGTACTTGATGAGGAAGTTGCGCTCCGCGTCGTCGCGGCTGTAGCCAAAGGTCATCTGGGTCAGGTCGTTGGTGCCGAAGGAGAAGAACTCGGCCAGAGAGGCGATCTCACCGGCGGTGACAGCCGCGCGCGGGATCTCGATCATCGTGCCGAACTTGTAGGGGAATTTCACCTTCTTCTCGTCCATAACGGCGGAAGCAATGCGCTCGAGGCGCGGCTGAATCCACTTCAATTCTTTGACGGTACCGGTCAAGGGGATCATGACCTCGGGTTTGACGTGGATGCCGCGCAGGGTGCAATCGGCAGCCGCTTCAAAGATCGCCCGCACCTGCATTTCCACGATTTCGGGCATGTAGATGCTCAGGCGAACGCCGCGCAGACCCAACATCGGGTTGCTTTCATGCAGGCCGCGGATCGAGGCCAGCAGTTTTTCTTTGTCAGCCAGGCCCTTGGTCTCGCCCTTCACGCGCATGGTCACAACCTCTTCGAAGAGTTTTTCTTCGTCGGGCATGAACTCATGCAGCGGGGGATCGATCAAGCGAATGATCACCGGGAGGCCATCCATAGCCGCGAACAAACCATCGAAGTCCGAGCGCTGGCTGGGCAAGAGCTCGTTCAGGGCGGCAGTGCGGGCTTCCGAAGTCTGGGCCAAAATCATGCGCTGGACGATCGGCAGGCGCTCCGGCTCGAAGAACATGTGCTCGGTGCGGCACAGGCCGATACCCTTGGCGCCATAAGAGCGGGCGCGGCGGGCATCCTTCGGATAATCCGCATTGGCCCACACCTGCAGGCGGGAGGCCTCATCGGCCCAGGTCAGCAGGGTCATCAGCTCGTGCTGTTCTTCCAGGTTCGGCACAGACAGGTCGAGCTTGCCCAGGTAAACTTCACCGGTGCCGCCATCGACCGAAATCCATTCGCCTTCCTTGACGACCACATCGCCCACCGACATCTGACGCTTGGCCAGATCGATCTTGACAGCAGAGGCGCCAACGACGCAAGGCACACCGAACTGGCGAGCCACCACGGCTGCGTGAGAGGTCGCGCCGCCTTCGCTGGTCAGAATGCCCTTGGCAGCCAACATACCGTGCACGTCATCCGGCTTGGTGAAGGGGCGAACCATGATGACCGCCTGGCCTTCTTCCTTGCCCATCTTCTCAGCCAGGTCGGCGTCGAAGTAGATCTGTCCAACAGCGGCGCCCGGGGAGGCGTTCACGCCGCTGGCGAAGAATCGGCCGGCCTTCTTGGCGGCTTTCTTGCCATTGTCGTCAAACTGCGGGTGCAGCATGGCATCCACCTGCTTGGGGGTCACGCGCTTCAGGGCTTCTGCCTTGTCAATCAAGCCTTCGCTAACCATGTCAACCGCAATTTTGATCGCTGCTTTGGCGGTGCGCTTGCCGTTGCGGGTCTGGAGCATCCACAACTTGCCACGCTCGATGGTGAACTCCATGTCCTGCATGTCTTTGTAATGCTTTTCCAGGATGGCGCAAATGTCCATGAACTGGTGGTAGGCGGTGGGCAGAGGCTCGACCATCTTGTCAATGTGCTCGGTGTTGCGGATACCCGCAACCACGTCTTCGCCCTGGGCATTCAACAGGTACTCGCCGAAGATCTTACGCTCGCCATCCGAAGGATTGCGGGTGAAGGCCACGCCCGTACCGGAGTCCCAGCCCATGTTACCAAAGACCATCGTCACGATATTGACGGCGGTGCCCAAATCGTCGGGGATGGCTTCGGCGCGGCGGTAATCGATGGCGCGCTTGCCCATCCAGGATTTGAACACGGCTTCGGTCGCCAGGCTGAGCTGGTCAATCGGGTTCTGGGGGAAGTCGAAACCCTTGGCATCCTTGACAGCCTTCTTGAACACAACCGTCAGGGCCTTGAGGTCTTCGGTGGTCAGGTCGGTATCGGATTTATAGCCACGATCGTGCTTATAAGCATCGAAAGGCTCTTCAAAGGCTTCATCGGGCATATTCAACACCACCGAGCCGAACATCTGGATCAGGCGGCGGTAGGAGTCATAGGCGAAGCGGGGGTTATCGGTCAGTTTGGCCATGCCTTCAACGGTCTCATCATTGAGGCCGATGTTGAGGACGGTGTCCATCATGCCGGGCATCGAGAACTTGGCGCCAGAGCGGCAGGAGACGAGCAGCGGGTTCTTCGGATCGCCGAATTTCTTGCCGCTGGCTTCTTCCACGCGCTTGAGGGCCGCCACTTCCTGGTCCCACATTCCGGCAGGGAATTTGCTGCCGCCGGCGGTGTAGGCATTGCAGGCCTCGGTCGTCACCGTGAAGAACGGCGGCACGGGCAGCTTAATGCGGGTCATTTCAAAAAGATTTGCGCCTTTGCCACCCAGCAGAGCGCGCACTTTGTCCCAATCGCCGCCCACATAGGCCGACGCCTGGTCCAATTCGTCAAATACATATACCCATTTCTTTTCAGACATTGGAAGTTCCTCCATAAAGATTTGCACCCCGGATTTGGGGATGATGGCCACCAATTGGGAATTTGGGGGAGCAACCAGGGGTATTTACCCCAGTTCGCCGAATGCCCAAACCTGAGAAATTCTACCACAAAGCCGCCGTTTTAACGGAGCAATCGCCCAGGCTCTCTGGGAGTTGCCGTGGTGAAACCTGCCGGTGGTTCCAAAATGCGCAAATTTGGTGACCACGGTCGCTTGTGAATGGCGGGCTTCGCCCGCCTCAAAAATCTCCCTGATACTCTTTTTTCTTAGGCGTCCAAAGGGCGCGATACCCCCTCCACGGTTCACTGTGGCGCTACCCAACCCTAAAATTCAGGCTTCATCCACCTCTAGCCGCGTAGTTACCGAATTTGATTGTAAACCGTTTGCAAGGTAAAAAGCCGGGGGATTGAATGATAATAGGGTTGTAATTGAATGGGTTACTGAAAAATAACCACGCTGTCGCTAGGAAGGCTTTGATGAAAGTATTGGTAATTGATGATGATATGGGGATGACAGACCTGCTGACGATTTTACTCACGCCGGCAAGCTCTGACGTATTGGCTGCAAATTCGTCAGCACAAGGCATTGAGATGACCCGCCAGCACAACCCCGACGTCGTCATCCTTGATTTGATGCTGCCAGAGATGGATGGTTGGAGCGTCTGCAAATCGATTCGCGAATTCAGCGACGTTCCCATCCTCATCCTCTCCGCAATCGACAGCCCGGGCATGATCGCTGAAGCTTTGGACAACGGCGCAGATGATTTCTTGACCAAACCCATCTCCAGCGGTACCCTTATTGCCCACCTGAACAAGCTAGTTCGGCGTCCAACCTTGTTAAAAAAAACAATAGCGGCGCCTGAACCATCTTAATCCTCCCTCCTATTTACCGGTATCTGTTTTCCTCCCTTTCCCTTCCCCGAGCCAGACGGGGAAGGGATCGTTTAACGGCAAAATATTGGATTTCACCACGCCGATTTCCAATGAATCACGAAAGGCTGGCGCGCGATTCGTAGTAAAATCGTAATTACTCAGCCAGAGGTGGAAGAGGCCTGAATTTGAGGTGTATGTGGGGTGCTTCGC
>CAZMMI010000264.1:0-5861 GCA_964567255.1 uncultured Anaerolinea sp.
ACTCGGAATGCTGCGCTCATCAACAGATAACACTTTTGACGACCGCAGCCACATTAGATCAGACTACCAATTGTGACCGCCGCGCTTGCGTCAGACCTGCTTTTCCCTGGTTTTCGCCTTCAAAAAATACTTTCGATAACATTATTTATCGAAAGTATAAGTTTTTCCCGCCATAGCCATCGCTCCCCCACTCTTACTCACGACCACAACGGGGCTTGCGCCGGCTGCATATATCGACTTTATTTTGTCCCCGCTCCCCGCTTCCTACTTTTTCCGTTATCCAAGCGCCTTTCTTATTTCAAAACTAACGGCAGAAACACCTGGTTCATTTCACCCAAATAGATTCTCGCCTCTGTGAAACTTGCGTTTCCCGCCTTATCGATCACCTCCGCATATACTGTATGGAAGCGATTAAGTTCGGCAGGTAATGTCCAAGGGATATCAGGCGTGATACTAATGTAATCCCCCCAGTCCCCATCCTCGTTCCGAAAACGGACAGCAGCTACTCCGCTTGTACTGTCAGAAGCCTGAACTTGAAGAGTCACCTGCTGAGACAAGGTGCTGACCACTCCATTGTTTATTCGCAATCCAACAGATGGGAAACCACGATCCAGCTTAATTGTATAGATGGTCCACCAAGCGCCCACATTGTCAAGGTTATCGATGGGAGCGAGTCGCAAGTAATAGACACCATCGCTTTCCACGTGTGCTTGATAACTGGTAGAAACGGTTTTTGTGTCTGATCTGCCTGCCGTTTCAGTACCCCAATAAAGATAGAAACCCTGGAAACCAGAATGTGAATCCGAGCCTACTGGCCAGGAAATCAAGGGGTCCTGACAATTGGATTGCCATTGGCCGTTGACAGCACAGGTGCTTGTTCCCAAACCGTTAAGATAAGGAGGCAAGTTATCGAACATCAACGTAAAAAACGTATTCCACGAACTTGTATTTCCGGCTACATCCATGCTGCGTAACCGGAAATAATAAGTTCCTGCTTGTACTTGAGCCGGCTGAAAGGAGGTAGACGATATCAGATTAGTAGTGGTCCCCGTAGAGCTGCTTCCCCAGTAGTAATGATAACCTGCCATACCGCTCGTAGAATCAGTGCCACCTACCCAGGTGAAGCTTGGCGTCGAACACGTTTTCTGCCAGACATCACTTGTTGCAGTGCATCCTGGTAATATAGACGAAGGGGATGTAGGAGGAACGGTATCAATTCTGAATGCCTGACTATTTAAGGCCTCTGTATTATTGGCATTATCCACTGACCGATAGTAAAGTGTATGGTTTCCGTCCTGACTAAAGGTAGTTGAATACGGCCAAGTTGAGGTTGACCCTGGATTCACCCAATCGATATCAAAGGCCGTGTACTTTAACCCGCTTCCTCCAGCATCCGAAGCATTGAGAGATATGGTTACCGGCGATGTAAACCAACTGCTGCCTGAGGTGGAACCTGTAATTGAAGCGGTTGTTACGGGTGGAGTTACATCGCACACATCATTGCTATAAAGCACATTTGCGCCATTCGGCGAAAGTGTTACCCCACACTTATTGATCGTCCCCCAACTACCATCACTTTGAATCACCCAGTTGTTATAAGACGATCCGATGTAGTTAGCCGGCTGTCCTGGACCAAGATCAAAGTAAACATGAACATGGTGTCCGCTCACGGGATAAGGATAATCACAGCCTGGAGTTAGAGACGTTAATCCGATTGTGTAGCCCTGCCCCATAGTTTCCCCAACTGTCCATGTAGCTATGTCCGCAGGGTTGATATGTTGATACCAAACCCTTAGATTATCCCCGCTCCGGCGAACTCCTAAACAGGTTTCAGTAGAATAAATAACAACCCCGCTCTCAGCAGCTTTCACTGATGCGGCGGCTCCGGTTGGCGTAGCGAAATCAAGCGCCCCTTGCGTCCCCCAATGCGGCCCTTGTGTGTACTTCCAAGAGTTTCCTAATTTCCACGGAAGTCCCGGTATTTTGTATGTAGTAGCCGTCGTACTTGCATTTGTAGAAAGCTTGCTGACGATAACGTTATTCTGCAAGGTGTCTTTTGCACTTTGAGAAACTAAAGAATCCGGCAACATTGGCAGCCAAAGGCTGTATTGCTCATCTGGTTCCAGGGCAACTTGCCAGGAATTTCCAGTGTAATGGGCTATTCCCAAAATAACATCGGGCACAATCAACTCTGCATTCGGATCTGGGACAAGTGGCTTGCTTGCAATATTAAAAAACGCCCAGTCGCCGTTGACGTTCACAGTGGAAAGTGAAAATTCGCCATATCCATCGACAACACGAGCAGATAATTCTCGGGCAGCAGCTTCAATTGCTTCTTCTGGGCCAATTTGCTGTTCTTCAGATTGGGCTGTGACTACTTTAACAGGAATAGCTAAAAGCAACAATACCGCAATCAAGGACAATCTGGATGCGATGAAAAAACTTTTCTTCATATTTTCCCCACATTGAATGAAACACAAAGGTGGTATAGAGATTCGAAAAAGATAGCCTCTTCCAAAAACAATCATGCCCTTTTCGTAAGCTACTTCACAATTGTATCTTCGCACGACGTGTATTAGGGAAAACAAATAATGTTGCAAGGTATTCGTAATTCAACAGCAAGGATTTTCTCGGTGTTCTTAATGAGGAAAATCTATACTGCAACAAGAAAGTTGCCTGGGTGAATTGACGATAAGCTAATAGCTCCTTCGCAATTAGTGTATCCGCTACATGTTTTCATCAGCAAGCCCAGTATCGGTTGTTCGCCTTCACCGAATCACAAGCGGAAGGAAGACCTGTTTGGTCAACTGATCTTCCGCAAACACTGGCGCGGGCTGAGAGCGGTTTCCTGCAGCATCCTCAGCCACAATCCATGCAACCCTGGTGTCATCAAAAATCCACGGATATTCTTCGCCGGAGTAATAGAATTCCTCAACGTCCTTTAACATGAGTGGATCATTACTCACGTACACCTTTGCAATTTCGGATAGATCATCCCTACCTGAAATGATCAGTGTGCGTTCCAGTCCAATGCCATCTCTCACAAAAGCCTTGATATCTGGGGCAGCGATATCCACATAATATTCATCGCTGACCACCCATGATTCATTACCAGCCGCATCGCGGAATTGTACATAAATGGAACCCGTGTAGACATCCGCAAGTTCTACTGGCCAAATAATGGTCTCGGTATACGACTGCCAGGCGGCGGCGCTGAGATCCTCGGTTTGCGAAATACGGAATTCGGACACGCCCGAGCCGGGCACCAGGATTGAGCCATTTTCCTCATCAAGGATGTCGTCGCCCGCAAAGAGCATCAGTTCAATCTGGCGCACTTCAGGTCGAATGGTCTTATTCTCGATCCAAATCCCACCAAGAGGTGCCTGGCGATCCACCAGGATGGTAATTTGACTTGTGTCGGAAATATTTCCAGCGCTGTCTTTGAAGCGGGCGTAGATGGTTTTCCAGCCATCGGTCTCATCCGGAGGCATCCAGGCTTTAACCGGAGTGAATGGTTCCCATACAGTGCTGGCAAAATCTCCACTCAAGTCGATTTGCATCTCGGCGATGCCACTGTTATTATCCATTGCGTCCATCATCAGATTCACCGATCCATCTGGATTGGTGTGAACAATCTGTGAGGTTTGTTCTATCTTGTCGATGAGTACTCGCGTCAGGATGTAATCGGGGATGGTTGAAACTGTGTAATCATCCAGACCAAGCGTTGATAGCTCTTGTGCTGAGATGTCATCATTGGGCAGCAAATCCCCCTCCGGCTTGGTCTGGTCGAGAGTAATGCTATCCATGTAGGTTCCATAAATCCTTCCGTTTTCATCACGGAACGCGACATAGACGTAGCGTGCCTGAACTTCCTGTGTAGCTTCAGCTAAAACCCAAGGCTTGCTTGTAGTGTATGGTTCCCAACTAGCATCAGCGAGTGTTTCCTGCGAGGAGACCATCATTTCCACCGCGTGAGGAGCACATAGAGTCAGGGTTACATCTGTGGTTTGGGTAAAGAGGGCATTGTCCGCAATCTTGACGAATGGAACGGTACATTCTGGAATTAAAATCGGCGTTGGCTCTTCTCCCGGCGCAGTGTGGTTACTAATACTGAGAGAAGGCTGCGCCGCAAGGAAACCTGGTTGGTGTCTGAAAGTTGCACTTGAAAGATCAGGCTCATTATTGGGCAGGGCGTACTCGTTAAATGTCCCTGCCATTCGGAATCCCTCAGAAACTAGCACTGTGATTCCGTTCCCGGCCACAAAAGCGCCGTTAATGGTAATGAAATCATCGTGGCCCGGTATGATGATGGGGCGAGCAGCACTGCCGGCTTCATAGCCATTCCAGGACATAAAATTTGTACTGCTGGTAAACGGAGTATCGGCCGCTTGCCCCAATGTTCCGTGGCTCGAAAAACTGCCTGACCCTAATTCGGCAGACCCGGCGATTTGGCTGCTGTTAAACAGGCGGAAGTTGGCGGACCTGGGTTGCTCCGTGTTGACCTCCAGGTTAATCGCATGGAGCACGGGCTCCGAAACCAGACCGACGCCATCCTGCACTTGAATATAAATCGGCCAGGATTGGCGGCTGACCGGGGGAAGCTGCCAGGCGCGCTGCGTGGTGTAGACCTCCCAGGGGGTCCAGGTAGCGCCATCGGTAGAGAAACGCATAGCTCTGACACCACTGCCCAGATCTTCGGCAAGTATGTTGAGTGTGATCTGTGTCTGCGCGGCTGTACCCTCTCCGCCGTTGACCGTGAAATCAACACTGGGGGGTGCGTTGTCGTAGCGTAGGATAAATGCCGTGGACCAATCGCCGGCGACATTTCCAACATTATCCACACTACGTAACCGCAAATACCCAACGCAGGCTGTATCGGGGCAAAGGCCTTCTTCCTGGCGGTAGAAAGAATTGGTGAGAATATCGGTTCCCACCCCATTTTCATCCAGTCCCCAGTAAGCATAATAGCCTTGAATACCAGAGCCCTCATCGTAAGCGGTTGGCCAGGAAAAATCGGGAGCACTGGTCAGTCTCTGCCATATGGTGCTTTCAACACCCATAGCATGCAGGACGTTGCTCGGGTTTTCAGGAGCTGTGCCATCATACCGGTAAGTGAACATGTCTGTCCAACTGCTCCAGTTTCCAGCAATATCTCGTGTGCGTCCGCGAAGGTAATAGGTTCCAGTGCGTACCCCGCCTGGAAGAGGAGTCCATGTGCGTGTTTGTGCGGCAGAGAAATTCTCGTACCCGATGCCAGCCGGGTCACTGCCGAAATATAGCTGGTATCCCCACAAGCCAGAGGTGAGATCGCTTGAGGCATCCCAGGTGAAAGTCGGAATATTGCTGGCGTTCTGCCACAGGTTGCTCTGCGAGCCGTTGGTGTCTACGGCTCCGGTAGGCGCAAGTGGCGGGGTGCGATCGACGCGGAATGTGACGGAACGGGAGGTTTCTGTATTCCCTAACCGATCGACGCTGTAGGTTTCTATGCTATGCTGTCCATCGCTATCAACCGTCAGGTTGGTTTGATCTCCGTCAAGAGCGGTCCAGCTTCCGCCATCAAGGCGGTAATATAAACGCTGAATGCCTGCCCGAGCACGTCCACTAGCGCCATCCTGGGCGAGAAGGTTGATTTGTACTGGCTCGGTAAACCATTCCGGCCATTTATTACTAGAAGCAGAACCATTCAGGCTGATCTGAGTAACAGGTGCCGCCTGGTCAATGAGCAATTTAACTGTGCGGCTGTAAGTCATATTTCCCAACCCGTTATTCGCGCCAGCGTATCCATCGAAAGCGACGAAACGAACCTCGTTTTCTCCCCACATGCCTGTTTGCGTATGAGACCAGCTTGTCCCGTTCGCATG
>CAZMMI010000265.1:0-1710 GCA_964567255.1 uncultured Anaerolinea sp.
GAGATTCTCGGCAGCCATGACGGACATTTTCTCGCGGGTTTTGATGCCCGCGCTGGCGATGTGCGGGGCGATGATGAGGTTGTCGAGGGTGTAGAGCGGGTGATCAGGGGGCAAAGGCTCGGGGTCGGTCACATCTACGGCGGCGGCGAAGAGATGCTTGCTTTCCAGCGCTGCGTAGAGGGCTTGCTGGTCGATCATCGCGCCGCGGGCGGTGTTGACCAGGACGGCACCGGGTTTCATCTTCGCCAGCGTGTCGGCGTTGATCAGTCCGCGGGTCTGCGGGGTGAGCGGGGCGTGCAGCGAGACGAAGTCGGACTCTTGCAGGAGAGTATCCAGGTCAACAGGTTCGGCGTGGATGCCTTCCACCGCGCCGGTGGTGGGGTCGTGGAACAGGACGCGCATGTCGAACCCGGCGGCGCGGCGGGCAACGGCCTGGCCAATGCGCCCAAAGCCGATGAGGCCGAGGGTAGCGCCGGTCAGGTCCACGCCCAGAAGGATGGAAGGTCCCCAGGTCTTCCAGCGCCCTGCGCGGGCGTAGCGTTCGGCTTCCACCAGGCGGCGGGCGGCAGCCATGAGCAGGGTGAAGGTGAAATCGGCGGTAGCGCCGGTGAGCACGCCGGGCGTGTTGCCAACGGCAATGCCGCGCTGGGTGGCGGCGGCAATGTCGATGTTATCAAAGCCGACGGCGTAGTTGCTGATGACCTTGAGCTGCGGCCCGGCGGCATCCATTATCTCGGCGTCGATTTTATCGGTGAGCAGGCTGAGGATTCCATCTACGCCTTGCACGCGCTCCAGCAGCACCTCGCGCGAAGGGGGCAGTTCATCGATCCAGATATCGGCGTCGCAGGTGGATTCGAGCAGTTTCAATCCGGGCGCGGGGATCAGACGGGTGATGAAAATTTTGGGTCGAGACATGCGGGCCTCCGGTGGTGGGTTGTTTTTAGTATAGCCGAAGTGAAGGGGTTGGGGCAAACGACAAGTTGAGGCGGGTGTGCGCAAAAGACGCGGGTAGGATACCCGCGCTACGAAGAGGGGTTGTGTTAAAATTGAGGATGAATTATTAACGTTCACAAATTCTCTTCTCCCACTTTGAAAAGGATTCTGTATGCCCCCCAATATTCCCCGCCCCGAATACCCGCGCCCGCAGTTCGCTCGCGCCGATTGGCTGAACCTGAACGGAATCTGGCAGTTTGAGTTTGATCCTGAGGACAAAGGCCTGGAGAACGGTCTGCGTGAGCGCCCGCTTGCCGGGACAATCCTGGTTCCCTTCACACCCGAGTCGACTCTTTCGGGCATTGGCGACGTGGACTTTCATGATGCGGTGTGGTACCGGCGCGAGGCGCAAATTCCGGCGGAGTGGGCGGGACGCAAGGTGCTGCTGCACTTTCAGGCGGTGGATTATGACACCACTGTGTGGGCCAACGGGCAGGAAGTGGCCCGCCACCGCGGCGGCTTCACGCCCTTCACAGCGGATCTGTCGGGGGCGGCGAAACCGGGCGAGACGGTGACGCTGGTGGTACGCGCCCGCGATTATCACGACCGGGCCATGCCTTCGGGCAAGCAGTCACGCATTTTTGAGAACGTGGGCTGCATGTACACGCGCACGACGGGCATCTGGCAGACCGTGTGGCTGGAGCCGGTGCCGGAAACGTATTTCCTACGCCCGCGCATCACGCCGGATGTGGCCAATTCTCGTTTCCATTTGGAACT
>CAZMMI010000265.1:1810-3942 GCA_964567255.1 uncultured Anaerolinea sp.
TTGGTGCTGGATCAAGGCTTTTATCCGGACGGTATTTTGACCGCGCCCAGCGACGAGGCTTTGGTCAAAGATATCGAATTGTCGATGGCGGCGGGGTTCAACGGGGCGCGCCTGCACCAGAAGGTGTTTGAAGAGCGCTTCCTGTACCATGCCGACCGCCTGGGGTACCTGGTGTGGGGCGAGTTCCCCGATTGGGGCTGCGCGGGTTTCGGCCCGGCTGAGGATCATCAGCAGCCGACTGCCAGCTATATCACCGAGTGGCTGGAGGCCATCCAACGCGATTATTCGCACCCGGCCATTGTGGGCTGGTGCGGGCTGAATGAGACCTGGCAGGCCATCACCGACCGGTTGAGCACGCTGGACACGGTCACCCGGGGCATGTTCCTGGCGGCCAAGGCCCTGGACACCACCCGCCCGGTGCTGGATGCTTCCGGTTACGCTCACCGCGTGCCGGAGACGGATGTCTATGACAGCCATGATTACGAGCAGGCCCCGGTCAAGTTCAAGGCCACCCATGACGAGGCCATGCTAGGCAAGCCGTTTGTCAACATGACCGGGGTCGACAGCGTGCCCATGTCGGTGCCGTATAACGGTCAGCCCTATTTCGTCAGCGAGTTTGGCGGCATTTGGTGGAACCCGGACGCCAAGCCCGGCGAGGATAGCTGGGGCTATGGCAACCGCCCGCAAAGCCTGGACGAGTTCTACGAACGCTTCCAGGGGCTGTGCGACGCGCTGCTGGATAATTGGGCGCATTTCGGCTACTGCTACACCCAACTGACGGACGTATTCCAGGAGCAAAACGGTATCTACCGCTTCGACCGCTCCGACAAATTCGACGTGGAGCGCCTGCGAAAGATTCAGATCCGCAAAGCTGCCAGCGAGGATTAGTATTTGACGCAAAGTTTTAGTGGTAATGAAATCACGGTGCGCAGGGTGGCGGCTACCTGGTGGCCGCTGGCCCTGAGCTGGATTCTGATGTCCGCCGAGCCGTCCATGCTGGCGGCGGTGGTGGCGCGGCTGGCCAACCCCGATATTCATCTGGCGGCCTACGGCAGCGTGACCTTTCCGCTGATCGGCATTTTGCAGGCGCCCATCCTGACCTTGCTCTCGCTCTCTACCACGATGAGTCGGGACTGGGATTCGTTCGTCAAGGGGCGCAAGATCATGTTCTACCTGGGCGGCGGGCTGACCCTGCTGTACTCGCTGATTGCGTTCACGCCGTTGTACGATGTGGTGGTGCGGGACCTGATCGGCGCGCCGCCCGAGGTGATCGAGCCGGCCCGCCTGGGCATGTTCGTAGGGCTGCCGTGGTCGTTTGCCGTGGCTTACCGGCGCTTTCACCAGGGCGTGCTGATCCGCTTTGAGCATTCGCGTGCGGTGACGGTGGGCACGCTGCTGCGCTTTGTGATGGACGTGTTGGTGTTGACGGCGGGTTTTCTCATCGGCTCGATTCCCGGCACGGTGCTGGCCACGCTGATGATGGTGTTTGGGGTCATTACCGATGCGGTGTACGTGGGGCTGCGGGTGAGGCCGGTGCTGCGCTACGAACTGCGCCGGGCGCCCCCGGTGAACCCGCCGATTGGGCTGAAGCAGATGATCCTGTTTTTCATCCCGCTGGGCATCACCCCACTGCTCAACCAGTTAATTCGCCCCATTGGCAGCGCGGCCCTTTCGCGCCTGCCCGACCCGCTGATGACATTGGCCATCTGGCCGGTGATCTCTAGTTTGTCCTTCTTGATCGTCACGCCCGGGGCGGCCCTGCACGAGGTGGTGATTGCCCTGCTGGACCGCCCTGGCGCAAAAGCGGCCTTGCAACGCTTCATGGGCATTGTCATGGCGGTGCAATTTGTTTTGATGATGCTGTTGGGCTTTACCCCGCTGGCTTATTTGTGGTTTACCAAAGTCTCCGGCTTGACCGTGTCGATGGCGGATTTGGGGGCGAAGGCTTTTATCATCTTGATCCCCACGGCGTTGATCAGCCCGTTGAATAGCTGGTTCGCGGGCTCGATCCTCAGCAGCCGCAAATCGCGCCCGGTGACGGAGGGCATGGCGATTTACCTGGGGGTGTACGTGGTGGGGCTGCTGGTGGGCGGGGCGCTGCCCAACGTGAGCGGGCTGTACATTGCGGTGGC
>CAZMMI010000265.1:4042-5815 GCA_964567255.1 uncultured Anaerolinea sp.
TCCTCGACGCGGGGCATGAGAGTTGGGGAGACGAGGAAGTAGTCCAATCGCCAGCCCACGTTGCGGGCGCGAGCGTTGGTGATGAAGGTCCACCAGGTGTACTCGACTTTTTCGGGGTAAAGGGCGCGGAAGGCGTCCACGAAGCCGTGTTCCAGGTAGCGGTCAATCCAGGCGCGTTCTTCGGGCATGAAGCCGGTGTTCTTGACGTTGCTTTTGGGGTTGGCCAGGTCGATCTCCTGGTGCGAGGTGTTGAAATCGCCGCAGATGATGATCTGCTTGCCCTGGGCGTGGAGCTGGTCGCATTGTTCTAGCAGAGTTGCGTAAAAATCGAGCTTGTAAGGCACCCGCTCCAGGGTACGCCCGCCGTTGGGAAAGTAGATGTTGTAGAGGTGAACATCGCCGTAGCGGTGAACGATTACCCGGCCTTCATCGTCAAATTCCGGCGCGCCCAACCCGTGAGTGATGGAATCGGGGGCGGTTTTCGCCCAGGTGGCGGTACCGCTGTAACCGGGGCGCTGGGCGGGGTTCCAGGAGAGAGAGGGGTAGGCGGCTTGAATGGCTTCCAGGTGGGTCTTGTCCAACTGTTCGGGACGGGCTTTGATTTCTTGCAGGCAAAGCACATCCGCGTTGAGCGGCTGGATGCTATCCAACATGCCCTTGCCGAGCACTGCGCGCAAGCCGTTGACGTTCCAGGTGGTGATTCGCATGGGGGACTCCTATGGGATGAAGGTCATTCCGCCAGGTTGCGCCGGATGATGTCGGTGATGGTCAGGTTGTGGCGCGTTTGCAACTGGCTGTTGATCATTTGGATCTGTTTGCGGGGCGAATAGAAGACTTCGCTCCAGCCGTACCCTGCACAGGCTGTATCGGCTACCCAGTTGCCCTGCGCGTCGGCGCCCCACCAGCGGCGGTAGGCCTCTTCCAGTTCGGGGCGGATGTGCAGTTCGGGGACGTTGAAGTGAGCGGAGTAGTAATAATCCGGAGGCAGAGCGTTGAGCAGGGTTTCAAAGCAGTGCAGGCGCACGGGGATGTCGTTGGGGGTTTCGTCCCGGGCAATGCGGCACAAGCCGCGGATGGTGGCCAGCGGGGCGATCACCTCGATGCGCTGGATGTGGGCAAAGCGCTTTTTGACGTGTTTGATGGTCTCTTTCATCACCAGGCCGCTGGCGATGCTATCGGCCAGGAAGGCTACATGGATGTGGTCGCGCTGGATGGCGTCCAGGTCTTTGTCCTTGAAGATGGTCATTTCGACCTTGCGGTTGTAGACCGGGACGGAGCTGTCAAAGACATGGTGCGCGTCGAGTACGACCTCATCGCAGAGGAAACCGAAGGTATCGTAGAGGGCTTCGGCGACCTGGTATTTGAGGCCTTCGCGGGCGATGGGGAACACCGCCAGATTCTGCTGCCCGTAGGGAGCCAGGGTACGGCGCATTTCAGGGGAATGGAAGATGCCGATCATGGCTTGCTCGATCAGTTTGGCGCGCTCGGCGCCCAGGCACAACTGCCCGGGCAGGCTGCAAGGCCCGGCGGGCGGGGTCATGCCGATGATCTCGCACAGGTTTGGCGCGGGGTGAGCGCTGCGCAGATACATGAAGGCTTGGGTGGCGGGGTTGTGGTAGAGGACAACCTCCAGGCTTGAGTAGCCTTCGAGGATGAGCCGCCCGGGGCGATAAAAACCGCTCCCCTGGTTGTTGATCTGGTAGGGAAGCGGCTGCTCCAGTTCGAGTCGTCCTCGCGCCTGGCTGTTGTCTTCTTCGGTAAAGGCGAAATCGT
>CAZMMI010000266.1:0-5796 GCA_964567255.1 uncultured Anaerolinea sp.
GTGGCAATTCTGCTGGCCGGCGCGGAACGCCTGGCGATTTCAGGGTTGCCAGGCTGGGAAAAAAGCGCGCTGCCCATCGATGATGGGCATGAATTGACTCATTTGGCCTGAAATGATGTCAATGATGAATGTTTTTCCTACCTGAATGTCGCTATCAATGGCAATCTGTGCGCCGTCTGGCGCCCAAGAGAATTTGCAATTTTCAGAAAAAATTGGGTTGGTTAACTTGCGTACATTTTGGCCATCAGCTTCCATTACGTAAAGTGCAAAAGAGTTGTATACGCCATCTCTCTCAGAGAGAAAGGCAATTTCCTTTCCATCTGGAGACCAGATTGGGTTAATGTTGGCCCAAGTATCATTCGTGAGCGCACGATCATTTGAGCCGTTCAAGTTTTTAACATGAATCTGGCTGGAACCGTCATTGCGCGGTTCTTGCTCAAATAATGACATATAGGCAATTCTCTGTCCATCCGGAGACCAGGCAGGCGTTTGGTAGAAGAAATCAAAAACGGGTTCGGAGAATTGCGTGATTTCACTTGTTTGGATATTCATCACTCTCCACCACCACAGCCCTTTTCCATCAGTTGTTCGGAAAGCAATTTTCTCGCCACCTGGTAACCAGATAGGATAATCGTTTTGGTGATCAAATGTGAACTGGATCGCATTGCTGCCGTCGGCATTCATGACGAATATTTGAGGAATGCCCGTTCGAGAAGAGGAAAAAGCGATGCGCTCACCATCTGGTGACCATGCGGGTGTTGAATTAAAATCCGGAGAATTTGTAAGGTTTTGGATATCGCTGCCATCAGGACAAGCAGAGAAAATATCCGATTGATTTCCTTTGGCCAGGACGAACGCGATTTTGTTGCACGTGGCGCCACGCTGCGCGTCTTCATTCGCTGCCTTTTGGGTGGGCACAAGCACTACTGGTGAAACTAGCGTTGAAGATGGGGTGAAGGTTGCGGCAAATTGAGATGCCGTCTGTCCACATCCTGACATAGACAAGCTGATTAGCAAGCCAAAGAACAGGTTTAACTTTCTGTTTGTGTTCATTATGTCTCCTGTGATCTTTGAAGCCAGCGGATCACTGACTCATTGTGCAGCCCTTACGAAGCGCATCCAAGCCGTTAACTGCTTCGGGGGAGATCACGGCGGTGATGCGCATGTGGGCGTACAGGCGGCTGCCGGCTTTTGGAATCCATTCCGTCTTGCCATCCGAGCAGCGCACCAGGATGCAACCCGCGGGGAGGCCCAGGAAGCGCACCATTTTGCCGTCGAAAGGCGAGTCGGGCTGGATGATGAAATCGACCACGGCAGGCTCACGCAATGCAGAGAGCGTACCCCCTCGTTTCAAGTCACGTTCCAGCAGGGCTTCGTAGATGGGCATTTCTTTGAGCCCCTCGGCCACGATGTAAGCGCAGAAGCAGCTCAGCAGCAAAGGCAGCATGAGAGAATAGTTGCCAGTCATTTCCACGATGAGCATGATGCCGGTGAGAGGCGCGCGGACAATGGCGGTGAAGTAGGCGGCCATGCCTACCACGGCGAACACGGCTGGAATGGGAACGACCGTGGGGAAGAGCAAGTTGGCGCTTTGTCCAACGGCCAGACCGATGAGCGCACCCAGGACCAGCAGGGGGGCAAAGATGCCGCCTGGAGCGCCGAGTCCGTAGCTGCCGGTGGTGAGCACAAAACGCGCCAGGAAGAAGAGTGGGATGATCGCCAGGGACAGGTGGCCTTCCAAAGCGCTCTCGGCCAGGGTGTGGCCGCTGCCGATAAGTTGGGGGGAGAACCAACCGACCAGGCCGACGAGAGCACCGGTGAGCGCGGTGGCGAGGAGGCTGTAACGCCGGGGAATGCGCGCATATTGGTTGAGCGAAAAGAGCAAGCCGCGGTTGAAGAGCACGCCTAAAAGTCCAGCAAGCAAGCCGAGCAGCGCGAAAATGGGCAGTGCGGTGAGAGGAGGCACGGGGTAGCTGGGGACGGAGAAAACTGGAAATTGACCCGTGCCGATGCGGGCGATGATGTCGGCGATGACAGCGGCGATAAAGGCTGCTCCGAAGACGATGGGCTGAAAGTCGCGGCGGACTTCTTCGAGAACGAAGATCAGGCCGGAGAGGGGGGCATTGAAAGCGGCGGCCAGCCCGGCGCCCGCGCCGGAAGAGATGAGGATAAGACGTTCACGTTCGGAGACCTTGAGCCAGCGGGAGATGGCATCGCCGACTGCACCGCCCATTTGCACAGTAGGGCCTTCGCGCCCCAGGGCCAGCCCGCTGCCAATCGCGATCACGCCGCCGATGAATTTGACCGGAAGGAGGCGCTTCCAATCCAGCTTGCGAAAACGGTGCAGAACGGCTTCGAGATGAGGAATACCGCTGCCGGAGGCTTCGGGGGCGAAGCGGCGGGTGAGGAATACAGCGAGCAGTGCGCCCAGTAGGGTGAGGCATATCGGGACGAGCCAGCCAAAAGCCGGGTACTGCCTGGCCCAGGCGATGAACTGGTTTCGGAGAGCATCGGCTCCGGTTAATGCAATGCGAAAAGCCAGGGCCACGATTCCGGCACACAAGCCGACCAGGGCGGCGCGGGGAAAGATCCAGCGCCGCTGTTGGCGGACGTTTAAGTAGTCGTCGATTTCAGATCTGGCAATGTCGTCTGTGCCCACCGGAGTGGTGGCTGTAGGAAAGTCTTCGGCCATGCGCTTCTCGTTTAGATGTCGCCTTGCAGGCGACTTTAGCGTATTATACCCCCGACCTTGCAGCTACTTTCGTCCTAGGCTGAGAGTGCGAATGGCGATAGGGGGCACGGGTTTAGCGCTATTGGTGGCAATTGGGTCTGCGATTGCAAATGCGCATTCGATATCGATGTTTTCGCTCGTGTAGGCCTTGTCGGAGGAGATGGTGAGTGGGGCCAAAACGCAAGCGGTTGGGAACCATGCACTGGCCGATTTGCTGGAACATCCCTCCACAGATATACCGAAAATGTGTCTTGTTTAAGAACGGATCATACCTACAATAACTGTGAAATCATCTTCCACAGATCGGGTGAATCTAGCGCCTCACCAAATTGCTCAACCCAGAAGCGTATTCGCTCTTTGTCTAAATTGGGATGACTGGCTGCAATCGCTTGAATATCGGCGAGATCTTTTGAACGGTGGGCAACGGCTTTCATGATGATTAGATCTTCGGGCGTTGGCAGGCGCAGTTGAATATTGCCGACTGATATTTCCTGCCCTCTTTCGATCATTTCTGCTTCAAAGGGCAATATTCCTAACGAAATATCGATTTTAATGCCGCTGGATACATGTTGAAGCAGCAGCACTCGATTTTTCCTTGCAAAGGCCTCGGTATCGGCTATTCGGCCTACCATCCCCTCCTGGTCTGCAATTTCTGTGAGCCTGGGCAAATCATTCGTGCTGAGAAAAATAACGGCATCAAGGTCGGCTGTAAACCGTGGTTGACCCAATAAACTGGCGGCAATACCACCGATGATGACTCCCTGATTGTCAAATTGACTTATGATGTGTTGGAGTGCGGATAGGGGTTCAAGCAGCGGGGCGAAACCCGAGGGTTCAAGTTGTTTAATTATTTTTTTAGTTTTGCCCATTGCAGATATACCTCTTCCTCGCTTTGGTCAGACTTCATGATGCCCAACCCAATAGCAAGGCCAATGACCGCGTTTAGCTGCTGCCAGCGCTCATTAAGAGAAGCCCCCAGTAATTCATGCCGCTCAATCTCTGCAACAGCGAGCCAGCGATCTCGGTATGCTATCATTTCTTCGTTCATAACAATGATTATATCAGTGACTATTCTGCCGGGGGCCCCCCCCGACATTGCAACTGTTTTCTTTCAGGCTGGGGATCAGGGCTTCTCCGTTTTAGGGTGCGGAGAAGCCCTGTTTTCATCAGGCTTTTTCTACCGGGAACTGGATTTCGGCAGTGAAGTCGCCGCTTTGGGGTGAACCGTAGTAGATTTCGCGAGCCGGCCCGATGATCCGGTAACCATTTTCATCGATCCACCGGGCAATGGCGTGGTAGGCTGGGGTGAGGCCATCGGGTTTTTGAAAAAAATCGTCGTTGACAATGGTGCTGGCGACTGACGGGGCGCCGCTGAGGGTGCGAACGACGATGGGCTGCACGGGTTGGACGCAGTTCGCGGCGATTGGGTCTGCGATGACAAAGGCACATTCGGTATCGATGTTTTCGCTCGTGTAGGCTTCGTTGTAGTAGATGGTGAGCGTGGGGCCAAAAGGCAAACGGTTAGAGACCAGCCACTGGCCGATTTGCTGGAACATTGCTCCGCAGCGCGCGGGCATCTGGTCGACGGTTGGGACGATTTCGCGGATCGCGGCAATGGTCAGCGGTTCCACGGGTTTGAGAATGACTTCGTAGTCAGGCATGGATTCCTCCAGATCAAGATACTTTAAACGATGGTTGATTTGTTCCTGGCGAGCCTGAGCGCTCAGTATCTCCCGTTCTGCGAGGACGAGCTGTGTTTTTAGCATTCCGCGGATCTCATCGTTGGACAGCTTTTCCTGGAGGATACGCGCGATTTCATCCAATGAAAAGCCACTTTCTTTGAGCGCCAGAATACGCGTCAGCGTTTTGAGCTGCCTGGTGGCATAATAGCGATAACCCGTGAAGGTATCGACCTGCTCGGGCTTGAGCAAGCCAAGCGCGTCATAATGCCGCAGCGTCTCAATGGTCACTCTTGCAATTCGGGAGAACTCACCAATTCGGAACATAACTGGAGTTTACAACCTCGGGTAACACGAGAGTCAAGAGGGAATTTTGGTTGCGATCTATTGGATTATACAGGAGGATAGCGGGGTGACGTTATAATGGGTTGGAGTTGGCACCATTGACGTGGACGCCAATTAACAATCATCAGGATAGGTGCATTACATATGGATGACAATACCGTTCTTGTTTTTACTCGCTACGGCATGGGAGACGCGCCCGAGGCGTTGCGTTTGAATTTGGCGGTCAAGTTCTTGAATCTCATTCATGAGAGCGGCGTGCTACCTTCCAAGATTTTGCTTTACACTGAGGGTGTGAAACTGGCTTGCCAGGGCTCGCCGGTAAGCACCTTGTTGAGAGAAATGGAGACGGCAGGCGTTGAGTTGGTGCTGTGCAAGACCTGCCTGGATTATTTTGGTCTGATTGAGCAGGTTGAGGCGGGTATTGTCGGTGGCATGCCGGATATTATCGAGGCGATGCGCGCTGCGGCTAAGGTGATTTCTTTGTGAAACGGTTACAGGGACGCTCCTGAAGCTGCTCGCTTGCATTTCTTATGATGTTTGCAAATTGCTCAACTAGAGATAGAAGATGCCTGAATCAGGGGCGTGAAAGAGACTTATCCACAATCCCGCCGCTCATTTGGATACTTCCTTCAGCCTCGAATTTATTAGAGACTTGATTTATTCCTTGACAGCCCGTTTCTTTTATCGCAAAATAACGATATAAAGTGAATCAAATGACCAAAGACTTACCCCTCCTTCAAGAATTAACTCGCGACGAAGTTCGCCTGGCTGCCATGCTCAAAGCTTTGGGCAATCCGGTTCGCTTTCGCATCATGCAATACCTGGCAGATAAGCAAATGTGCATCACGGGCGACATTGTGGAATTTACCACCCTGGCACAATCCACCGTCAGCCAGCATCTCAAGGTCCTTCGTGAAGCAGGGCTCATTGAGGGTGAGGTGGAAGGGCCGGCGACCTGCTACTGCATCAGCATGAAGGGCGTCCAGTTCCTCAAGTCACAAGTAGATCGATGGCTGCCCAACTGCTGTTCCGACGAACCCA
>CAZMMI010000267.1:0-5792 GCA_964567255.1 uncultured Anaerolinea sp.
ATTAGGGGACGCGGCCGACGGCGTAGAAGGTGGGGATGAAGAGAACGCGCTCGCCTTTTTGCCAGGAGACTTGATCCAGGCGGCGCAGGGCTTGCATGCGGGCGGCGGGCACTTCGCTGCCCAGGTCGGCTTCCAGCATTTGCCATTCCATGTCCAGAATGGCGGGATCGGGGGCGTCTTTCCACTGCCCGCCCATCAGGCCGGTTTCGATCTCGGTCAGGCCGGCTCCGTGAAAGAGACCGGAAAGGCGGCGGCCGATGAGCGGGTCGGCGCCCTGACGCTGGAGGGCGAAGCGCTGCCATTGGCCTAAATCGGTCAGGGCCTCGGGGTGATCGATGCGCCCGCCGTAATCCGGCTCAGCCAGGGCGAAAATCCAACCGCCGGGACGGGTGACGCGGACCATCTCCGTCAGGGCCTGGGTTGCGTCTGACACCCACAGCAAGAAGTAATGGCAGAAGACGGCTTCAAAACTGGCGTTGGTAAAAGGCAGCTTGAGCCCATTAGCGGCAGCCAGGCGGACGCCGGGGGCTTTCTGTTTCGCCAGGGCCAGCGAAGGAAGGTGAATATCCACGCCCCAGGTCTGGGCCAGAGCGGCGGTTTCGGCGGCGACAGCGCCCGTGCCCACGCCAACCTCAAGGAGTCGCTTTTGAGGGGTGAGTTCCAGGCGTTTGAACAAGAATCGACGCAGTGGCCGGGACCAACCGGCTTGCTGGAGGAAACGTTCGTGCCACTCTGCGGGGGAAAGGGTCATTTCGCGGGGTTACTCCAAATTGTGTCCCAGGGGTCGGTGAGCAGGTTGCCCAACACCTGGGGGTGTCCCTGGGCTGCCAGCACGTCTCCATCCGGTTCGACATACAACCAGGCGTTGCCGGCGCCTTCGGGCAGGGGCTGATCTTCGGCAGCCAATTCCAGGGCAACGGGGTTGCGGGCCGAATAGGGCACGGGCAGGTCCCAGACAAGGCGCAGGCCGAGATCGGCGGCATGCTGGCGCAAAGCGGAAAGCTCAGCGCCAACTACGGGGTTGTTGGCAGACAAGGAAATGGTCATCACGCCCATGTCGGCCAGCCGTTCGAGGATCGCTTTCCCGTTGGCGGATTCGGCCTGGGTGAGCGTGAGGTGGACGACGACGAAGATATCCTCTGCCAGGGCGACGCTAATGGCCTCCCAGGAGGTGTCATCATCGGGAACGAGCAGCATCATGAGATGATCCAGGCCGGCTTGCAGGATGCTTTTGAGGTAATCGGCATCTGCAAGGCGCAGCCCGTCGGTGATCAGGCCGCTGACCATGCCCAGCTTTTCGGCGTAGGCGATCAACTCAGGCAGATCGGCGCGCAGGGTGGGCTCGCCGCCTGTGAAAACGGCGTGGGGGATGCCCGCTTCCCAGGCCTTGGAGAGGAGGGTTTGCCATTCTTCCAGGCTCAGTTCGCGTTTGACGCGTTCGACGGGCGCGAAGGGCGAGGCGTCCATGTCGATCTGGCGGTAGGTGACGGCGCAATCCAGGCGGAAGGGCGCGGCCAGATCGGTGTAGGGTTCCTGGCGGTCAAACTCCAGATAGGTAACCGGATCGAGGTCCGGAACGTCGAGGAGCGTTTGGATGCGGTCGGTGAAGCCGGTGTAATCGGCCTGGGCCTGGGCAGCGGGGATGCCATAGCGGCGGGAAATGCTGCGCGAGACTTCATCCGCAGGAGATTGGCGGATGAGATGATAGGCATACTCGGCTGCGGTCTGGTTGAGGTGCAGGACGGTGCTGCCATTGGCGATGAGCAAGCCGCTGCCGTTTTTCTCGAGGCGCAGGTGCAGCCGGTAGGGGAAGTCGGACTCGGGGGGAGCGGTGAAGTGGTAGATCCCGGCGGGAAGGGGTTCGTAGGCAGGGAAAAAGCGCTGCCAGAGGTTGCGCAAGGCGTTCATAATACCTCCGATTTTAGCGTATCAAACGGTTGAGGGCGGAGGTCTGGGTTGGCTTGATAAGCCAGCGGGCAGCCACCGCCACAGGTCTCGAGGAGTTCACAGGCCCGGCAAGCCGGGTCAAGGTTGCGGCGTTCGCGCAGCGAAAGGGCCAGGTCGTGGTTCCAGATGGAATCCCATGAATCGCGCAGGATGTGCCCCAGGGGGGTGTAATAGGATTGGCAGGGAAGCACGGAACCATCGGGTTCGGTGCACATGGCGTAGCGGGCGGCGGTGCAGCCCTTGAGGCCCAGGTCGGCTTGCAGGGGGTCGAACTGGCAGTACTGCGTGGGCGTGTACCAGATGAGGCGCTGACCGGCGCGGTCGGTTGCATCGCGGACGATGTCGAGGAGCGGGGGAAGTTCGCTTTCGTGTAAACCGGTGCCAACCGATTTCCCGCGACCGGAGTAGATGAGGGCATTGAAGCCGACAGTGGGCACGCCCAGGTCTGCCAGGAAGCGCATTGTTTCGGGCAGGTGGGGGCTGTTTTCGCGCAATAGGGTGGTGTTGGTCATGACGAAGAGGCGCGAAGCCAGGGCGTTGCGCAGTCCGGCGACCGTTTCACGCCAGGCGCCGGTGTGGGCGACCAGAGAGTCGTGGATCGCTTCGTCGTGTGATTCGAGGGTGATCTGGACGTGATCGAGCCCGGCATCGACCAGGGCCTGGACGAAAGCGGGGTCCTTGAGGCGGCGTCCGTTGGTGTTCATGCCGGTGATTTGGCCATTGCGCTCGGCGTGGGCGATGAGTTCGGGGAGATCGGCCCGCAAAGTGGGCTCGCCACCGGTGAAAACGATGTGCGGGACGCCGATCTTCCAGAGGTGGTCGAGGGTTTGCTTCCACTCGGCGGTGGTCATTTCTTGTGGCGCGCGCGAGCGGACGTTATAGCAGTGAGAGCAGTCGTTGTTGCAGCGGTAGGTGAGCGCGCAGTCCATGCGGTAGGGCGCGGAGGGCTTGGAGCTGAAGGGCATTTCCAGTTCCAGGTCCATCTCGCACAGGGGGCAGCCCCCAGCCGGGTCGCCGATTTGCTCAATTTGCTCGCAGAGGTCGGCATAATCCTGGCGGAGCTGCTCGGGTGAGGCCGCAAACCAGTCGGAGAGGATGCTCAAAGCCTCTTGCGGAGCGCGTCCTTCGAGGTGAAGGAAGGCCATGAGCGCGGCGGAGGGATTGAGATGGTAGGCGCGGGCGGCGTTGGCCATCAACAAGCCGCGACCGTCGGGCTCGAGGCGCAGATGCAGGCGCATTTTTCCGTCCGGGCTTTCACGCAGGTAGTGGTAGAGCCCATACGAGGGAACGGGCAGCCTGGCGCGCGGGTTGAACCAGCGTGCCAGGCGAGACTGAAAGTTAGTAAGAGAAGCCATGCGCTGCGGGGCTCCTTTAGCGCCCGCCACCGGCACAAGCGCAAGCGCAACCGGCGCAAGCACAGGCACAGGCGCAAGAGCGTCCTCCGCCGCCGCCACTGCGGTAGCTGCGACTGGTAGAGGTGCTCTTGGGAATGGGGTTGGTTTTGTTGGTCACGCCGCTGGTAAAGGTGGAGACGTCACCAAGCACCTGACCGGAGAAGTTTTGGATGCCGCCCACAACCGAAGCGGCAAAGTCGGCGCCGGGCAGGCTGGGCAGGTTGGAGGAGCCGGGGGCGCTGCCGACCTGGGTGGGCATGGAGACCGAGGGGCCACCCATGCTGCCACTGGTGGCAGGGCGGAAGGTGGGATCGTAATGTCTCCACCAGGTGGGCACGATGACGGGACCACCGGAGAAGACCTCGCGGGATTGGTCGCCGAAGTCCTTGTCGAGCATAGTCCAATCCAAGGCTTCGTCGTAGCGTTTCATCTTCATCTCAGGCGTATCGGCAGCCTTGACCTGTTCCCAGGCGCGGCGCATGATGTCTTGGTAGAAAGCCACGGTCTCTTTGCGGCTGAAGCCACGCATGGTTTCGGCCAGGCCCTTGACCAGGTTGGTGACCATCTCGCCAAGAGCCTTGCGTTGTTCTTTGATGCTGGGGAGCTGCATGGCGGCGAGGAATTCCGTCTCGTAACTGCGCAACTCGGTGGCAGGCGCGGGGGTGACCTCGATTTTCAAGGGTTCGCGGCTGACGACGCTGGCAGCGCCCTTTTTGACCACAGAGAAGAGGATCATGGTCATGACTTTGTCGAGGGGCTGCTCCATCAAGATGGCGGCTTCGACGGCGGTGAGGCCGCGTTTGACGCCGTTGCCCTCGATGGCAATCTTGGGCGGCAGGTACTGCATGCGGCGTTTCTTTTCGCCTACCACAGAAGCGTAGATGATGACGCCGAAGAAAGCGGCAAATGCCAGGCAGAAGGCCGGGCCGCAGAGGTTGTCAAGGTCAAAGCCGCTGCCGCCGCTGCTGACCAGGGGAGCGGTCTGTAGTGCGGAGGAAGGAACCAGGCGGGCGGGGAAGGCTGCGCCGAAGATGTACTGCGTGTAGCAGTTGGCGTTGGGCGAGTTCCACTCGTAGACAATGCGGTCCTGATCGTCAATGTATGAGACGCTGGGTTCTTCGGAGCCGGGCCAGGATTGGGGCGTGAACCAGCGCGGGTCGGCCTCGACCATGCCGGGCGGCAGGATGAGCGCGACGGTCAGGTCGGTGGACCCTTGCATGTACTGGCTGCCGAAGGAGTTGGGCGAGAAATTGAAGCTGGCGTAGTCTTCTTCTACGTCGGCGACCTTGTTAGTTTTGTAGAGGATATCGCCGATGCCGGTGACGGTGACCTTGACGGTGCCACGCTGCCCCGCAGGGATGGCATTGGAGCCGAGGCCCAGGGCGATGCCCGGTTTGACGTAGGGTGATTCTTCGACGTCACTGATGGGTTTGCCGTCAATGGTGGCGGTGACGTTGCTCAGGCGGTAGTCGTTGGTAGGCATGCCGATGTCGACAAAGTCGATGGGGTCGGCGCTGGGGGTGTTGACGAACTCGTAAATATATTCCACGGTCGCCAGACCTTGCTCGTCGATGGTGATGACGGCTTCGGAGCGCTCGACTTCAAATAGATAAGTTTGAGCAAAAACCGGTTGAACCCCCACCGCTAATAACATGAAGACGGCCAATACGGCCCAAACACGTTTTATATTCATTTTCCCCTCCCTGGGAAAAAGTGGCTCGTTGGGACCTGCCTCGGTAGGTCCCGCACACTAATTTCAAAAGTGCTGAAAAATATGATTTCGTTTACCACTTGGGATCTTCGGTCATCTGATAGGTGGAGTTGCAGTAGGGGCAGCTCACCATGGGGGCTCCGGCGACCAATTTGATGTTTTCGGGGGTGAGCACGCCGCCGCAGGACTTGCATTTGACCTGGTCCAGCGAAACTCCGCCGGGCAGGTCAAGGTTGACGTTGACCTGGGTGTTGATGACTTTGGGCTTGCGCGAGGCGAAATAGACCAGCACGAGGCCGATGCCGGCGCTGATGATGCCAATGATGATCCAGCCGGGCTGGCCGTCGGCGCTGAAGGCGCCCCAGATGAAGAGTACGCCGAAGAAGATGAAGATTGCGGCGGCGATATAGGCGATTGTCTTTCCTGCACCACTCATAGGAACCTCCCAGTTTCTTATTTAATGATTATGATTTGTCAAAGGGTGTCGCGGGTGCTGCGCACCCTGTGTATATTTTCAAATAGTGTAGCATAAACGAAGAGAGAGATATGTAAAAAACATGTCAAGGGCTTTAAAAATGGAACAAGTACTTTGTAATTATAGTACAATATGGGTACGCTCCGGTAGCTCAATAGGACAGAGCAAGGCACTCCTAACGCCTAGGTTGAGAGTTCGAGTCCCTCCCGGGGCACAGAGTCATACGCATAAATGCGGCGGCGGGATCTGTTTCGGATCCCGCCTC
>CAZMMI010000268.1:0-5787 GCA_964567255.1 uncultured Anaerolinea sp.
AGCACCCCACACACACCTCAAATGCGGGAACTTTCCTCACCCTCTGAGCAATTACGATTTTTAGTGTTTAGTCGTCGTTCCGGCGGCGGCTTTTGCGGTCGGCGCCCAGGATCATGCTCAACACAAAGCTGACCACGCTAACAATCAACGCGCCGAGGAAGGCGGGTAAGAACCCGTCTACGGTGAAACCGACGCCGAAGTTGCTGCCGATGATGCCCGCCAGGTAGAACATCAACGTGTTCACCAGCAGGGTGCCCAGGCCCAGGGTGAGGAGGATCACCGGGCAGCCCACCACCATGGCTAGGGGGCGGATGAGGGCGTTGACCAGGCCGAAGATCACCGCCAGCCAAAGAAGGGACAGCCAACTACCGTCCTGGACATTAAGTCCGTTGCCGCCCAGCAGGAAAAAGGCCGCGTATAGGGCAGCCATATTGATTAAAATACGCAAAATCAGTTTGCTCATGGTTTCTCCTTGCCAACTTGTTGGCGGGCCGCTGTTCAACAGCGACCCATCCGTGATTTTCTTACTACACTATACGATAAATCATACCAAAAGTTGCGAAGGGTGTAAAAGAAATCTGAATTTGAGGTGCGCAGGGTGCGAAGCACCCTGCGCACCTCAAATTCAGGGGAGAGTCGTTCGGCGATCTTAAAATTCGTTTTCGGGGATGGGGTGTTCCATCCATACCAGGGTGTTGAGAATATGGAATCCGGCCTCGCGGAAATTGTCTTCGGCGCGCCCAGCCGGGAAGTTGATGCTGGTGGGGCGGTGGCGGTGATACAGCGAGTGGCGCACCTGGGGCAGCAGGTATTTGAGCGCGTAGCGTTCGTACTGGTCTGATGTGGCGATCCACACGTGGTCGGCATAGGAAGTGGACGGCTCCCAGGAGGCAAAGCCCAGCGGCTGCCCGGTTTGTGGCTGGCGCAGCACCCAATGGTTTTGCTCGTCGCCGTTCAGCCAGCGCAACGCGCTATACCACCAGTGCGGGTTGAAATGGCGCATATCCAAGGACAGGTTCCAGGAAACCTCTGGAGGGTATAACTCTTGCAACCAACGCTCTTGCCAGGCCCAATCGCCTCGGCGGCGGGGTGAGATCAAAGGGTGGGTGTCCACCATCATGCCCGAATCGCCGTTGCCCACCCAGGTGGTGCGCCGAGAACGTTCCACAAAGCCGGTTTCCAGGTACAACTGGTAAGCGGCGGGGTTGTCGCTGCGCACTTGCAGCCAGGCGGCAGTGGCCCCGTGCGAGCGGATGTGCTCTAAGGCGCGCAGGGTTAACTGGTGGGCGATCCCTCGCCGGCGGTAATCGGGATGCACGGCTACGTTAGCAATTAAATAGACCCATTTCCCATTGCGGTAGATGGGAATGAGGCTGATGTTGCCAATCAGGCGGCGATCCTCTTCCCAGACATACCCGTGTAATGGGGTCGAGATGCGCTCAGAAGGCCCGGTCATCCAGCGCAAGATCGATGGGTCGGCAGCGGATTTGCGGATGTGGCGCAGATAGTCGCGCCCATCCGGGTCCAGCGTGCCGGTAAAGCACGTTTCGATCAGGTCGGCGACTGGGAACAGGTCCTTGAGTACATTTAGGGGGCGTATGTGAGCTGCTTGGACGGGAACATCGTATCTCACAGTTGAATTGTACCCGAGTTGCTTTTTCCTGGTGGAGATTTTAAGACGGCTCATTGAGAATTGGTGCGGGACTTGCTACGACATCTCCCAAAGAACCTTTATGGCAGGTGCTTTTCTTACAAGCTTCTAATAGAATATTGGTTCTTTTCTAGGGTGGCTGATGCTATAATGACAAGAGCAGAATAGCAACAATTACTGAAGAACATTCTGCAAGAGGACAGAACCTTATGATGCGATTTGACCGGTTTACCGAGCGTGCCCAGGAAGCAGCCCAGCGGGCCGCCGAAATAATTCAGCGCTACGGACACAACCAGATTGACACCGAGCACATCCTCCTGGCAATGATTGAACAGCCCCAAGGGGTTATTCCGCAATTGTTGGAGCTTCTAAAGGTGGATGGCGCAGCGCTTTCGGAGCGCCTGGACTACATTTTGCGCACCAGCCCGAAGGCCAGCATTTTTGGCGGTGGCGCCGGGCAAATCTTTATCACCCCTCGCGTCAAGCGCATCATCGACCTGGCCAATGAAGAAGCCAACCGGATGAAGGATGAGTATATCTCCACCGAGCACCTCTTCCTGGCCATCCTTTCCGAACGCAACACCCCGGCTGCGCGCCTGTTGGAAGGGGCGGGCATTACCCGCGAGCGGGTGGCTGACTCGATCTTGCAACTGCGCGGCGGGCAGCGCGTCTCCGACCCGCAAGCCGAAACCCGCTACCGCACCCTGGAAAAATACTCGCGCGATTTGACCCAACAGGCTCGCGAAGGCAAGCTGGACCCGGTCATTGGACGGGACAAAGAAATTCTGCGCGTCATGCAAATCCTTTCGCGCCGCACCAAGAACAACCCGGTGCTCATCGGCGAGGCGGGCGTGGGCAAGACGGCAATCGTAGAAGGGCTGGCCCAGAAGATTGCCACCAACGATGTGCCCGAGATTTTGATTGGTAAAAAAGTGATTTCTCTGGATCTGGGCGGGATGATCGCCGGTTCGCGCTTCCGTGGTGAGTTCGAGGAGCGCCTCAAGGCTGCCATCGAAGAAGTGCAGCGTTCAGAAGGCGAGATCATTCTTTTCATTGACGAACTGCACACCGTGGTGGGGGCGGGTGCGGCTCAGGGCGCCATGGACGCTTCCAACATGCTCAAGCCCTCCCTGGCGCGCGGCGAGTTGCAGTGCGTGGGCGCCACCACCCTGGATGAATATCACAAGCACATTGAAAAAGACTCGGCCCTCGAGCGGCGTTTTGCTCCTGTGTATGTGGACGAACCCAACGTGGAAGACACGATCAAGATGCTGCGCGGCCTGAGCGACCGCTACGAAGCTCACCACAAGGTGCGCTTCGCCGACGACGCCCTGGTGGCTGCGGCGCGTCTTTCTTCCCAGTATGTGCCCGACCGGCGCTTGCCCGACAAAGCCATCGACTTGATCGACGAGGCGGCTGCCAAGCTGCGCGTGGCGCTCTATTCGCTGCCCCCCGAATTGAAACAAGAGAAGACCGAGATTGACCGCCTGACCGCTGAAGAAGAGCAGGCCGGTTTGGAGCGCGATTACGAACGCGCTGCCCGCAAGAAAGCCGAGCGCCTGCGCCTGGAAACCGAGTACAACGAAAAACGCGAGAAGTGGGAAGCCGAACACCAATTGGATGAAGTGGTGGATGTGGACGATATCGCCCAGGTCATTGCGCAGTGGACGGGCATTCCGGTGAGCCAGATGATGGAGAGCGAAGCTGAAAAGTTGCTCTCGATGGAAGACCGCCTGCACGAGCGTATCATTGGGCAGAAAGAAGCCGTCCATGCCATCTCTGATGCTATCCGCCGGGCGCGCTCGGGTATGAAGGATCCCACCCGACCGATTGGCTCCTTCATCTTCATTGGCCCATCGGGTGTGGGTAAGACCGAACTGGCCCGTGCGTTGGCGGAGTTCCTCTTTGGCGACGAGGACGCTCTGGTGCGCCTGGACATGAGCGAATACCGCGAGCAGCATACCGTCTCACGCCTGTTTGGCGCCCCTCCCGGTTACGTTGGCTATGAGGAGGGCGGGCAGTTGACCGAAGCGGTGCGCCGCCGCCCTTACCGGGTGATTCTCTTTGATGAGATTGAAAAATCGCATCCCGAAGTGTGGAATGCATTATTACAGATTCTGGACGACGGGCGCCTGACCGATGGTCAGGGGCGCCTGGTTGATTTCCGCAATACGGTCCTCATTATGACCAGCAACCTGGGCACCGAGTTCGTCCGCAAGGGCGGCACGCTGGGCTTCCTCCAAACCGATGATGACGCCGAAGACCGCGCCATGCACGATAAGATTGAGAAGGCTCTCAAATCTACCTTCCGGCCTGAATTCCTCAACCGTATCGACGAAATCATCATGTTCTCGCCGCTCAGCGATGCGGAGATGATTGAGATCGTAGGCTTGCAGATGAAAGATATTCAGATGCGGCTGCAAGAACACGGTTTGACCGCCGAACTCACCACAGCGGCACAGGAATGGTTGGCGCGGGTGGGCTTCGATCCCAGCTTTGGCGCGCGCCCGCTGCGCCGGGCTCTGCAAAAGCACGTGGAGAGTCCGCTTTCGGTCAGTATGCTTTCCGGCGAATTCCACACAGGCGACACCGTTCTGGTGGACGTGGAAAACGACAAGATTGTTTTCCGCAAGACTGGAAAAGCCGCGGAGGAACCGGCATCGTAAAATGCTTCCCGGTACATCCCAAATCGTCCCGTTCTTGAAGAACTGCCACATCTTCGGCCGCATGAGCGACGCAGATGTGGCCTTCATTGCCGAGGGGATGGAAGCCCTGCGCTTCAAAGGCGATGAAATGATCTTTGAACAGGGCGCGGATGCCACGGATTTTTACTTTGTTTATAACGGGCGCATCAAGGTCATGCGGCAGCCTCGCCCGGGTGCGGAAGAGGAGCTGGTAGGCTTCCTCAACGATGGCGATTACCTGGGTTTGGAAGTCTTGCAATCCTTTGGTACGCACCGGGTCTCGGCGCAGGCGGTGAGTGATTGCATTTTGCTGCGCCTGAACAGCAATCATTTTACCCAGGTAGTGAATCGCCATCCCGAACTGGTGCCCCGCCTGAAATTGATTCTGGCTAGCTACCTGTTTAGTTTAAAGCTCAAGCTGCCCTGGATCAACCCAGAAGAATACATCTACTACATTGCTCGCAAACACCCTTTCATTTTGGTGCTCAACCTGTTTCCCCTGGTGTCAGGCTTGCTGGTGTTGTCTGGCATTCTCCTGTTATTGGCCTTGATCACCACCATGTCGTTGTTCAATTACCTCCAGGGCTTGCTGTGGTTGGTTGGATTGGTGTGGGGTGTCCTTTTGTACGTGGACTGGAGTAATGATTACTACGTGGTGACCAACCGGCGGGTTGTCTTTCAGGAGCGTATTGTATTGTTTTACGACAGTCGTCAGGAAAGCCCGCTGGAGCAGGTGCAATCATCGATCACGCGCACGGGCTGGTGGGGAAGGCGGATTGGGTTTGGCGACGTCGCCATTCGCACTTACATTGGCGAAATCAAGTTCCGCGCCGTGCAAAACCAGCAGGATGTCTCGGATATCGTGGAAGAGCATCGTCGTCGCGCCATGTCGATGATGCGCCAGGCCGAACTGCGCACAATGGACGAGACCATTGCCCGCAAGCTGGGAGTTCTTCCGGCGCAGGCTCCTGCGCCGCCCCAGCCGGCTGATACTCCTCGTCCGCAGACTCGCATACAGCGCTTTCTAAACACCGTGTTCCGTTTGCGCTACCAGGAAGGCGATAAGATTACTTACCGAACCCATTGGTTCATTTTGATGAAGCGCATCTGGTTCCAGACTTTGAGCTTTCTGGTTGTCTCGGGGGTGGCGTTATACATGACGGTGCGAGGGGGCTCTATGCCCAACCTGCCGGTGGTAGGCATTCTTATGGCGCTGCTGCTTTTGTGGATGATCTTGCTGTTGTGGTGGATTTACATCTACTACGATTGGCACCACGACGAGTACATCATTACCAACGAGCAGGTCAGCGACATCAATAAGAAGCCGCTGGGCAAAGAGGAGAAGCGTACCGCGCCGATCAAGAATATCTTGTCCATCGAGTACCGCCGTCTGGGCATCATTGGACTGATTTTGAACTACGGCACGGTTTTCATTCGCGTGGGCACCGAGAC
>CAZMMI010000269.1:0-5781 GCA_964567255.1 uncultured Anaerolinea sp.
GGTGGATCGAGACGCTGTTCACCGTTTCCGAGGAAGCCGCTGTCGAAAGAATCCGTCAGGGCCCGCCGGTAGTCTCATAAAACCAGACGCTGGAGGTTAGCCCTTATTCATTTCTCGCCATGTTTTCCTCACCTCTCCCTTCGGGAGAGGTCGCGCCGGGCTTCCCTGGCACTTGCATCCAGGGCAAGTGTGACGGCGCGGGTGAGGGCAGAAAACAGCCCTACAAAGGCCACAAGCGCCCTCACCCTAACCCTCTCCCGGTGGGAGAGGGAACAGAATTGTTTATAACATCAAAATGCTAAACTCCAGCGTCTTTTATTCAAACTCAAGCTGGCCCTTGCAGCTCCCGTAACGTCCAGATATGCCGGTCGGGCTGGTACGTCAGGCGTACATAGCCTGTATCGCCAAACGCCACGCTGAATCCCTGCCGGTTCCCATACGGCACCGCGCCCATCATCGTGCGCAAGGCATAATTCAACACCCCGCCGTGCGCCACAACGAGGACACTTCCCAGCCCCATGCGCATCACGCGGTCCACGGCCCGGGCGGCGCGGGCAAACAACTCCCATTCGCTCTCCCCCGTCCCGGCAATGGGCGTGTAGGGGTTGCGAAAGGCGGGCCGGGGATAGCGTTGGTTCGCTTCGGCAAAAGGCAGTCCGGCGATGGGGCCGGTATTAATCTCCATCCAATCGGGGTCGGTCTCCAGCGGTATGGAAAGAGCCGCGGCGATCATCTCGGCGGTGACCAGGGTGCGCTGGAGCGGGCTGGCGACGATCCGATCGAAGCGCACCCCGGCGGCCTGCCAGCCTTTGGCGCGCGCCTCCACCTGGGCCAGCCCGACCTCGGTCAGGGGCGAATCGTAGCGCCCTTCGTACACGCCTTCATCGTCGGCGCGCGAGCGCCCGTGGCGCATCAGGGTCAGGTTGAAGACAGTGTCCATCGGCGTCACTCCTCTTTTTTTTGCAGGTAGCATCTTCAGCCAGACCCTAAGGGTTTTCTGACACCCTTAGGGTCTTAGAATTGTTTTTTTCGCAGTGTGAAAGCCTGGAACGGAAAACCGCCAGGGTCGCCCACTTCAAGCCTTTCAAACGTGAGCACCGTAAAACAGTCTTCCAGCAGGCCGCGCATCTTTGCGTCCGAACGGAAAGCGAAGAAGCGCTTCGGTGTATACCAGTCGTCTTCCCAAATGCCCTCTTGATCGCGCCCGCCGTACATGCCAATGAATGCCATCCCCTCGGGTTTAAGCGTCTCCGCCGCCAGTTTCAGCACAGCGGGCAGCTCGGCATCAGGGATGTGCAGCAGGCTGTTGAAGGCGTACAGGGCGTCGAAAGAGCCGGGCGGGAAGTCCAGGGCGGCGGCGTCCATCTCGCGCGCGTCCAGGCCCTTGCTGCGGCAAATGCGCACCATTTCCGGTGACAGGTCGGTGCACACCACCCGCAAGCCGTGCTCCTGGAAGAACAGCGCGTCCTTGCCTGGCCCGCTGCCAATCTCCAGTACCGTCTGCCGCTCTTCGCGTTGCAGCCGGTCCAGAAAGCTTGCCCGCAGGCAGTTTTTCCACGGTGAGGATTCCATGCCATCGCGAATCGTTGCCTGTTGGTCGTAGCTTGTGCGCAATCGATCGCGGAGGGGGTGGTTGATGTTCATGTTTGCCAGATCCTAAGCGCTGAAGACGTGCAACGCCAGCACCTCGGCCTGTGGAGCGATCAGTAGAACGTTGTCGCGCAGGTCTTCCAGGTGGGCCTGCACGGCTTGAGGCTCAATGCCGGGCGGGGCGTAGACCGTGAACAAGGCGCTGCGCGTCTCAGCGGTGATTTGCGAGCGCTGGTCGGGGCCGTAAAGGATGCTAGAGAGGATGCCCAGCCCGTCGGCCATGAACATATCCCCGGCTTTGAGCACCTGTTCTTGCCCGCGCATCAGGGTGTACTGCTCCGTACCCTGGGCTACATCCAGCGTGACCGGCAGTTGCAGGCGGTCCAGGTCATGACCGGCAGTGAGCAGTTGATTTTGGATCTCCGCCATGAACATGGCCTCCACCAGCGCCGCCACGCTGGGAATGGACTTGCCTTTGAAGGCAATCGACTCAAGCTGCAACTGAACGTGATAAGTCTTCTTGAAGGGCTTGTAATACGCGTTGTAGGCCTGCACGGTGGACAGGGCTTCGATCTCGGCGCGGCTCGCCCCGGCAAAGCGGGCGCGCAAAGTGGCTTCCAGGGCCTGTTTGCGCTGCTCCAACTCGGGATGCGCGGCGGGGTTGCTTGCCCCGCGCACGGCCAAAATTCCGGCGCTCGCGCCGGGGTAAGCGGCCCGCCAGGTGGGGGTGGTAGTGAAGAAGGTGGATGGCATAAAAAACTCCGTTCAGGCAGCAAGGATGCGCCGGTAAAGCCGGACCAAGTCCTTGTCCAGCCCTGGCGTGTGTTGATTGAGATGCTCGATAAAAGCCGCGCCCCCGGCATAGAATGCCGTGCGGTCCAAGGTATCGCGAGTGTCGCTCCCGGCAAGCGGCAGATCCCAGGCCGCGCGGATCTTGTTTTCCAGCCGCCGGGCGAAGCCTTCTTTCCATTCTTGCCAGGTCAGGTAGGCAAAATCATCTTCGCTGAGCGCGGCGCGCAAATCGGCGCGCAGCGCGGCAACCTCCTCGCCAGAACCGTCCGGCAGGGCTGCCAGGAGCGCGCGGTAGGTCTCTCTGAAGTTGGGGTCGGCATACGGGAAAGGATAGTTGATTTCCCACATGAAATCGCCGCGCTCTTGGGCCGCCTGGGCAATGCCCAACTCGGCGCGCAGGGCGGGCTCGCAGGTCTGCCACTGATAGCAGTGGGCAAACTCGTGCAGCATCACCGCGAAACCTTCCGCTTCGCCGAAAACCTCCGCCGTGACAATGCAAGCCGGGCGATTGTCGTAGAAATCCAGCGGGAAGGCCGCCCGCACTCCTTCTGGAATGGGCATGGGCACAGGGGCGCGACCCACCTGCCGGTAGGGTTCCTCCAGGCTGGGCGCGTCGAAAACCAGGAAATGCCCCGCTTCCACGATCGCCACCGGGTAGGGCTGCGCCAGCAAAGGGTGCAAATTCTGTACGCTGCGCTGTCGTTCTTGCAGGTCCATCAACGGTTGCAGGTAGTTCATGCGGCGCCAATCGGCTTCAGCGTGGCGAAGAAGGTCGCCGCGGCGAACGCCTCGCCGTGGCCGGGGTAGATCGTTTGCAGGGAAAGACCGCTCAATTTCTCGATGCTGGCAGCGGCGCATTGGGCATCGTCGATGATCGAGTTGAGCACGGGTTCTTTGGTGTTGTCGATCAAGTCGCCGCAAAACAGGTCGCCTTGTGCCGTCAGCACCCCAACTGAGCCCGCCGAGTGCCCTGGAAGATGAATCACGCGGGCAACCATGCCGTAATCGGCCAGGCTGAATCCGTCTTCCAGCGCAATGTCTGGGGTGCAGCGCTGGGCTTTGCCGAAACCAAACATCGGTGGGGCAATCCAGCGCAAGAATGCATTCCCGTTTTTGCGGTTAGAGAACATATCTCCGCGCTCCAGCATGCCTGCGTCGCCAGGGTGCATGGCGATTTTTGCGCCGAATTTCTGGCGCAGAAACGCGGCATTGCCGGTGTGGTCGAAGTCGCCGTGGGTCAACAGGATCAGCTTGAGGCTGCCCGGCGCGCAGCCCGCATTGTCCAGTGCCTGTTCCAGGGCGGCGCGCTGCTGCGCGGGGCCGGTGTCAATGAGGATGCAGCCTCGATCGGACTGAATCAAATAACAGTTGACCGTTCCCAATTTCAGGATCAGGTCGAGGCGGATGGTTTGAATGACAGGCGCCATTTTTCTACTCCTTGACCTTGGCGTACAAAAGCATATCGATGATTTGCCCATCCTTGATGGCATTCTTCCGCAAGCGCCCTTCCAGCGTGTAACCGGCTTTCTCCAGTACCTTGCAGGAAGCCGTGTTGTGGGCATACGGCTCGGCGTAGATGCGCACCAACCCCAGGCTCTCAAAGGCGTACTCGGTGATCCGGGTGACCGCCTCGCTCATCATGCCTTTGCCCCAGTAAGGCTCCGCCAGCCAGTAGCCCATCTCGGCGGTCAGGCGGTGCACGTCCTCGTTGATGCTCAGGCCGATGGAGCCAACCGCTTCCTCGGGCGTGGCGATGGCAAAGAAAGCCGGGCGCTGGGCGGCAACCTGGATGAATGCTCGCCCGTTTTCCTCGGTGTAAGGATGCGGGAACCCGTCGCGCAGGTTGAGCCAGATTTTGCGATTGTTGGCGTATTTCACCAGAGCGGGCAAATCATCGGCGCGCCAGGGGCGCAGGCAGCCAAAAGCGGTGGGAAGGGTGGGAGGGGGAGTCAATTGGATTATCTCCTGAATGCGACTTTCACATGCCATTCCAGAAAGAATCTTATCACCTTTTCGGGCACGTTGTGATGCCACACGAGACCTGCTATGCCAATTCGTGATGAATACCCAGATTCATCCTCGACCCGGAGGGCCTTTACGCAGGCGTTGGCGAGCCTCGTCAATAGATGAGAAGCGTTCTTGCGACAGATCTTCCAGCCACCAGGTCACCCCTGCGTCCCGATACTGGGCTGCCGCTTCCTCGTCACGCCCATCCGACCACAAGATCACAACAATGTCGAAAGGTTCGTTGTTGGCGCGTTCAGTCTTCATGTAGGACTGAATATCCCGAATCTCGTTTGGCAGGATAGCGCGATCCTCGTCTGAGCCGTTAATGGCGATCACGCCGTCCAGGCGCGCGGCTCGTCGGAAAGGAGCTTTGCGCTTCGACCATGCTCCGCAAGCCCAAATGGGGATGCGTGGTTGTTGCAGGGGCGGAGGCAAAAAGCAGACCTCTCGCACTTGATAGTGCTTGCCTTGATAACTGAACAGTTTTCCGCTCCACAAGCCGGTCAAAATATCCAGGCCCTCATCTAATTTTTCGGCGCGAACACGAGGAGAGGCATCTTCTCCAAAGGGTTCAAACTCGGGGCTTCCCCAACCTAAACCCACTCCCAGGATCAGGCGTCCTCCGCTGAGATGGTCGAGGGTGACGGTTTCGCGCGCCAGCTTCCAAGGTCTGCGGCGAGCAAGAGCTGTGACAATGGTGCCCAATTTAATCCGCTGGGTATTCATTGCAATAGCGGTCAGTGCGACCCAGGGATCAGCGGCAGCGCTGGATTGTCCAATATGATCCCAAATGAAGACCCCCTCCCAGCCGCATTCTTCGGCTTCCCGGGCCATTTCAGCGAGTAGCCTTGCGTTAGCATAATCACCTTCGTTGGAAAAATAAACCCCGTATCGCATGAATGTCTCCTTTGCCGTCTTCTTGCTAAATAAGCCGTATACTACCAACTTGGCGAGAGAACCATTAAGCCGACATAACATTCATTCTACAGTGGATTGGATTTGCCCGCTCAGCTAAACCGAAAAGAAATTGATGGTCTCAATTTGCCGCAAAGCCTTCTCGTAATCCATTTCCGGCCAGGCTACGACACGGGCCAGGTAGCGGCGCAGTCGGTCATTGATGGGCAGCTTGTTGACAGACCATGCGGGCAATTTCTCAGGTTGCGACCGCCCCCGGCTGATGACAATGGACATCCACCACAGTGGAAAAATCGCCATGTAGAGATGCAAGCGGCGCTCAAACCAGGAGTCTACTTGAATGCGCGCCTGGCAGTAGGGATCGATGGACCGTTGCCATTCCTCCCAACCAAGCAGGTCCTCCTGGTTGGGATGGGGTAGTTTTACCCCATTCCGCCCAACAGCAACACCGCCAGAATCGCCCCGCTCAACGTGCAG
>CAZMMI010000270.1:0-5762 GCA_964567255.1 uncultured Anaerolinea sp.
CTCTTTCCCAAGATCGCGGGTAAGGATACCCGCGCTACGGCTGAAGCATATCACATTTTCAACCCTCCCCCGCGGGCGCAGCGCATACCGCGTAGGCCGGGTTTCTTACCCGGCATCTTCTCCAGCCCAAGATCGCGGGTAAGGATACCCGCGCTACGGCAGCCTGGCGGAAAACCCTCTTCTCTTCAAATTTGTGAAATTCGTGTCATTCGTGGAGAAATTTCCCCCCCTTCCATTCGCGGATAAAATCTTCCCTCTCTCCATTCACATGCTATAATCGCCACTATGATCCGCCGAATTCTTCTTCTATTGATCCTCATCGTGCTGGGGCTGGGCGTCACGGCCCGCCCCGCCGCCGCCCAGAACATCACCGCCTCGCTGCTCATCCAAACCGTCAACGGCCTGCGCGCCGCCCGCGGCCTGACCGCTTACCAGGTCGACTCGAATATCATGGCCTACGCCCAAGAACACGCCGAATACATGGCCGCCAATGACCATGCCACCCACGTCCACTCCGATGGCAGCATGTCTATTGATCATGGCATGCTGGAGAACATCGCCGGTGGTACAGCGAGCCTCATGACCGCTGACTTCACCGTCTACACCATCTGGGCCGACGAGGTCCACATGAAGCCCATGGTCGGATTTACCTCGGGATTGATCGGGGCCGGGGTGGCCTATACCGATGAAATGGTCTACCTGACCCTCAACGTCAGCGGCAGTGGGTCAACCGGCAGTTTGCCCGAGGTTGCCCAGCCGCCGGCCCAACAGCAGCCCACCGAAGAGCCCGCCATCAATCAGGCCGGTTCCTTCCCCACCGCCACCCCCCAGGAGGACGGCTCCATCGTCCACCTCGTCGTCGACGGCGACACCCTGGCCACCATCTCGCAGACCTACGGCGTCGGCATGGACACCATCCGCGCCCTCAACGGGCTGGCCCCCACCTCCAACCTCATCTTCCCCGGCAATTACCTGATCATCGCCACCGCGCCGCCGCCCACCCTCACGCCCACCCTCACGCCCACCGTGCCGCGCCCCACGCGCACCCCCACGCTCGTCATCCCCACGCGCACCCCCGCGCCCTCCCGCACGGCCTCGGTCACCCCCGTTCCCAGCGCCACGCCCAACCCCCTTGTGGCCGGAACCGAACAATTCGTCGAGACCAACCGCAGCGCGCTGCTCTACGTCATGGGCGGTCTGTGCGCCGCGGGCCTCCTGTGGGTGCTGTGGGCGGGCTTCCTCCGCAAACCCCGCGAGAAGTAGCATGCTGCGCAAGGGGTGGAATCGCTTCAAAGGGACCATGCAGCCCGTGCTCAAGGTGACCAAAACCATCCTGCAGATGTTGGAGGGCTTCCTGGTCATCCTCACCCCCCTCATCATCATCTTGATCGTCATCCTGGTTATCATGCTGCCGAGTAACAGCGGCGCATATTGGAGAGAGCTCCAGAAAATGGAGCGCGAAGGGGAAGTCGTTTGGGGCAAGATGATCGATTCTTACAACCCTGATGAGGAAGAGACCTACCTGGGGGTGATGTACCCCACTTATTACGACGAGGACGAGGTTGGCCTGCTGCGCATAGGCTACTATTCGCGGGAGCAGTTGCTGCCCTTAGAAAAAGGCGCCCCGGTCCAAATCCGCCACCTGCCCAACGAGTTGGAAACGACCGTGATGCTGGAGCAGTACTTCGACCCGCTGCGCAACCTGTGGCAGATCAACCAGAGCTACGTGATCATTCTGGCGGTGTGCTGGCTGATCGTTGCCTGGCACCCCGAGATGCTCTACATAGGCTACCAGGACAAGGAAAAATATGACCCATTTGCGCGGTTCGTTAAGGGGAGCAAATGAGCCTGGAAGCCTTTGTCTTCATGACCCTGGGTATTACGGTGGAACTGCTCTGGCTGTGGGGCAACGCCCACGGTTGGGCCGATTCACCCAACCAGCCGCGCATCATCGCCTCGCCGGTGCCTCAACATTGGACCTATGCCTCCTTCCTCGGGGTCATCGCGGTAGTGATTGTGCTGCTGCTGCGCCTGTTTGGCATCGAAGGCCGCACCTCATTGAGCGATGCGCTGCCCTTCATGATCTTCACCGGGTTGGGTGTGTTCATGTTCTTTGCCGGGGTGGTAGGCACGGGCTTGCTGCCGCAGGTCAACGAGCGATCCATCATCGCCACCCAATTGATTGTCCTGTTCGGGCTGGTTTGGGGGCAAGGTTTGTCTTTGGCCTGGGTCATTGGCCTGGCGGCTCTTCCGGTAGCGCTCATTCTGCTGCTGGTGCTGCGTCAAAAGCCCTTCGGGCCCGTTCCCAAGGCGCTGCTGTATTTTTGGTACCTGATGCTGCTCATTGTGCAGGTTTACCAGGACCGCAAGACGCTGGAGTCCTTCGGCGAGTCCGACCCCTCGTTGATGACGGCCTTTTTGATGGGGGCAACGCTGGTGTTCTTGATCTTACACGGGCTGTTCGCGGTGCGCTTCGGGCTCATCGTCTCGTCGCTCGTCTTCCCCAAAAATCGGCCCCTGGTGGGCTTCATGATGCCGCGCCTGTTCCAGGACGAGCAGGTTTCGCCGCTGCGTTTCTTCCTGGTGTTGGGCGGCATGCTGGCAGTGGTGGTCGGGTTGACCGCCTTCCAGGTGGCTCCCAGCGGGCTGGTGCTCAACACGGCGGTGCTGCTCAGCGTGCAGTTGTTGTTCCGCTCCAAACCCAAGCAGCCAGAGCTGGAAGTGTTGAAGTAGTGTGGCTAAATAGTAGCTTGGTAAATTGAGATTCCACCCTCACCCTAACCCTCTCCCTGCTAGGGAGAGGGTTAGGGTGAGGGTGGAATCTGTGTGAACCTGCCCGCTGGATAGTCGCTACCTGCTTAATCCGCCACAGCGTTGGCTTCGGAGACTGTCACGGCGGGCGGGGGATCTTTCTCTACATTCATGATGGCAGGGATGGAGAAGGCAGCGATGGTGATGAGGATGCACACCACCCCGCCGAACAGGTACCACGCGCGCACGCCCAACCAGTCGGAGATCGGCCCGGCGATGAGCAGACTGAGGGGCATCATGGCGGTCGCTCCGGCGCCGATCAACGAGTGGACGCGGCCCTGGATGTCGGGAGCCACGGCGCTTTGGAAGATTGCCGAGAGCGGGCCGTTGGCGAACACCGAGGCGATGCCGACCAGGACGTAGGCGGTGATGATCAGCCAGAAGAGGTTGGCCGGGACGATGCCGACCATCAACACGCTGAGGCCGATGCCTAGCACGCCGATGAGCGAGGTGACGATCTTGCGCTTGAAGCCGCCCCACGCGCCCAGGGCGATGCCGGCGGCAATGGTGCCCACGCCAAAGCCCATCTCCACCCAGGCCAGCTCCGTCACGCCCTTCTCAAAGACCTTGGTGACCACCAGCGGCATGAAGGAACCGGCCGGGGCCAGGAGGAAGTTGAGCGACATGGCCAGCAGGGTAATGCCGAGCAGTCCCGGCGCGTGGGAAAGGTAGCGGAACCCGGCGCGGAAGTCTTGCCAGTAGGAGGTTTTGATGAACTTTTCGGGAGTTTCCTGGCGTGGCGGTTTGGGAATAGCGATGAACAGCAGTGGCAGAATGGCCAGCAGGGCGGTGCCGATATCAATGGCCAGCACGCCTTGCATCGGCACCACACTGATGAGCAGGGCCCCCAGAGGCGGGGCGAAGATGCTCAGCAGCCCCTGCAAGGTCTGGTTGACCCCGGCCACGCGGGTGAGGTGTTGGCTGGGCACCATGAGTGCGGTGGAGGCGGACATGGCCGGGCTGTGGAAAGCGCCGCCCATCGAACGGATCAGCAGCGCGGCATAGACGTGCCAGACCTGAGCTTGATCAGTGGCGAAGAGGTAGACCAGTCCGCCGGTGGCCAGGGCAATGACCGCGTCGGCCAGCACCATGATCCAACGGCGGTCCCAGCGGTCGACCAATGCGCCTGCGAAGGGGCTGAGGAGCACTTGCGGCAGCAGGGCCATGAGCGTGGAGGTGGCCAAAACGGTGGCCGAGCCGGTGGTGCTGGTGAGCCACCAGACCAGGGCGAACTGCACCAGGGACGAGCCCAGCAGCGAGAAAGCCTGCCCGGTCCAAATGGTGAAAAACTTGGCGGCCCAGGGTTCCTCGGGTTGAAGAGTAGCATTATTTTCGGTCATGTTTGCTCCAATGATTATTTGATGCGGTCGGCAAGGGCTTCTTTCAGCTCTGCGCTGGCTTGAAAGATGCCGCGCACGCGGATGGATGCGATGGTTTCACGGGCCAGGCCGGCGGGGATGTCGTCGGCGAGCACCAGCAGCCCCAGCGCGTTGATGTTGATCTTTTCGCCGGTGGCGTGGATTTCTTCCAGGCCGCGGCGGTCGTAGGCGAACACGCCGATGCCAAACGAGTAGCGTGTGACGGACTGCTGGACTTCGAGGGTATGCTTTTCGAGCTGGGCACGGATGGCCGTGCGGATGAAATCGGTGCGGTTGGAATAGAGGCCTTCCTGCACCAGCAAGTCGACTTTACCCAAATCCACGGCGCTCATGTTGATGGTGATCTTTTCGCTTTCAGGCATATATACTCCATACACCATCCATGTGGATGGTTTATGGAGTATACGACGATTTTCGTGCCTGTCAAGGGATTCGGGGCCTTTGAAAACTCTCCACGGCAAATTTCAGGACGCCGGAATGACCGGCAGAATGCGGTTTTGCGAGCGGATATAATCAATAGGAAATTTGTTGAGAGAAGGAGGCAACGTGAAAATTCTGGCGCTATCTCGTGAGTTGCCCAATGTGATCGCCGAGCAATACCCACCATTGTTGAAAGACGAAGCCCGGCGCGCATGGGATCTGCACCAGCGTGGTGTGGTGCGCGAGTTGTATTTCCGCGAAGATATTCCGGAGGTGGTGCTGGTGATGGAGTGCGCCTCGCTGGACGAGGCCAGAGCGGCCCTGGCGGGCCTGCCGCTGGTGGAAGCAGGGTTGATCGCGTTCGATCTGATCCCTTTGCGAGCGTACGACGGTTTCGCGCGCCTGTTTGCGTAACCGGGAAGGTAAAAACCTATCTAAAATTCAGAAGGAAAGCGCCTTTCAAATATTTTTGGATAGGTGCTAAAGGGCCAGGGCCACTGCGCAGAACCAGGGCACGGTGGTGAGGAAGATGAGCCACTCGGAGAAGGGCATGACCCAAAAGCGCGGGCGGTCACCCTCCAGAGGAGATAGGGCACTTTGGCCCGTTTTGGAGGTCAGGCTCATGTACACCAGGAAGAAGGAGTAGGCCAGGATGGCGGGGATACCCATCAATCCGACCAGCCGGGGCAGCGCGAGGTTGCCGGCGGGCTGGGCGAAGATGGCGATAGTGAAGAAGATGACCATGACCAGCCCGGCGCGGAAGTAGGTCATGGCGGCGCGGACATGCGGGGTGAGGTTGTTCATGGGGTAGACCCCCACGAAAGCTACGGCGATGGCGGTGACGGCTCCGGCGACCATGCCCAGTTTGGACCATACGCCGGGGATGAGCAGGCCCAGGCCGATGCTGCAAGGCAAGAGGGCCACGCCGCAGAGGATGAGTCCCCAATTGAAAGCCCATGCGCGGCGAGAAACGCCCACCTCGCCCAGCTCGGAGATGAAGTGGTTGAGCAGCGAGTACGGCTCGCCGCGCTTGCCCCGGTAGGTCTGGGCGGCGATGAGAGAGCCCAGCACGGCAGCCAAAGCGCCGGCGGCGGCGCAGATTTGGATAAAAGTGGGGGAGGTGAGGAAGGTGAGCATGGCATACCCTGTGTT
>CAZMMI010000271.1:0-4342 GCA_964567255.1 uncultured Anaerolinea sp.
TCGGTGATCAGTCCGACCATCAAATAACCGTAAATGGCAAATGCGGCAAGAAGTGGCCAGAATTTTTTAAGCTTTGAAAGCATCCTTTAATTTTAACACCATCGTCAGCGAGTCTCCGACCTGTTCATAGACCTCAAAACCCACCCGGCGGTAAAGCTTTACCGCCGGATTATCTGCGCTGACGCTGAGTGAGACCGCCGCGTACCGCCCTCGCGCCGCCGCTAATAATCCTTCCACTAAGGCCGTCCCCACTCCCTGCCCGCGGCAATCCGGCAGAAGGGCGATGCTCAATTCGGGAATGTCTTCGGCAACGAACCCATACCCAGGCTCTTCTAGCGTGAACAACCGCAGCCAGGCAGCGCCCAGGGGTTTGCCGGTGGAAGCGTCCACGGCAATCAAGCCCAGGTCGCCGGGTTGGGGCCAGTCCTGCACGTAATGGGCCAATTCGGGTTGGCGAATGATCTCCCGCGGCGGCGCGGGGCTGCCCGGCGGCACGTAGATGGCCTGATAGAGCATCTCCCATAGGAAGTCCTGGTCCGCAGGCGTAATGGGTCGCAGGATTGTACCCAAATTAAGCAGCCAACTTTGCGGTTAATCGCCGCAGGGTGTTAATTCCGCGCATCGTTACGGGCATGCCCACTGCCTTCTCGAACAGCGCGCCGGATAGAGTGGATTCACTCTGTTTGACCCGACAAAGCCAGTAAAATTCGCGGTCATGCACCCTGAAATCGTCAATCTCAGTGCGCAAAGCCATCAGCTTGTGGACTGCCTCTGGGGCGGGATTGGTAGGAAGGAAGCCAATGTTGAGCGCAGCGGCTGCATCCAAGACGGACTGAGGAAAAGGCTGAAAATGGGCAATCTCTGCCAGCTCTGCGGGAGTGCGAATGAAAGTGGCTACTGAATATCCCAGTGCTTCCTTCAATCCGTCTTCGATGCGCTGTTCGAGGACCCGGTCAGGTTCGAGCGCTGTTTCAAAAATGACATTTCCGCTGGCGATGAAAGACTCAACAGCGGAAAAGCCCAAGGATTCAAAGATTCGGCGCAGTTCATCCATCTTGACGGTGTGCCCGCCAACATTAATTGCACGCAGGAAAGCTATCAGTTTTGCCATATCCAGTTCGCCTCTCCAAGAATTTGTAACTGCTCAGAGGGTGGGAAAAGTCCCTGAATTTGAGGTATGAGTGGGGTGCGAAGCACCCCACTCATACCTCAAATTCAGGTCTCTTCTGCCTCTGGCTGAGTAGTTACAAGAATTTTACCCTCTGGGAGGGGAACTCTATAACAATACTCACCAATTACTGGTTGGTTATCTCGTAAGAATAAGTGATCTGTGCCGTGGGGCGTATGGTGGCCGCCACGGAACAGTATTTTTCTTCTGAAAGCTCGATGGCCTGCTCCACGGCTTTTTCGGTCAGGTTCTTGCCGGTGAGCTTGTAAGTGAGGTGAATTTTGCGGAAGGTCCAGGGCGGGTCGGAGTCTTGCTCGGCGCTCACGCCAATCTCCAGCCCGGTCAGTTCCTGGCGCTTCTTGGCCAGAATTTCCACCACATCTACAGCGGTGCAGGAGGCCAGCGCCACCAGCAGCATCTCGGAGGGTTTCATGCCGATCCCTTCGTCGGGGGTCGAGAGGACCACGGAATGTTTCGTCGAGTCGATGCCGATGAATTGTTTGCCGGTCAGCCAGCGCACGGTTGCATTTGCCATCAGTTTTATCCTTTATTGATCATGTGAATGAATTCGCGCAGGGTTTGCTCCTGCTCGCGGCGGTCCAGCGGCGCATCTTCCTCGGGCAGCAGGCAGGTCAGTGCGTATTCCTCAAGCAGCAGCTCGCGAAAACCGAGTAAGGCTGACTGAATAGCGCTTACCTGCTGGACGATGTCACGGCACTCACGATCGCCCTCCAACATACTCTCCACGCCGCGCACCTGTCCTTCAATGCGGCGCAAACGTTGGAGCAGCTTCGATTTGACTTCGCTGTTGGCTAACTTCATAAACTACCTTCGGTTACCGGCCACGGCCGGTTGTGGGGTTACCCTCAGCGGAAGCGGCTGCCGCCGGAAGAGCAACTGGAAGCCGAGGACGTTGAGGCGGCGCTGCCGCCGGTGATGCGCGAGGCAAAGGTAGAGATTTGCTTGTGCGTTTCGCGGCTGTGGCAGTGCGGGCACTCGGGGGCCAGGTCGAGCTCGGAAAAGCGCATCATTTTCTCAAAGCTCTGGTCACATTCGCTACAGTGATACTCATAAAGGGGCATAGTTAAAACCTCATAACGATAATATACTATACTGGAGTATAGCATTAACACAGGGTTCGGTCAAGGGAATTCCAGGACATCGAAAGCAGTAGAGTAGCCTGGCGGCGAAAAAGAGTAAAATAACTGTGACTACTCAGTCAGAAGTGGAAGATGCCAAAATTTGGGAACTTTCCTCACCCTCTGAGCAGTTACTCTTCATTTATGGGAGCCAGTATGAACATTCTTGTCACCGGCAGCAGCGGTTTGATCGGCAGCTACATCGTCAAGCGCTTCATTGAAGCGGGTCACACGCTGCGCACGCTGGATCGTTTGGCCCAGCCCCGCGGGCAGGATTGGGAGCATCTTCCTGGAGACATCCGCGACCTGGCCCTGGTGCGCCGCGCGGCCCAAGGCATGGATACCATTGTGCACCTGGCCGCCATTCCCAATGATTTCAGCGGCTTGCCCGAGGATGTGCTGGATACCAACATCCACGGCACATGGAACGTGCTGCTGGCGGCTTTCGAGGCGGGCATCCAACGCGTGGTGTACTTTTCCAGTATCAATGCTTTAGGGCACGCCGAGCCCACCCATCCGTCTATGTATCTGCCGATGGACGACGATGTTCCCCACCATCCTGCCCACCCCTACTTCCTCACCAAGCACATTGGCGAGGAATTGTGCCAGTCGTATGTCACCCTGAGCGGCGGGACGGCCATCAGCTTGCGCCCCACCTACGTGATGCGCCCGCCGGGAGAGGAAACCGACCCGTGGTGGAATTTCGTGCCCGTGGAACAGCGCCTGGAGATGATGAAGGACGATTACTGGACGTTTGTGGACGTGCGCGATGTGGCCGAAGCGGCTTTGCTCAGTTTGACCGCCGACCTCAAGGGGCATCACGCATTTCTGCTAACCGCAGACAATATCTGGCCGGAAATCCTCGCCGCCGATTTAATCCGGCGTTTTTGGCCCGAGCGGCCCTGGCCCAAAGTGACCATGGACGAATACCTGAAGGACAATCCACACCGCAGTCTGGTGGACTGCTCGCGGGCCAAGCAAATGTTAGGCTGGCAACCCCAATACAACCAGCGCTAAAACCAGTGCAGCGGTTGCAAGGCTTTACCCTCGGCTGCCATCACTAACCCCCAGCCAAAGGGTTCATTGACTGCCAATCGGGCGGTCAGTTCGTGAATGCCGCGCTCGATCTCGGTGGTCACGCTGTACATGTTGCGCGCCACATAGCCGCGGTCATGCCACGCGGGTTTGTTATACCAGTTGTTATTGTGCTCAAATACAGGCGAGCCGTCCAAGAAAAGTTCGAGATGATCGCTGAAACCAAAGCTTAGGCGCAGATCCTGGCGGCGTTCGGCCAGGAAGCGCCAGTGCAACAGCGCCGGCTCTTCTCGGGACGCCAGGAACCGATTGAGATTGAGAAATCCTTGCGGCTCGCAAGCCACCAGACCATATTCTTCTAAATACCACTCACGCACCAGCGCCGGGGAAATGATCAGCGGGGTGACGGGTTGTTCGGGGAGGCGCGCCTCGGGAAGAACGCGCACCTCGCTGAACCAGGCCGGCAGGTAAGACCATAATCCCAGCCGGCCAGAGACGGGCGCGTGGGCCAGGTGGTCAATGCGCAGGGGTGGCTGGCTGCCCAGACTCACCAAAGCGTGCCCATCCTGAAAGCAAACGCGCAGGCGAAACCATTCCCCGGTAGGAACCTCAGCGGCATGCTGAAAGCCCGGCCCGTGATACATCTGCCAGGTGTTCGACCCATTGAAAACCGGGTCGTATTGCAGGGCATCCCAGCTCATATTGGTGTGCGGCTGGGCATAGGCCAGCTCGAAGTTCTGGGCGTTTTGAGCGCGGAACACCAGCCCGCAGTAGGCGGGACCCTCGGCGGCGATCCAGGCTTCGATGCTGCCGTCCAGCAGCATGGTCTCTGGCAGAAGCGCCAGGCCGTTTAAACGCGCAGCGGGATGGTCCAGAAAGACCCCGCGCTCCATTTCGCCATATTGCAATTCCAGACTGTCAATCATGGTCGCCAAATTTTGTTCCATGAGATCCTCACATAATTTATTGACTCACTGAAGTAGGAGGAAGTTCCCGAATA
>CAZMMI010000271.1:4442-5754 GCA_964567255.1 uncultured Anaerolinea sp.
GCCCCGCCTAACACCATAAATTCGGCCTCTTTCCCAAAAGGGCTGAGCAGTAACGTATATAGAAAGGATATGAAAATGGAAGCAAAATCGAATTCCAAACAGGCCCCCATCCGGGTCGACACGGGCTCCGGTCTCTTCTGGTTCATGGGCTGGTTGTTCACCATCGCCTTCACGCAGTTAAACCTCTGGCAAAGCGTTCTGGGGTTGGTCATCTGGCCCTATTACCTGGGGATGGCGCTGCGGTAGAGGGTTTGGCGTTTATTGCGTTCTCCGAGCAGGACCAAAACCACTACTCATTTCAACCTGCCCGCATTGAATACGGCACGGGGTATTATGGCGCACGGGATGAATTGCGCAATCCCCGTGCCGCTACGAAGAGATCACGCTTGACATGGCGCGGGATACAAAACCTGCCTACTATGGCGCGATTTCGTTGAACACCTGCTTCATTTTTTGGGTGTAGTCTTTGAATGCTTCTCGACCCTTCTCTGTCAGGCGCAGTTGCGTGTTGGGGCGCTTGCCTTTGAAGGCTTTTTCCATTTCAAGATATCCAGCCTCTTCCAGTTTGGTCAAATGAGCTGAAAGATTGCCCCAGGTCAGCCCCACCTGGTTCATCAAGAAGACGAAGTCCGAGCTTTCCACCACGTAGAGGTTGGCCAAAATCATCAGACGGGCAGGCTCGTGCACCAGCCGGTCAATATCCACCAGAGAAGAGAGGTCAGAAGAAGTAGACTTATCCACGGCGCGCCTCGGCGGGTGGGAGAGGGTGAGTTAGAAGGAAACGCACGAACAGCACGATACCAGGCAAAATAATCAACGCGGCGCTAACCATCATATAGACCGGTTGGTCAAGAAAAATCATCAGAAAAACCCCAACCGCCATTAGCAAGGAAATGTAGTATCCACGAAGGAAATCCGAAAAGTAGGCGATGAGGGCCACGCTGGGGCCTACAAACATGGCGCCAATGGATGCCACCAACAAATCCATCGCCCTATGTTCTCCTTCCAAAAAAGCAAACCGCGACTGCAATTGCGGGTTGCTCCATACAACGACGGAGAAAATGACCACCGCTGCCTGCAAAGCCACGATGAACCCGAGGATGATAGCCAAGGTGCGGCTGCGCCGGCGACGTTGCACCCCAAAGGTGGCCTGCCCCATCCGAGGTAGGGTGATGTACTTTTTGCCCAGCCAGAAGATGAGGCTGCTGGCAATCATCCCAGCGACAAATACAACTATCCCAAGGATCGGTGTTTCCTCAGAATCAGTGAGCGTTTGCATGTATGCCATGCAGGCAACGATTCCCCCCATGTT
>CAZMMI010000272.1:0-2397 GCA_964567255.1 uncultured Anaerolinea sp.
GTCACCTTCATGGTGCTTATGATCGTCCTGGCTGTCCACAACGCTTCTCAAGATCGACCCGATTCCTCATCAGACGAATGAGGAAATCGTTCTTTTACCGCAGGGTGGTTCTATTCTTGAACTGAGGAGGCTCTTGATGATGCAAAAACGTGTTTTTCAAACCGCCATCACGCTGCTGTTGGCGTTCTTTCTGGCGGGCGGAAGCTGGTCCAGCGCGATAAGCGCGCCGTCCCGCTCCGCCATCCCGCTCATCTATATCGCCGACGTCAAATGTGACGAGTCGGTCAAAATTACCACGGACTACTTCCCCGCCAACCTCGATTTTGCCGTGCTGATGAACTACTACGGCACATTAGGGATCGGCGGCACGCAGGTCGCCACGGTGAACTCGGGCGGCGGTGGCTCGTTGGCCTGGACGTTTGACATCCCAGCTTTCCTCAAAGGTTCGCAGCGCGTCGCCATCCGCCTGGAGAACACCGCTACAGGCTACTATAGCTACAATTGGTTCTGGAACACCTGCGGCAGCGCAGCCCCCGCGCCCGCTCCCGGAACAGGGGTGACACCCATCACCGGCATTCCCACCTTCAACATCACCAGCGTCGAAACCGACAACAAGGTGAGCATCCGCACTTACGACTTCCCCGCCAACGACAAATTCCAGGTACTGATGAACTACTACGGTACGCTCGGGGTGGCCGGGCTGCTCATCACCGAGGTTGAAACCGGCTCCGGCGGCACACTGGACTTCACCTTCTCCATCCCCGATTCGCTCAAAGGCCTGGATCGCATCGCCATCCGCTTGCAATCGGTCAAGACGCCATATTTTGCCTACAACTGGTTCTGGAACAACACAACGGGCGGAACATCTCCCACTCCCGAGCCGACCGCCGCGCCCGGCACACCGGTGTCTCCGCTGCCCCCAGGTGTCATTCCCACAATCTTCATTCAGGCCGTAGCCCAGGACAGCACCGTGACCGTAGTGACCAACAATTTCCCCGCCAACGATAAGTTCGACGTCTACATGAACTATTATGGCACGGCGGGCATCGGCGGCACCTACGTCACAACGGTAAACTCGGACGGCGGCGGCGCGCTGACCTTCACCTTTGACATTCCTGCCTCGATGAAAGGCCAGACGCGCATCGCCATCCGCCTGCATTCGTCCACTACAGGCTACTTCAGCTACAACTGGTTCTGGAACAGCACCTATCCATAGACCGGCTGGATCTACTCACCGACATAAAGATAATGGCGGAGTGCTTTGCACCTCGCCATTATCTTTATATCAAGAGCTTTCGTCTGGTTGAGCGTTTACAACCGCATCTATTTCGGCAGCGCAGCCGCGTGCCACACTCGCCATAGATCTTCCGCCGGTTCGGTCAGCGCCACCGGGCTCGGTTTGGCTGCCAAAGCTGAAAGGCGTAAAGCATCCAACCCGCTCGCCGGACTAGACACTTTTCCATCCAGCGCGGCTTCCTCCAATGCTCCTTGCGGCGCAGGCAATTGCGCGCGCAACTCGTCGGCGCGCTGCTTCCAGCTCGCCTCGCCGGTTGTGAGAGCCAGATCGTTTAGCGCGCGCCAGCGCAAGAAGGCCTCCCAGCCGACCACGCCGGCTTGAGCCAGCCACTGCGCCGCCCGCTTCACCACCACCCGGAAAGGGCCGCTGCGGGTCGTGTACCCGGCCCGCACAAAGGCCAGCAGCGCCGCCGCGGTGAACTCCAGGCTGCCATTCCAGCTTCCATCCACCCGTTGGGTGCGCCCCAACCAGCGCAGGATCTCTTCGCGAGTGCGCGGCATTTCCGGGGCAGCATCCATCACCGGCATCGATTCTTGGTTCATGGCGGCGGCAAAGCCATCGGCCTGCCCTGCGCCTGACGCCATGCTGCGCATGACCCTGCCTCCCGTGTACCGCATGCGCGGGCTGGCCATCGATTTCAAGTTGGCCGCCATCGGCATTGCCGAGGGAGGTGGCGCGGCAAAACCGCCAAAGTCCAGACCTGCGGGCAGTGGCTGCGCCACGCGCACCAGTACAGGTTTTCCGCCGCCGGTAATATGCTCATCCACCACCACGTAAGCTGTGTAGGGCGTAACCAAACCGAATTCCATCGCCACGCCAATGACGCTGGCGCGCAGTGCTTCGCTCTCTTGGGGTTCCAGAGTCATGCGATCCAACAGGTCGTCCACCCGCGCTCTGGCCCAGGCTCGACCAAGCGAAGCATCTGGAGCCGAGGCTGACGGCAGGTCCAAAACGAACTCCACCGCCTGTCCAGCCCGTTTACCGCGAATTACAGCTTTTGGAGGCTTGCCCCAGGTCGATTTTACCCGCCCGCAAATCTCCAGCGGCTGGCCGATATACAAATCAGGTAGCAAGCGCGGGTACACGTCCCAGGCCTTGCC
>CAZMMI010000272.1:2497-5734 GCA_964567255.1 uncultured Anaerolinea sp.
GCTGGCCGATATACAAATCAGGTAGCAAGCGCGGGTACACGTCCCAGGCCTTGCCGCTCTTCCACTCGATGCTAAGGTCGGTCAGCACCGGCATAGACACCCGGTCCTGGAAGCGGATGATGGCCCCTTCGATATCTTCCTCGGCCTGAAGAAACTCCGCTGCGCCGCGCCCCAAAGAGGCCATCTTGCCCAGCAGTGCCCGGTTGACAGACGGTCCAATGCCAAAGGTAAACACCCGCGCATTGCCCAAATCGGCCGACAATCTCTCCAACGCCCGACCCTCTGCCGAAACAGCTCCATCGGTTAAAAAGACCACCAGGCGCGTGCGGCGCGGGTCGACGGGAATGCTCAGGGCAGCTTTTAGCGCCGAGATGATCTCGGTGCCTCCGCGCGCATCCACGCCCGCCAGGAATGCGTCCGCCGCGTCCACCTCCGCCTGGGTCACCTTGCATGGCTCGGCCTGGTACCACTCCAATTCGTGGTCAAACAGCAGGATGCGGAAGTTGTCCTCCGCGCCCAACACGCGCAGGCAGGCTCGCAGCGCGTTGCGCGCTTGCATGATCGGACCCCCGCTCATCGAACCGGAGCGGTCCAACACAAAGATGAACTCGCGGGGCGGCACTTCCACTTCGGTCTCGGGTGTTGGTGGAATTAAAGTTGCCAGGAAGAAGTCCCCGTCTTTGTGTTCGCCTGTCCAGGCTGCCGGGCGAATGTCCTCACCGCTCACCGTGTAACGCAAGACGAAATCGCGGTCGGGGATTTGCTCGCCCGCCAGCCGAACCTGGAAGCGGCGCTCATCCAGGCGGGTCGTCTCAATCGGATGGGAAGGGCTGGTCGGGTCGCCTGCCTGCACGCCCGCGTCTACGCTCAGGCTAATTTCCACCGGGCCAATCTTCTCTCCCGGCTGCGCCACCGGAAAGCTCACCTCCTGCCCTTCCTGCGGTTGGCCTGGCTGGGTGTAACGCGGGGTGATCCCCATCGGGTAAACAAATTCGTAGCCGTCGGCGTCGAACTTGACCCGCTGTTGGTAGCGCACGGATGCCAGCACGGTTTCACCTGGCTGCACGTTGGTCAGGCGTACCCCAAACAGATTGGGGCGGCGCTGTTCCAGCAGCCCGGCGCGTTTGCCTTCTTCTCTGGCTTCGTCAAACTTCTTCCGCGCCGCTTCAATCTCGTGCAAATCAGCCCGGATCACGCGCTCGCCCAGGCGCAGTTCAAAAGCAGTGATCGCGCCTTCGTGGGGCAGCGGAAATAAATATTCAAGTTCCGCAGCCGCCTCGAGGGGATTGCCAAAGCGCTGAGTCACCGCCACGCTGGCCAGCGGCCCGCTCACCTGAGCGGTTACATCCGTGTGTTCCAGCGGCAGCGCGCTGGCAAACGAATCTACCAGCACAATTTGGCCCATCAGAACAGTCGATTGGTCAATAGGATGAGACATGCAAACCTCCAGGGGAAAAAACAGTCAAAAATTATTCTTCTGCCGCGGAGTCATCCGCAGCGGCTTTGGCCCCATTCATGGGCATTACGGGAAACCGGCGGGCAGACGCTGCACGCAAAATGCGACCCAGGCGAGCCTGTCCCGCGAGGGATAAATGCGCGGGGGCATACAGCACCATCCCCTCCCCCAACTCGTAGCGCACGCTGGCTTGCCCGGCCGGCAGTGCTGGGCCTGGCGTGGGTTGCGGTCCGGGCAGCGGCACCGGGCTTTCATCCAGCAGTGCCTGCATCCCCGCTGCGTCCAGCCGGGTGAACTCAGCGCGGATTTGGTCCAGGCGCAAGCCCCTTCTGCGCAGCAGCGGGATCAGCCGCAGGCGCAGGAGATGCTCCTCGCCGTAACGTGCCGCCAGCCCGGCGCCTTGCGGCGGAGGCAAAATACCCTGCTGGGTATAGAAGTGGATCGTCCGGCGCGGCGTGCCGCTTTCCGCCACCAATTCTTGAATATCAAAACTACGTTCGTTCATAAAAATCTCCACACTGTTATATTTCACTGTTATTATAACAGTGCTACGTTAAACTGTCAAGATGTGATTTCTCGATTATGTTGTACAATTAATCATCATGGCGCTTTCCTCCCCCCCAACCCCGCTGCCCCTCGATCAAATTCTTCCCGGTGACTGCCGTCAGGTGCTGAACGACCTCCCTGAAAAATCTATCGACCTGGTTTTCGCTGACCCCCCCTACAACCTTCAACTCCAGCAGCAGCTCTACCGCCCCAACAACACCCGCGTCGATGCCGTTAACGATGCCTGGGACCAATTTTCGGGTTTTGCCGAGTACGACACTTTTACTCGCTCCTGGCTGGAAGCTTGCCGCCGGGTGATGAAAGATAACGCGGCGCTGTGGGTCATCGGCACATATCACAACATTTACCGCATCGGCGCCATTCTGCAAGACCTGGGTTTCTGGATCCTCAACGACATCGCCTGGGTCAAAGACAACCCCATGCCCAACTTCCGCGGGGTGCGCTTCACCAACGCCCACGAAACTCTCATCTGGGCGGTCAAATCGAAAGCGGCCCGCTACACCTTCAACTACCAGAGCATGAAAGCCATCAATGAAGGCCTGCAAATGCGCTCTGATTGGCGCCTGCCGATTTGCTCCGGCCCGGAGCGGGCGCGCGTGAACGGGCAAAAAGCGCATCCCACCCAAAAACCGATCGCGCTATTGTACCGTGTCATCCTGGCGACCAGCCATCCAGGTGATGTAGTCCTGGACCCCTTCTTCGGCACCGGCACCACCGGCGCGGTCGCGCGCCTGCTGGGGCGGCACTGGATCGGCGTGGAACAGGAAGAGAGATACATCGCCGTTGCTCAAGAGCGAATCGCCCGGGTGCAGCCCGCTGCACCCGAAGCCCTGGAACTGCCGCGGCGCGCCCGCCGGAAGCGAGAAGAGCGCTTGCGCTTTGCCGCCCTGGTCGAAGCCGGACTATTGCACCCCGGGCAGAGCCTGTACTTCAAAGGAGATCGCGCCCAGCCCGCGCTAATCCTCGCCAACGGGCACCTGCGCGCCGGCGATTTCACCGGCTCCATCCACCAAACGGCCCTGCACCTCAGCGGCGCGCCCAGCAACGGCTGGGAATGCTGGTCGGCGGAAGATGAAAATGGCGAACTGGTGTCGATTGATGTGATCCGACAAAAACAAGCGGACGCCAGGAACGAATAATCCCTCGTTCGGCCAGAGTAAAGCCCCTGCCCGATTTTCCCGTCACCTACTGGGAAGAAACTGCTGGTTAGTCCT
>CAZMMI010000273.1:0-3204 GCA_964567255.1 uncultured Anaerolinea sp.
ATTGCACAATCATTGGTACCTACTCAGCCAGAGGTGGAAGAAATCTGCATTTGAGGTGTATGTGGGGTGCTTCGTACCCCACATACACCTCAAATGCAGGAACATTCCCCACCCTCTGAGCAATTACAATCATTGAACGGAGAAAACGATCGATGGAATTGTTTAGTGAAAGAGATTTGGCACGGATTTTTCAAGCGCTTGCTTACGCTGCCGGGCAACACAAGGATCAACGGCGCAAGGGCGGCGATCAAACTCCCTATATTAATCACCCCATTGAAGTGGCAGAGTTACTCTACCGGGTCGGCAAAGTCCGTGAGGTAGACCTGCTGGTAGCGGCGATTTTGCATGACACCGTGGAGGACACAACCACTACCCCCGAGGAAATTGAGACGCTGTTTGGCTCGGAGGTGCGCGACCTGGTGATGGAAGTGACCGATGATAAATCGTTGCCGAAAGCAGAACGCAAGCGGTTGCAGGTTGTTCATGCGGCGGATAGGTCCCAGTTGGCCAAACAGCTCAAGCTGGCGGATAAGATCTGTAACGTCCGGGATGTCATTTTCCACCCACCCGCGGATTGGAGCGATGAGCGCCGTGTAGAATACGTGGCCTGGGCCGCTGCGGTGGTGGCTGGGTTGCGGGGCGTTAACCCGGCCTTGGAAGCGGAGTTTGACCGGATAGCTGCCCAGGCCAAACCGGCTATTGAAAATCAGAACTCAGTGTAAAATTAAACTCTATGAAGCGTCTGGTATTTACTCCTGACGGAAATACTTTGCTGGCAACCAACCGACAAAACAACGTGGCGGTGTGGGATTTGACCACGGCGAGTAAGCGCACGGAAGTTTTGGGCGAACCCATTGGCCTTGACCGCGAAGGGAAGGTTCTGCTCCGACGCAGCGAAGAGGGAGTGATGGGGGTGCGGTTGGACTCGGGCGAGGAAATGCCCCTCCAGACGCTGGATCCGGATATGTTTGAACTCTCTCAGCGCTGCCTGGTGACGGGCCAGCGTTTTCGCCTGCGTCTGGATGTGCAGGATGTGTTTGGCACCCTCCCGGTGCGCATCCTGCGTATCGAACAGGACCCGCGCTACTTTCCCAGCATGGACAGTTGGGCCCTTGCGCCGGATAACACCTCTCTGGTGGTGACCCTTTCGGGGGAAGTGTCCGGGGAGGATTGGGCAGCCGGTGCGTGCATGGATTTAGAGTCTGGGCAGCGCCGCTTCAAGTTCAACGTCAGTCGCTTTCAACGCGTTCCGCCGATTTGTTTCTCGGCGGTGCATAAGCAACTGTTGATTGGCGATAACGCGTGTCACCTGAGTATATTTGATCTGGCGACAGGCGATTGTGTGCGCGAGATCTATATAGGTGGATTTGGTATGGTGACGTGCATCAGCCCGGTGAATGATGGTCTGGCAGCGGTGAACGCCTGGGAGCCCGTGGCGGGCATGGGGCAATCGCCGTTCTCGGTGCAACTGCTGGATCTGATGCACGTGGAAGGGGAGCGCATGCAACGCGCGCGGGTACAGGCCGTTTTGAGCGAGCCGCAATCGGTGGAGGAACTTGAGTTCGCTCCCGACGGGCGCGCTTTGGCCAGCCTGTTGGTAGATGGCACCGTGCATGTTTGGGATCTGGTCACCGACAGCGTCCGAGAACTGGCGGTCAACCCATGAAGCGCGGCGTTGATTACATCGGTGTGGGCGTGGGGGCCATCATCGTAGCTGAGGATGGACGCTTGTTCCTGGCGCGGCGCGGTCCGCTGGCTAAGAACGAACGCGGGCTGTGGGAGTTCCCCGGCGGATCGGTTGAGTTTGGCGAACGGTTGAAAGATGCCCTCCGGCGGGAGATCGCCGAAGAATACGGGATCCAGATTGAGGTAGGTGAATTGCTGGATGTGGTGGACCATTTGCTTCCGGATGAAGGACAGCATTGGGTCTCGCCAACTTTCATTTGTCGAGTCACCGAAGGCGAGCCGGTCATCCGCGAGCCGGGAAAATGTGACGGTATTGGTTGGTTCCGCATAGACGAAATTCCGGCAAATTTATCGGTGGTCAGCCGGAGTAATCTGGCGCATTATTTGGAGCGCAAGAATTCCTGATGTAGCTGTTGGTTGGAGGTGAACATGGCGAGAAGTAAGCCGGCGCCCTGGTGGGCGATTTTGCCAGTAATTGGTATTCTGATCCCGGTTGTGCTGCTTCTGTATTGGAAGAAACACCCTCGCGAACGCTTTTTGATTTTCAGCCCGGCGATACGCGTACCCGAAGAGACCAAATCTGCGGCGCGGCCCGCGATGGTTCAAAGCGTGGATGATCTGACGGTCATCAAGGGGATCGGCCCAAAAACGCAGGCGGCACTAAACGCGGTGGGGATTCATTCGCTGGGCCAGCTAGCGGCTGTGCCCGTAGAAGAACTGCGGGCGATTTTGCAGGAAGCTGGGCTGCGGTTGGGTGATCCGACCGATTGGCCGGCGCAGGCTGAGTTCCTGGTCAAAAACGGGTAAAGCGGCGCGTCCTAGTCTTCCTATCCACTCACCAAAGTAGTAGAAAACCCCCGCATTTATGGTGTGTGTTGGTGCTTCGCACCAACACACACTATAAATGCGGCCTTATTAACTCCAAGTGAGCGATTATCTACCGTCTGCCGATAATGAAGGCCAGAATTTCCGGGTCAATCGGCAGTTCGGGGAGGTCTTGGGCCGTATAGGGCCCGCTGAGTAAGGCGCGTTCGCGGAGTGATCGCCACAGTCCCTGGCGTTCCTCAGAGCGGACAACAAGATCGTTGATCGAGCGAGCAGTTTGCAACTGCTCGCCCGTTGTGTACAGGAACGTAATGCGTTTCCATCGCCCGGCAGGAATGGGGTTGGGAAGGCGTTCCAGCGGGCCTAGCTGAATTTTGTAATACTCTTCCTGCGCATGGGGATGATCGGGCTCGTCTCGCAGCAGTTCGAGCCGCGTGGTGAGTTCGTATCCACGCACAGGGACGATGGTTTCAATCCGCCACTGATGGGCCGGTCCAAAGGCGAGCCCCTGGTAGAAGGCCAAGTAATCCACGTTGACGACCTTGGGGGCGCTGCGTAGTGGGATGCGATACCAGCCCAACAGGCGCGCAATTTCCAGGTCGCGCGGGGAGGGCAGGTAGGTGACGAGGATGATCGAGTCGGGTTCAGGATACATGGGCGATTCTTTGCATGGTTTGTATCCATTATACATAA
>CAZMMI010000273.1:3304-5734 GCA_964567255.1 uncultured Anaerolinea sp.
GGTGTTTAGATCATCTTGTTGAAGGCTTCGATGCGGGCATCGATTTCGCCAACCTGTTTCTGCACATTGGTCCAGTAGTCCGGGTCGTACCATTGGGCCTGGATTTCCTCATAGCTCTTGCCCTGTTGTTCTACCCAGGTGTAGTACTTGAGGTTGTGGACGCGCTTGCGGTCGGCGTAGTTCAATTCGAGTAGGTTATCGGTGGTCACGCCGTGCAGCGCACCCGCAAAGGCCTCAGCGGCGTCGAAGGGGGTGAAGGCTCCGAACTGCTCGGTATATTCTTCCAGGCGGGTGGCGTAGAGTTCCATCGAGTCGGTCAGAACAGTGAGCACTACGTCGTTCTCGGTGAGTTCGTAATACTTGGCAAACTTGACCGCGGAGAGCACGTTGGCGATTCCGGAGAAGCCCAGCAGGTCCAACTGATCGACGGTCGAGGCGGGAACGCCTTTTTTGAGCAGGTACTCTTTCCCGGCGGGCTCGTTGAACAAACGAGCGATGCTGACGACGGCGTTATCATCGATCGCTACGACCATATCGGTGTTTTTTACGTTGTGGATCCAGGGCACATGCTTGTCGCCGATGCCCTCGATGCGGTGGGCGCCAAAGCCGTTGGACAGCAAGGTGGGGCATTGCAGTGCCTCGCTGGCGATGACCTTGCTTTGAGGATAGACCTGTTTGAGGTAGTCACCCGAGGCGATGGTGCCGGCAGAGCCGGTGGTGAGCGCCACACCGCGGTAAGCGTCCTTGGGGCCTAATTCAACGCTCAATACTTCTTCCATGGCGTGCCCGGTCACGTCGTAATGCCAGAGGTAGTTGCCAAACTCCTCGAACTGGTTGAAAATCATCAAATCCTGTCCGGACTTGCGCAGCTCCCAGCATTTGTCAAAGATCTCTTTGACGTTGGATTCGCTGCCCGGCGTGGCGATGACCTCGCCGGCAATTTTGGAGAGCCACTCGAAGCGCTCTTTGCTCATGCCTTCGGGGAGGATGGCGATGGAGGAGCAGGCCAGCAGGGCTGAGTCGTAGGCGCCGCCGCGGCAGTAGTTGCCGGTGGAGGGCCACACTGCTTTCTGGGTGGTGGGGTCGAACTGTCCGGTAACCAGGCGGGGAACCAGGCAGCCGAAAGCCGCACCCACCTTGTGGGCGCCGGTGGGGAACCATTTGCCTACCAGGGCAATGACCCGGGCGCGGGTGCCGGTCAGGCTGGAGGGCAGCTCAATGTAGTTGACACCGCCGAACTGCCCGCCCGAGGGGGTGGGCTGGTTCTTCCAGGTGATGCGGTACAGATTGATGGGGGCCACGTCCCACAGGCCTGTTTGCGCCAGGCGAGCTTTGACGCTGTCGGGGATGAGGCCGGGGTGTTTCATCTGGGCAAAGGTGGGGATGACAAATTCGCGCTCGCGAACACGCTGCAAAGTGCGTTCAAGCCGGTCAGGATGAATGGTCAAGTCGATGGTGCTCATGGTTTACTCCTATTCTTTATCCGGGGCTTCACGAACGATGTAAAGGGGACGGCCCTTGACTTCGTCGTAAATACGGCCAATATATTCTCCGAGAATGCCCAGGCAGATCAATTGCACGCCGCCCAAGAACAAGACCGCTACCAGGGTAGTGGCTTGCCCGAAGAAGGCCTGGTTGCCGACCAGGCGCTCGACGATTACGATGGGAATGAAAATCAATGAGAGGCCGGCGGCGACGAAACCGATCCAGGTGGCAATTTGCAGGGGCAGATGCGAAAAGCCCGTGATGGCGGTGATGGCCAGCTTGAGCATCTTGCGGAAGGGGTATTTCGTGGTTCCAGCGAAGCGCGCAGCGCGTTTGTAGGGTACGCCGATCTGGCGGAACCCCACCCAGGCGGACATGCCGCGTAAGAAGCGGGCTTTCTCGCGCATCGAGTTCATCACGTTGACCACCTTGCGGTCCATCAAGCGGAAGTCGCCGGTATCCATTGGGATCTTCACATCGGTGATGCGGTAGATGATGCGGTAGAAGAGGGAGGCGGTCCATAACTTGAAGGCCGATTCGCCTTCACGCTCGGCGCGGACTGCATAAACCACTTCATAGCCCTCGCGCCAGCGGGCAACCATCTCGGCGATTAACTCGGGCGGGTCCTGCAGGTCGGCGTCGATGATGACGACGGCGTCGCCGCGAGAGTAGTCCAGCCCGGCGGTGACGGCAATTTGATGGCCAAAGTTGCGCGCAAAGATGATCGGGCGGATGCGCTCATCCTGGGTTGCCAGTTCGCGGATGCGATCGGTGGAGCCATCCGTAGAGCCGTCATCGATCAGCAGCAGTTCCCAGGGTTCACCGAGGCCATCCATCACCTCGGAGACGCGGCGATGCAGCTCGGGGAGGGATTCAAACTCGTTGAAAATGGGGGCGATAATCGAGAAGGTAGGTTTCATAGAGGCCTTTCATGAGAAGATAAGA
>CAZMMI010000274.1:0-5701 GCA_964567255.1 uncultured Anaerolinea sp.
AGGGCCTGGTCCAAAGCTACGGCTGGGCCCCGCCGGTGCTGGCGGTGATTCCCTTTGACCGTGAGGTCCCGAACGCGCAGGATGACCGCACGCCGGTGGTTGGGAAGGTGGACAGCTTTTCCAAAGGCGTGCGCACGGTCATCAATGGGCTCTTTCCCGGGATTGCCGGGAATGCCCATTCCGGGCCGCAGCGCAAGGGGCTGCTGGGCGGCCTGCTGGGAGGGAGGTAGTGTATGGATAAGATCTTGCAGATCATCCCCGCCAGCGGCTACAAGGCCGTTTTTGACCGGTCGGAGGACGAAGAATACGAGAACGTCGAAGTTGAGGATATCCTGGGCGAAACAGAGTCCCGGCTGCTGATTTTGCCGGTGGCGTTTTTTGCGCTGGTCAAGGGCAAGATTCCGCGGATGGGAAAGGAGGAAACGCGGATCGTGGGCGTGTACCTGGACCCGGACTACGGCTACCTAGAATTATGTGAACGCGGAGACAGCCGGGTGGTGTATGCGGGCCGGCTGCTGGGGTATTTGCCGCCCGAACCCGGAGAGGGCCTGCGCTTGTTGGATAATTTCCGCTGGATCACGGCGGCGCGCATCGACGCGAGGTTTGTGGATGAGCAAGCCTGGAAATCATTGACCTGGCGAAAGGAAGCGGACGATGAGCCTGTTGAGTGTATTTGATGAACGGGCCTTAGCGCAGCAGATGGCCAGCGCTGACGTGCGCCGGGATGTGGCCACGGAAGTGATTGACGCGATCAACCGCGAGTACCCGCCCGGCGTGCTGCAGCGCCCCTCGGAGGAGGGGCGCCAGCGGGTGGCGGAGCGCATTGCGGGGTTGGTAAGCATGGCCCTGCGCCGGCGGGGAACGAACCCGGGAGCAGCGTTTGAGGAAGAGTTGACCGGGGAGTTGGCCCGCCGCCTGATGGGTCTGGGCTTTCTGGACTTGCTCCTGCCGCCGGCGCGCAGCGACCTGTCCGAGATTGCCGTGTATTCCTCCGGGCTGGTGCAGGTGATGAAAAAGGGCAGCGTGCGCTGGGAGAGCGTAGCGCTGGCCCCGGAAGCCGAGGAGATTGAGCGCGTACTGGATCGGCTCCTCGGGCCGCAGAACAAGTCTTTGAATGAAACCAACCCGTCGATCAACGCCAAACTCCCTCGCACCGAGGATAATCCGGGCGGCGGGCGGGTGAAGGCGCTGCACCGCGCGATTGTGCCGCCGGGCAGGAATCATGCGATCAACATCCGCCTGTACGAGCAAAAGCCGGTGCTGCCGGAATGGCTGGTCGAACGCCAGGCATTGAGCGCGGAGATGATGGACACCCTGCGCCGGGCGATGGAGTCCGGGGAGCGGCTGCTGATCACCGGCGGGACGCGCACAGGCAAGACCACCATGCTCTCGGCCCTGTGCAATTTCCTTCCTGGCCCGTGGCGCATTTTGAAGATTGAAGACCCGGAAGAAATCTGGATCGATCGCCAGACGGTGCAAACGATTGAAGCCCGTCCGCAGGCGGTGGGAACGGAAGTGCGGCCCTATACCCTGGCCGATGGGGTGGACGATGCCATGCGCATGTCGCCCGATTATTTGATCATCGGCGAGGTGCGCGACGGGCGGGCGGCCCAGGCCCTGTTTCGGGCCATGATGACCGGGCACTCCGGAGCCTGCACGTTCCACGCGGACAGCCCGCGGGAAGCCGCCAGCCGCCTGGCGACGATCATGGGCGCCGATGCCGGGGTGAAGAAGGCGGATGCTAACCAGATGACGGCCGACTCGGTGGATGTGCTGGTGCAAATTGGCATCCGGCACGAAAAGCGCTGCGTGACCACGATCGCGAAGGTGGCGCGGGAGTTGAAGGGCGGAGAAGTGTGGTTTGAACCGCTGTATCTGTATGACGAGAGTAGCAAACCTGAGGAGCCGCGCTGGAGAAGGCCGGCTGCCCAGGGTGTTGGAAAGGAGTGAGGGATGAGTATCATCATTGGCCTGTTGGTGGCCGTGCTTGTCTGGCTGCTGCTAGGTGGCGCGCGGGACTTTGGGAAGATGAAGAAAGGCCGGGCGGCTGCGGTGTTAGCGCAAGCCTATTCGCTGGAAGGAACGCAGCGGCTGAGCGAGATGAACCCGCAGACCTTGGAATACAAGCTGGCGGCCTCAGGCGTGAACTGGAGCCCGTCCACCTTCCAGATGGCGCGGGTGCTGCTGGGGATTGGTGGCGGGGTGGTGGCCTGGACACTGCTGCCGGGCGTGCCGGCGCTGGCTATGGGCGGGCTGCTGTTTTATGTGCCGATGGCCTGGCTGGAAGATCAGGTGAAGGGGCGCGGACGGAAGGTGGACCAGTACTTGCCGGTGGCCATTGGCCGGATTTCGGCTGGGCTCCTGGCCGGCGGCGCGATGGCCGATGTGCTGGACGAAGTGGCCGGCTCGTTGGAACTGGAGGGCAAGAGCCCGCTGTCTGGAGAGCTGCGGCTGACAGCGGCGGAACTGCGCAGCAAGGAGCGCGGGCAGGCCTTTGAGAACCTGGCCAAACGCTCGCCTTCGCTGTCTCTTTCGAACCTGGCCCGTCTCTTGGAGGGCTACCTGGAAGCCGGCGGCGGGAAGCACGTCCAGGTGTTGGTGGAGTCTGCCAGCCGGGTGCAGCAGATTTTGGTGGCGCGCAACCGCACCAAGGCCAAGGCCGGTGACGCCATGCTCTCGGCAAAAGTGATCCCGGGGGTCCTGGGGGTGATGATCCTGTACCTGTCGCAGGACCCGATGGTGCGGGAGAGTCTGCTGGCGCTGCCGGTGCAGTTGGTCCTGGCGGTGGCGATTGGGGCGATGGTGATGGGTTATTTCATCATGCGCTCGATGGTGCTGGAAGCGGCCTGAGGAGGGCGGAATGAGCAGTCTGATCTTGATGGTTGGCGTGTTGGCGATGATCCTGGTATTGGTATTGACGATGGAATACGTTCCCACCCTGCGCAAAGGGAAGGCGGCGCAGGCTTTAGCGGAGAGCGATCAGCCCCTTGGAGACCCGGTCACGGGGCTGCGCAAGGCGCTGTACCCGATGGAAAAACCGGTGGAAAGGGTGGCAAGCGTGAAGCTGCTGAAGAAGGCCTGGTACGACTTGTACTGGGCCCAGATGGTGGACAAATACGCAGGCTGGACAGCGATTCAGTTCATGACCGTGCGCGTGTTTGCCGGATTGGTGGGGATGGTTGCGGGGCTGGTGGTGTTTGGCAACCCGATATTTGCAGCAGCTGCCGCCTTCGTAGGCTGGCAGTATCCCACAATGGGTCTGGGCGGGATTGCGCGGCGCGCGCGGCGGCAGTTCCAGGCGCAGTTACCGGAGTACATCAACCTGGTGGCGGCGCAGATGTCGGCGGGGGTCTCGATGGAGGAAGCCCTGCGGCGCACGTCGCGCTCGGAGAGTTTGCCGGCCCAGTGGATGCGGCGGGTGATCCAGATGGCTCAAGGCCGCACCTTGGTAGGCCAGGTGATCCGGGAAGGGGAGGAGTCGCAGCTGCCGGAGTTGATCTCGATGGGCGTGCAGTTGAATTTCATCCAGCGCGGGGCCGGGCAGCAGCAACTGCTGGCGCAGTTGTCCACGCAGATTGCAGCCGATTACATCGGGCAAAGTGAAATGCGCGCTGAGCGGATCGGGGGTGAGTTGGTCATCCCCATGGTGATCTTCTACTTTCTGCCCTTCATGGTGGCGCTGATGATCGTCATCGCCTGGCCGATTGTGGTAGGGATGCTGTGATGGGGGCGCACGACTCCGACAAGGCGCTGAAGAGCGAGGCGCGGGCGGGATTTTGCCCGGCGTGCGGGAAAGACGTACCACTCATCTGGTATTGCGCCGAAGACCCGCTGGAAATCCGGGGAAAGACGGTGCTGGTGCAGATGACCTACTGCGTCTGCAAGGTGTGCGGCGAGGTCTATGACGAGCCGCTGGGAAGGGATTGCATACAAAAGGCAGAAAAGCAGGTCGGATATGAAACGAAAGCGAAGTCGGAATTGGGAGATTATTTGGGGCTGGCCTTCTTTGCCTTTGCCGCGATCCTGGCGGGGCTGGCGGCGTGGGAGCACCCCACGCTGCTGGCCTGGCTGTCGGTGGTGCATAATGCGTTGCTGGCCGGAGTCTATGCGCTGCGCAGACCGGTAAAAGGGGAGCGTGACCGGCCAGGGCTGTTACTGGGGCTGCTGGCGGCAGCCATGCCGCTGGCATCAACCCCTGACAGCATACCGCCTGGACTGATGGGCATTGGCCTGGCCGGGTACGGGTTTACGTTGTGGTCACTCTTGTTGTTGGGTAAGTCGTTTGGGATCGCGCCGGCAGATCGCGGTCTGGTGCGGGGTGGGCCGTACCGGATCGTGCGGCATCCCATGTACCTGGGGGAGCTGATCTTCCGGGGCGTTATGGTTGCTGCTGATCTCAACCTCCTGAACGGACTGTTGCTGGCGGCGCTGACTATCGTGCAGGTGGCGCGTATCCGGCGGGAGGAGCGGATCATTGCCGGGTATGAACGGTACGAGCAGGAAACTCGCTGGCGGCTGGCGCCTGGGATTTGGTGAAAGAGAGCGGCATGCAGAAGAGAGCGATTGCGAATGTCTTGTTTGCCACGGCTTTTTCGTTGGCGCTGGCGTTTGGGGCGCAGGAAGAATTGCGGGTGTATCTGGCTGTGACGGTAGGGGCGGCGACGGTGTTGTTCAACATTCAGGGGATGGGCGGGGCGGGGTTTGGGATGGCAGCGCTGAGTATGGGGATTTTGCTGCGCTTTTTCGAGCCACAGAGTCTGGTTGTGGCGGTGTACTCTCTGGTGATCGTTGGGGGCGTGCTGAGAATGGTGGATATGCCAGTGGAAAGGCGGAAAAGTCCGTGAATGCTCGTCTGAATCCGACGCCTTATAGCCCATGTGAGTTGAAGAAATTATGCTGTTGTTCCGGTCTAACGGAGGCATAACCTGCTTGCCGGTTTCGAAAAAAAACCTTCCTGCGGAACTCGCGGTAGGTTTTTTCGTATTCTGAGGAATCACATGGCTTTGAGCAGTTGGAGAAAATCAGGTGGTGACAACACGGGCAATCCCGCGTTAGTAAAACCGGTTGTATCACGCGAGACAATGAAATGTCCTCCCGCCCCAATCGCAGCACAAACTTGTACTGCATCCTCGAAGTCGCGCCAATTTAGAGCCATCGCTTGCATAAGCACGTTTTGGTCGACAGGTGCCACCCGAAACACTCGTAGTAAATCACTGATTGCCAATACAGCTTGCTGGTGATTGGTATACAGTTCCACCAGGTAAAACAGTGTCGTTACACTGTGGGCAGCGATCAGGCCGTCCACGAGGTCATTTTCAACAGCGGCCCAAACTCCTGCTGAGTCGGAATAAAATGGCAGGCGCCGTGTGAAAATTTCCATAAAAACGTTGGGATCCACCAGGACGGTCAGTTTAGCCATGCTTTTGTTCCCAGTGCTTATGCTGTTCTTCTATGGATGCATCTTCAGGCAGGATTCCCGATAAGCGTTGCAAGATAGGTGTTTGAACCAGTGGTTCATCTTGTTCAACCGCAAGTGAGCTGAGGTAGGTCTCAATCAAACGGGAAAGTGAAATACCGCGCTTGCGCGCATAGCGCTTGGCTGATTGGATCAATTGATCATTGACCCGAACCGTTAATTTTGTTTGCATAGTTACTCGTATTATGGACAGCTATGATACGGGTGTTGACCAGGCTGATTGAC
>CAZMMI010000275.1:0-5679 GCA_964567255.1 uncultured Anaerolinea sp.
CCATTCACAACCGACCACGGTTTGGTGCAGTACTACCCGCCCCCATCAATAAATCAAATTCGGGAACTTCCTCAACCTCGATGAGTAGATACCCTTAACTTGCCATCGGCTCGGTTTGCACCAACGCCAGACGCACGCAATTCCGCCAGGTGATGATGTAATAAAATGCGTATACCAGGAAAAGCCCGCCCAGAGCCAGCCACAAGCCCAACAGATTGATTGGAATCGCGCCCCCTAACAACCTGTCAAAAGCTGACAACGCCACCAGGCTGTGCAAAATGGCCAGTGCAACCGGCACAAAGAAATAAAAAGTGACCTGCTGAAAAATCGAACGGTGTATCTGCCGGTCTTCAGCGCCCAGGTTATATAAGCCCTGGTAATGGCGAGCACTATCAACGGTTTCGATCAACTGCTGCAATCCCAGCACACTGCCGCAAGCCAACAACAAGATGATCTCGACAAACAGCCCAGGGAACATGATAAACACCTGGATCATTTTCAGGTTGGCGGACTCCTCCAACTTTGAGGTCCAGTAGCCACTTCCAACCCGATTGATCTCATTGAGCAGGTTTTCCTCTAAAATCGGATCTTGGCCGTTGGCGTAATCGTACATCAAAGTGGTGGCTGCCCCATCCTGCGGCAACCCCGCCACGGCCTCATCCGGCACAACCAGCGTGCACATGCTGGATGACACCACCGAGACAAAAGGCTCACTGACCACCTGACCAACCGCATAACTGGAACTTGCCAGGTTGAGCGATAGTCCCTGGCCCGCCGCTTTTTGGATTTTCTCGGTAAACGGCTGGCTTAGAGCACCCGTCTGAATCGCAATCGCCCCTTCATCCAGATTCACCGGGTCCAGTCCTATCGCCTGCCTCACAGCGTTATACTCGCTCAAACCTACCGCGGAACACGAATCATCGAACGACAAAATGGGCGAATCATTCTTGTCAGCGTCTTGTGGCAGAACCAGGTCTGACGAGGAAACATCAGGCAAATACCGGGTGATCGCTAGTTTCTTGAGCAGCGGGTTCAGCGGGTTAGCGTTGGCGACCGCATCGAACCCGGAAACATCATCGGGTTCCAGGTACAAGACTGCATACGCATAAGGCAAAGCTCCTGCCTGGTCTTGTTTTATGAGGGATTGGAAAGCAACCAGAAAGACCACCGAGGTAATGATCATTGCCAGCAAAATGTTGGCGGCGGTCAGCACCAGCGTGTTCGAGTTGACCTTCTTCAAGATTTGCTGCATGGTGAAGGTATTCAAGCCCTTCCAGCGGAACCAGTCGATGCGGCGAAGGAGCGCAAAAACACAACCGATCCCAACATAGAAAAAGCCAAAGCTCCCCACAACCATTAACGCAGCCACCAGGATAAATACAGGACTCATGGGGTTGAAACTGGGACTGGCAATGGACTGATAACCGATCCGGTAACCGAATCCCAGCACTGCCAGGGACACAACCCCCAAGATGGCTGTGACCCAACGGTTGCGCGCTTTATAAGCTTCATTCGTGCGATTGGCCGCCAGCAAAGAGGCCAGGCTGTGGCGAGAGACAGAAAACGAGCTCATGACTCCAACGCCAATGAAAATCAACGCGTAAAAAACGCCTGTCAGAACGATGGAATACAGCGAAAAGGTAAAAAACCGAGCCGGAAAAACCACCTCGAGCAATGTGGCAAACAGAATGCTCATCAGGCCTGAAAAAAGGACGCCCGTGAAAATCCCCAGCAGATAGGCAATAGCACCTACCCCTAAAGTTTCAAGAAACAGCATACGTGCCACGGCTCCCTGGTTCATCCCCAGGAGCAAATACGTGCCCAATTCGCGCTTGCGCCGGCGGATGATGAAGTTGTTGGAGTAAAGCACCAGAGCCGCCACGATAAAGGCCACAAAAAACGAAGCAAACCCCAACAGAACGGCGATGATATTCGACTCTATCCCCGCCTGCCGGCAAACTTCTACGACGACTGGCTGGTCTTTGAGCGAATTAAAGGAGTAAAAGATCATCACCGACAACACGATGGTGAAAAAGTAAATTGCATAATCCCGCAGGCTGCGCCGTATATTGCGATAGGCCAATTTGAGGTAAATCATTCGGCCTCCTTCTCGCCCATTTGGGCGACAACCGCGATAATCTGGTCGAAAAATGCCCGGCGAGGCTGCTGCGGGGCACGGCGCAATTCGTGAATGAGGCGCCCATCCTTAAGAAAAACGATCCGGTTGCAAAAACTCGCGGCCGTTGCGTCATGTGTCACCATCAAGATTGTGATGCCCATGGATTGGTTCATCGTTTCCAAGGTTTGCAACAGCACCCTGGCCGAACTGGAATCCAGCGCTCCGGTGGGTTCATCCGCCAACACCATGGACGGGTTGGAAATGATCGCCCGCGCGGCGGCAGCCCGCTGTTTCTGTCCTCCCGACACCTGGGCCGGGAATTTATCCAGTACATCGTGTAAGCCAAAGGTCTGGGTAACAGCGCTCAGGCGGGCCTTGACCTCCGCCGGAGCACGGTTGGCGATCGACAGCGGCAGGCAGATATTTTCCCGCAGGGTCAGCGTATCCAGCAGGTTGTAATCTTGAAAGATAAAGCCCAGATGCTCCCGGCGGAAGCGGGTCAGATCCCCCTTGGGCATGTGTTGGGTATCCTGCCCGTTGATCATCACCACCCCACGGCTGCCACGGTCAATGGTCGCGATGATATTGAGTAAGGTGGTCTTTCCCGACCCGCTGGGACCCATTACTCCCAAGAACTCGCCTTTACCAACCCCCAGGCTCAATCCGTTTAAGGCCGGATAGTGATTTCCGCGAAAGCCATAGACTTTCGTCAGATCCGATATTTGTAGAATAGCTTCCATTGCAACTGCTCCATATCAAAAAAATGGTAACTACTCAGAGGTTGGGGAAAATTCCTGAATTTGAGGTGTGTGTGGGGTGTTGCGCACCTCGCATACACCTCAAATTCAGGTTTCTTCCACCTCTGGCTGAGTAGCGACAAAAAGTTTATAGAGCAATGCTATCCAATGGAAGTAACAAGCCGGTATTACAAATGTCGCAATTCCGTCGCAAGCGGATTGCCCGTGACACTTGGGAGTAACCGCCCCAGGTTGTTATTCACTCGTAAGCCGCAGCCCAACAATTCCAGCCAGCAGCAAAACCAACGAAACCAGCTTTAGAACATCTTTCGACTCGCCCAAAAACAACATTCCAAAAATGGCGGTCCCCGCTGCGCCAATGCCCGTCCATACCGCGTAGGCGGTCCCAACAGGGAGCGTTTTAAGCGATTGCGAAAGCAAGAAAACGCTCGCTACAGAGCTAATCACAAAACCAATCGAAGGCCACAGCCGGGTGAGCCCCGCCGATTGCTTTAGCAGCAGCGCCCACACCACTTCAAGGATGCCCGCTAAGAAAAGAATACCCCACGCCATTGTTCTACTCCTGTTAAACATATTCACTCTTTTCCCTCAACTCACAAAGAGGTCCGCACGTCCAGTCTCCTGCCTGCATTATATCGACTTTCCCAGGAGCCAATTCCGGATCATCAAGTTCGCCATCCCTCTTGACAAAGTTTTTTCGATTTGCTATAATGCAACCGGTTGCAGAGATAAGGATGAAATGATGGGTAAAAAGACTGTCCAAAACATTGAAGATATCGCGCAAATCGCCGGGGTTTCCAAATCCACGGTCTCTCGCGCACTCAACGACAGTCCGCTCATCAAACTGGAGACCCGAGAGCGCATCCAGGCCATTGCCCGCGAGCACAATTTCCGCATCAATGCCCCGGCACGCTGCCTGAGCTTGCGCCAGAGCCACACGGTGGCCTTTGTCACCCACGCCTACCACCTGGAATTTTCCGTCGAAGACTTGTTCGGCCTGGAGATTATGGGCGGGATCGCGGCTGCGCTGCACTCCCTCAGCTACGATTTCCTGGTCATCCACGTCAACCCGCGCGACACCGGGTGGGCTAACCAGTACCTTGACAGCGGAAAAGTAGATGGCTTTATCCTGATGACCGGCTCGCGCAAGCAGTCCCACATCAAAGCCCTCGCCGACATGGGCGCGCCTTTCATCATCTGGGGAGTGCCCACCCCCAAGCTCAACTGCTGCTCGGTCGCTGGAGATAACTTCAACGGCGGAAAAATAGCCGCCGAGTATTTGATCCGCACGGGGAGGCAGCGCATCGCCTTCTTGGGCGGCCCCACCGAAGAAGTTGAGGTGCAGCAGCGCTTCAAAGGCTTCGAATCGGCTCTGCAAGCCTCAGGACGCAGTATCAACCCCGCCATGCTGGCCTACGGCGATTACTCACACAGTTCCGGCGCTACCGCCATGCAGCACCTGCTCGAGCAATCTCCCGACCTCGACGCGGTCTTTGTCAACAGCGACCTGATGGCCATCGGCGCCATTAACACCCTGCAAAGCAGTGGCAAACGCGTACCGGAAGATGTCGCCGTGATTGGCTTCGACGACCTTTCTATCGCGGCTTACAACAATTTGCCCCTCACCACCATCCGGCAAAACATCCCCCTGGCGGGCAGGCTGTTGGCCCAGAACCTTGTCCAATATATCCAGACCGGCGTTATTACCAACGTCACCATCCCCGTCGAGCTGGTCATCCGAAAATCAGCGTAGAACTGCATTCAACATCTCTTTTTTTTGATACAAATTGCAACCGGTTGCATAATGTAGGAGGCTTACCATGTTTCAACCCCAATTCCCCAACGCGATCGCCAATTGGGAACGCAGAATAGAAATCGAGGATCAGCGGCGGAATGAACACCGCTATGAACCCTACGTGAACTACCTGGCCCCACTCCCGCCCCACCGCGAAGAACGCACGTCCATTTTCTCTCGGATCCTTGGCTTGTTCAAGAAACGCGACGTAGACCGGTGCTGCTATTCACCCGCAAGCACCTACGGAATCCAGCCAGGTTAGAATTCTCTCCCTTTCCCCTTGTCTGCGCAAATCGCGCGCCAGAATTTGGCGCGCGATTTGCATGAGGGCTAACCGCCGCTCAAAGCGCCGATGATGCGCACCTCATCCTCGCTACCCAAGGGTTTCTTTAGATCAAACACCGTTTCGCGGTTGATAAAGATGCGGATGTGCTCCCGAACTTCATCTTGCTCGTTGATCATTCTGAAACGGATACCGGGGAACTGCCGGTCCAGATCCAAAAGTACTTCCCCCAACGTCTGACCTTGCGCCTCGACCAATGAAGCGTGAGTGTAAGACCGTAATTGGGTAGGAATGTGCACTTTCATCGAGGCAACCGCACTGCTTCCAGCGAGTAAATTTCGGGCAGGTAATCGGCCAATTTCTTCCAACTCTGACCTTCGTCAAAGCTGCCCCACACCTGACCGCCGGTCGTCCCCAGGTACAGGCCCAGAGATCGCTCCTGGTCGCTGGTCATGGCCTGCCGCTTGACCGTAAAATATCCATGCTCCCGCGGGAAACCTAAATCCTGACGACTCCAGCTTGCCCCCCCATCTCGGGTACGGTACACAGCCGGTTTGCCGCCGGGGCTGGTGCGCGGCCAAATATCCGTGCCGTCCATGGGGAATACCCAGGCCGAATCCACATCGCGCGGGTGCAGCACAATGGGGAAACCGATATCCCCCACCTCTTCCGGCATCGCCTTGCCAATGTGCACCCAGCGCGCTTCTTCGCGATGCATCCGGTA
>CAZMMI010000276.1:0-5666 GCA_964567255.1 uncultured Anaerolinea sp.
TTGCAGGCAGCCTTCATATGATGGGCTTTGAGGGGTTTCTTGCCTATCTGAAAGCAGCCTCCCACTACGTTTATGGACAGGAATTGCTCCAGGGGGTTCAACTGTCGCCCGATCAGGGAGTCGGCCTTTTCGCCCTGATCACCCGATTGTTTGCGCATAGCCCCGCCGCCGGCAATGGTTTCTTTGTGCTGTTTGCGACGATGTTTGTAGCCTTGAGTCATTTTTGGATTGGCGGGAAGACCGGGAGAGCGAGAGATCGCAAGGATTTCGACCTTCAGTTATCCCTGCAGGCAGCACTATCGGTGATGTTTTCGGTTCAACTGCTCTATTATGACCTTACCCTTCTTCTCGCGCCCATGATCCTTTCGGCAGCCTGGGTCTTGCGAAAAAGTATAAACAAAGGGTATCTGCTGATCGTGATGGGAATAATCGGCCTCTACCTGGAATTTCTCTTTCGTTCCAGTGTCAGCCGTTTCGAACCCTTCAAGATGGCCCCCATAGCCCTGTTTCTCTTTTGTCTTGGTCTTCTTCTGGTCCTCGGTCGAATGCAGAATGATCGCCAGAGCGGCTATGCCCAGTAGTGGACTATCCCCAACTTTTCAAGCTCGCGGCTCTTGTAGCGCCCCATGCGCCAGTAAACCGGAAGCGGAATAATCGAAGACAGCATCAGCACCCCATCCGTCCAGGGGTTGACGGTCGTCGACGAAGATGGCGTGTAACGCACGGGTACTCGACGAATTTCCAAGTTATATTTGAGAGCGACATAAAGCAATTCAACGTCGAAGCCGAAACCATGCAGCCGCAGCAGTGAAAAGAGTTCTTCAGCGACATCCCCCCTGAACGCTTTAAACCCGCACTGCGTATCGGGGATCTCACCCGTGATCCCAAGCCTTATGAGTGTTGAAAATATCTTGGATGCCGCATTTCTCAGCCGGCTTACACCATCGAAATAATTCGATCCGGGGAGGGTCCGGTCACCGATCACCAGATGATAATCACGTCGATGGATAAGCTCCATCGCCAAAGGAATAGCTCGAAGATCATAGGGAAGATCGATATCAGTGAAAAGTCTGCACTGGCCGGTTGCCACAAGCATTCCGCGCGCGACGGCACTCCCTTTCCCGGCATTCCGGGCATTTCGCAATATGCGGAGCTCCGGAATGCTCAACGCGGATAATATTTCACAGGTCTGATCATCGCTCCCGTCATCAACGACGATGATCTCAAACGACTGGCTGCAGGAAGTCAAAAACCGGTGGAGGGAGCTAACACTGTTTTTAACGCAAAACGCCGCATTGTAGGCGGGAAGGACCACCGAAACTTCGATGTTTTTGGGTCGAATCCCAGGCATAGCAGTCTCAGTCAATTGGCGTTAGCCGTTCCCATAAGATAGACCGGGAATCCTCGAATATCTTCTTCCAGTTTGCAGAGCGCCCTATCCTGCCGACCAACCCTTTCCCTTCGTCCGATTCCGGGGGTTTCTCCAGCAAGACATAACGAATCTTGAATTTTTTCAATCTATCGTCCCAATCGGAATCCTCATAGATCCGGAAGTAGGCACGTACAAATTCCTCCCCATACAAATGCACTCTTCCATCAAAAAACACACGCTGCTGGGGCCAGATCCTCCAAAGCAAATAATCGCCGTAAATCTGCGGATGAAAGATATTGCCCTTGAGGTTATGTACCTTAATATAATCAACTGCGCCCACTGGAGTATGACTGTCGTACAGATCCTCACCCTGCAGATTCCGCCACCATGGAGATTTTATCAACATCAGAAAAACCAAAAGTCCGGCAACTGCGACGTTGATTCTATGAACCTTTCCTGGATCTGGCGACCAGGAAAACCACGATCTTTTTTGAAGACCGCGTCCCAAGCAAACCCACATTGATTTCCATGGAATCGCGGGAAGATGGCGTGCCAGAATCGGCAGAGCAGTCAATTGAAACCAGGCGCAGTTGCGCATTGCAGTGAGGCCGAATAAGGCAAATGCCGTAAACAGCACCAAATCAATCAACCGGGGCTGCTTCTGAGAAAGAATAAGCGTGATCAATGTGAGGAAGAACGGAAAGAAAAACAATAGAATCCCCGTAAGCTCCATAATATTTGGAGGTTGCCATTCGGTGACGAACAGCCGCGAAGAGACGTCGTTGACAACCGTGCCGATGTATCGATAGATCCCGTAGCCTTCGGGATTGGCGAGCGTAGCCACAAGAGCCAATAAAAAGGCAGCCCCCAGATGGACAGATTTTCTTCGATCGGCATATTCACCCGCCACACAGGTCACCCGCAGATGGATACCTTCCATCGCGAGGAAAATGGCCATTAGCCCCAACCCCAGCACAAAGGCACCATGCAGGTTGACCCAGGCCACCATCAGGATCGGGAGCCAGTATATTCGTTTGAAACATCCAGCGTCCCACCAACAGAGGATCCAATAAAACAGGGCAAATAACAGAAAGGAGAATATCTGAGGGCGGATGTTGACCGGGAGGCATACGGCCACGACTATGGTGGCAAACACACTTGCCCAGCTACTATGCGACAGGCTCTGGCTGATGCGCCATATGATGAATATCACGGCGATGAAAATGACCGTATTGAACAGGAGCAGAAGGAGCTCCCCACCGACCGCGTAAACTGCGTAAAGAACAGTTTCCGCCAGCCAGTTTTGAACAACAAAGACTTTTCCCGCCGCCGTGAAGGAAAAAATGTCGGTTCGGGGAATGGTGCATCTTTCGAGGATGATCTGTCCCATTTTCAGGTGCCACCAGAAATCCAAAAGAGGGAGGTTTTCGCGAAAACATTTCTGTATGATGAAAAAAAACGGAATGCTGTACCAGAGATGCCCCCTCGTGGGAGCCAGCCTCTTCAATAAACCAGATATCTTCATTGGCAAACCTCTTGGCCCCGGGCTCGAAATAAACCCTATCGGTGATGCAAAAGCGATCCATTCAAAAACATTCGAGACAAGTGGATGTATCGACCCAAATGCCCATGCTCTGGATTTTTTTGCGAAAGTAAAGAAGAATCTAGGACCGAATGCCGATGAGGGGCAAAGAATGTGGTTCCGGATATATCCGCCGGGCCGACAGCACGGGCAAAGGAACCATTTGGGAGTTCCAACCCTTTACAATATTTGACATTCTATTGACATTTCTATTGATGGCAGGGTGTAAGTTTACGGTACCCCTCACTGTTAGATGATTTAGCCTATGCTACGTTTCTAGTGCTTTTGATTGCCAGCAAACACAACAAAGGAGAAACAAATATGCTTTCACTGTACACGAAATATCAGATTCTCAAACACAGGCTGATGAATGAAGAAGAAGGGCAGACCGTAATCGAGTACGCCCTGCTGCTCGTGCTCATCGCCTTGGCCCTGCTTGCCGCCAATCCGAACATCACCAGCCAGCTCAGCATTGTCTTTTCGAGAGTAACCTCTGGCCTCGCACGAACCTAGAATTCTCATTCTGCCTGGGGATGATCGTCATTGGTACGACGATCATCCCCAACCCTACATTTCTGAAACATAGAGAAGAGCAAGGGTAACAGCCAGTATTGGATTTCTGGGCGAAATATGGAATCTTATATTCGTTACTAATGAAGACATCCATATCACTGGAATCAACCACCGCCTCCGGGCAAAGCGTGGGGAAACAGAATGAATAGAAATCGAATGTTGGTGCTGGCCATCGTTGCCTTGATTCTGAGCGGCGGCGTCACCTACCTGGCCTACAAGGTGCTTCAGACCCGGTTGAAACCGGCGGAAGTCACGGACCAGGTTGTAGTTGCCGCCAAGAAACTCCCGCTCGGCTACAAGCTCACCAAGGACGACGTCAAACTGGTAGAATGGCCAAAATCTACGCCGCTCGAGGGGAGCTTCAACGATCTCGCCTTGGTGATCGATCGTGGCAGCATGGCACCGCTACAGATGAATGAACCAATTCTGGAATCCAAGCTGGCCCCAAAGGGCGCGGGGGCAGGGCTGATGACGGTCATTCCTGAGGGAATGAGGGCCCTGTCCATCCAAGTCAATGCCATCATCGGGGTCGCCGGCTTTATCAGTCCTGGTGCCAGGGTGGACCTGATCCTGACGGCCGTCCCCCCCAAGGATGCCAAAGGGGCCAAGGACGAGGAGATGGGCTCGAAAATCGTCCTGGAAAACCTGGAGGTTCTCGCCGCGGGGCAGAACGTACAACGGGACGTGGACGGCAAACCCCAGACAGTTCAGGATGTTACCCTCCTGGTAACTCCAGACCAGGCGCAAAGGGTGGCCCTTGCCACCCGTGACGGGAGCATTCAGCTCGCCCTGCGTAACCCCATGGACAAGGAAGCGTCGGAACCGGACCTGGTAGTCCGATCAACGCTCTATGCCGGACCCACCATGGATTCGGTCGGGGAGAAAAAACCACCCACTCCGGAACAAAAAGTCACCCCCGCACCCGCTCGCCGGCCCGCACGAGTTGCCGCGCCCAGGCGCATCCCACCCAAGCCGGTGGTGGCCCCGCCCCCGCCCGCGCCCCGTATAGTAGTGGTTGAGGTCATTCAGGGCACCAAGCGGAGCGAAAAGAGCTTTGAGGAAGATCCGGAACTAAACCAGAATTCCACGCAACCGGACGGGACGATACAATGATGAAGATATTGGCTTATGCGGCAAGGATCCTGTTGATATTCTCGCTGGGCACTTCACTTGCCCTGTTCCAGTCCTACGACGGCAGCCGTGCGGCGGCCGCCCAGATAGAGGAGGCACAGGCCGATTCCCAGGAAACGCTGCGCGTCAACCAGGGGAAGTCGTTTGTGCTCAACTCCAACGAGACCATCGTCCGGGTTTCCGTCACGGACGAAGCGGTGGCCTCCGCCATCGTCATCTCCCCCCGCCAGGTCCTGATTCACGGCGTGAAGCCCGGGACCGTTTCGTTCATGATCTGGAACGAGGCGGAAGAGGTGCGGGCATTCGACCTGCAGGTGCTGGCGGTCCCGATGAACCTGAAACCCTTGCGGGAAACGTTGGTGAAATCCCTTCCCGGGCAGGATATCAGCGTCAGCCAGTCGGGCTCGGCCGTGGTTCTTACCGGAAATGTTGCCTCGCCTGAGGTCGCGGAACAGGCCGCCGCGATCGCCAAGACGGCATCGGAGAATGTGGTCAACCTCCTGGTCCCTGCCCCGATGAAACAGACGGTGCTGCTCGAAGTCAAGTTCGCCGAAGTCAACCGCAACGCAGTCAGGCAATTGGGAATGAACATCCTGAGCACCGGGGCGCTCAACACCCCTGGAATCGTTACAACGGGTCAGTTCGGCGGCACCCCCAACAATTTCGACGTCCAGAACAGCATCGGTGCGCCTTTAACGGGTTTTTCTACCGAAATGCAACTGACCGATCTGCTCAACATCTTCGTCTTCCGCCCCGACCTGAACCTGGGGCTTCTGATCAAGGCGATGCAGCAACAGAGCATGCTTCAGACACTGGCCGAACCCAACCTGATCGCCCTGGGCGGCAAGGAAGCGTCGTTTCTGGCAGGTGGTGAGTTTCCAGTACCAGTGGTTCAGGGCACCAGCGGCAATTCCAGTGTCAGCATACAGTTCCGGGAATTCGGTGTGCGGCTCAAGTTCCTCGCCAACCCGATGCCCGATGGAACGATCAACCTGAAGGTAGCGCCCG
>CAZMMI010000277.1:0-5599 GCA_964567255.1 uncultured Anaerolinea sp.
TGCGTGATGATAGGTGTTGGGTTCCGGGTTTTCTATGGCTTGGGGGCGGCTCTGATGTCAGAAATTCTGCCTTCGGCCTCCGATCGAGGCAAGGATCTAGGGGTGGTTAATATCGCATCAACGATCCCGCAGATCGTGCTGCCAGGGATTGGCGCTGCTGTGATTTCTGCCTGGGGGTTGGCCAGCGCGACTGGCTACCAGGTGTTATTCGGTGGAGGGTTGGTATTGTCGCTATTGGGGGCAGCACTTCTTCAGTCAATGCGCGGTGTTCGGTAGATGAAGAGGAATGGAGCAGATATTCAACGAACCTCGAGATGATCTTCGAGGTTCGTTGTCTAATGCGGTTATCTCTTTTCTGCGGAAGTCCCGGCGGCTGGCGCGATACCGGGCTTAATGACATCCTTCTTCTTCTTTCGTTTTTCTTTGTTTTTGGGACTTTTGTCTCCCATCGCTTCCTCCTTCTTCCACTACTGTGAACAAATATTGGTGAATTGGACGATAGACGAACCTCTGAAAGGCGTTTTCAGAGCTAAGACCGCTATAACATTAGCACAAAAAGCCTAAAATTTCAAGATTTCTAGGCCCGTAATGTCGAACCTCCGTCTACCACGATAGATTGTCCAGTGATGTAGTCCTCTTTCATTAAATAGACTACGGCACGAGCAACGTCAATAGAGTCGCCTACTCTTCGGAGGGGGATTTTCTGCGCCAGGCTTTGCCAGCGATCTTCTTCCCAGTCGGGCGGTTTGAGGATTGCACCTGGCAGAACAGCGTTCACCCGGATCGTAGGGGCCAGAGAGAGCGCACACGATCGGGTGAGCATCCACAGGGCGGTTTTAGACGCGCCGTGATGCATGTAATTAATGCTCGGCTTCAAAGCGGATTCGTCGATGATGTTGACGATGGCTCCGCCGCCATGCTCAAGCATCCATTTGGCGGCCCAGTGGATGAAAAAGAACGGTCCACGCGCATTGACGTTCATGGTCATGTCCCAGTCCATAGGAGTGATTTCAAGAAGGGGTTTTTCTTGCCAGATGGACGCGCTGTTGACCAAACCATCCAGGCGTTCCCATTTACCAGTCACTTCATCGACAACGGTTTTGATCTGCTCAGGCTTGGTCTGATCGCACCGGATCGACAATCCGCGTACTCCCAGGGACTCTAATTCTCGTAATGTCGTTTGTGCCGCCGCTTCAGAAGCGTTATACGTGAATGCGATGTGGGCGCCCTCTCGCGCAAGGGCCATCGCAATGGCCTTTCCTACACGATGAGCGCCACCGGTAATCAGCATGACCGTTCCCTGTAGCTGCATATTCCAACTCCTGATGCGAGGATCTGCTTGTTATTTTGGCAGATGCGTTCGGAAAAGTCAAATAAAGCAGCCTGGAGAGAAAAACAATTCAGGTTTTGACGTTTTTGGTCGCACTTTGTGTAATGTTCCCTTTTTTCGTGGCGCAGCGAAACCCTGCCAACGCCTCAAATAAGGTTATAATATTCTTCCAGCACGTTCAAAATCTGATTTCTATATGAATGAGGTGAACATGACCGAAGAGAAGAAGCAAGGCCCCGTTTATACCAGTATACGCAAATATCCTGATGTTGAAGGCGGATATGCTGTTTGGCTGCCGGGTGATTGGAGGCAGATAGACATGGTCGAGGGGCGCCGTGGTTGGATTTTTACTCCATACCCCGACCGGTTTGACACCTGTTTCATGTGCGAAAAAATCGTTTTGGATTTTAAGGTTACGCCTGAAGACCTTGAAATCTTGAAGGAAGGTTTTGAGGCCGGCATCCAGTCGTTGCCGGATGCTCAGATTGAGGAAGCACGATATGAGACCGGCAAGATGGTCGTCATCATGGAAGCAAAATTCACCTTTACCGAAGACGGCGCCCGCCGAAAGCGCTGGGTGAAGAACCTGTACTGGGGCGAGGGCAATCTGGTCATGGTAGCTCAAGGCGCAACTGTAGAGGAGTATGAATACTGGCTGCCGATGTTCTTCAATACGATGAACTCCTACGAGGTGGGTGCGGCGTAATCCACATGCTTAGCGAATCCGTTGCGATAGATGAAATAGCGGCTGAAGCAGACCTGGCGCCGGTGATGTGCGCGCATTGCGAGTCCGAATTTGGTGGCGAAGGAGAAGTATGGCCTTCCGTGTGCCCCCGCTGCGGGCAGGACATCGACCTGGAGGCCCAATTTGCGTATTGTCGTGGGCGAGATGCTTTTATTGCCGGGCAAGATCTCCTGATTGCCCTTACGCCGAAAATGCGCCGGAAAAACATTACAACGTCTTTCGAGATGGAAGGTCTTCAGTTTTACTCGCAAGCATATTCAGCCTTGCAGCGGGCTTTTCATGGTCAGTTGGCCGAGTCTCAACGCCGATTGGCTATAGAAATGACAGCCGCGATGGTATTAGTGTTTCAAACCCATGGCAGTATTTCCCCCTTCGAGTCCAGCTATTGGACTACATTGATGGTAGATTTGACTACACAACTGGATATTCTGGACGTTCGGGAGAAATTGGGAAAACTTCCCTCAGGCCTAAGCGGAGCAGTGCCGCGGTGGCGATGGAGACTGCGCCTGCGGCAGCTTGAGAAGGCGTTGATTGAGTTGGATGCCAAGATAAAGACGTTGGAGCAGAATATTGGCTTTGTGGAGCCCCCTGGAGCTAGAAGACGATTCGTTTAAAGGGACCGTTTCCAACTGATGTTTGTCGGATCAGAAAATCCCCCAGTTGAAACGCTGGGGGATTTTCTGATCCGTATCTCTTAGACGAGGATTTGAATTATCAGGCACAAAGCGAAAACAGCTACGATGATGGCGAAGACTTTCCCGACCCGCTTCCAGACAGTTCCATTTTCCTGGCCTTTGCGGAAGTAGTACTCGATGCCGATGGCGAAAGCCACAGCCATGACGCCTCCAAGGAATAAGATTCCTTGATCGGCTAGCTGGATTATGTTTCCCCACTGCAGCTTAATGGCGGTTTGTTCGCCCACTGGAGCATTCTGGGTAGCAGATATTTGAATCGCGGTCAGTACATCCAGAACGGCTTCACGGAAGATGAACACATCGATTATTACAAACAATGAGCTCACCAGCCATGCGATGTTGTATAAGATGGTCGTGCCCCAGAATTTCTTGTTGTCTTCCATAGATTATTCTCCCAGAATATTATACTCCATGCAGTTATTTACTCGGTGACCGTGACTTCGATGTATTTTTCGTAACAATTTCCGTCCAAATCTTCGACCACCAGCCCGATCACATAATCTCCAGGTTCTGCCTCGTTGGCTACCATGCTGAGACCGTGGGCGCCAAAGGTGACTGTGTCACCCATATAGTAGGCGTATTCACCTTCGGGGTTCTCGTCAAATTCAAGCCACTCTTCGCTCACTGTAAACGAGTCGCCGGGGGATGGGAAGATTTGACGCGGGGCAGCAATTTGCTCCGAACCGCTGAAGATTGTTACGCTATCCAATTTGCCATTCGCGTCGAAACGAAGGTATGCATCGAAATCTTCCTGTGATCCGGATTTCCGGTATGTACCCCAAACGCGATAGAAGGTAGTTTCAGCAGTAGCTCCATAGGTTTCTGCTTCGGCTGCTGCTAGCGCATCGTTAGTTCCGTCGCTAATCGTCCATAGGATGGGTTCCCAGTCGATTTCCATGCTTAAGTCTTCTGACTCACCCCAGTTGGGATATAAAACGCCGCCAACCTGACGGGTTTCGTCAGCGCCGATGAAGTCCAGATCAGTAGTGAGGTACGAATCAGACTCTTTATCATAAAAGGCTGTATAGATGTAGATGAAGCCTACATTGCGACCAGTCAGGTCAACGGAGAGGGTGAGCGCATCTTGAACGCCAAGCGTTGTGGTCGATGCGGTCAAATCTTGAAAATCCACAAAACCTAGCCCGGGCGAGGTGGTTTCTACCTCTTTCGAAACAGTGGATGTATGGATAGAGCGCGAAAAGTCGCTGGCGCTGGACTGCGCCTGAATTACACTTGGATCGGCCACATCGGGGTCGATAGGCTCTTTGGTGTAGTGGTAAACCAGGAAATCATCCCATAACGATGCTGTAACAAAGCGACCGGAGATGCTGGGATAGTGCAAAACCATATCCGAGTCTGCGGTTGACTGGAATAGCTTGGCGGTCGGAAAATAGACACTGATACCGGTCGATCCTGGGCGATCTGGACCGTGTTTTTCAGCCACAACTGCCGCCTGAATGGCTTCGCTCAGTGAATTGGCATACTCTTCACTGGGAGTACCGGGGAATGTCTCCGCAACCAGGTTGGCGAAATGACCAAGATCAATGAAGGAAGGAGATAGGTCTTTATCGAAGATGTTGGTGTAAGACTGGGTGTATGCGCGAACCTGAGAAACTTTCTTTTGGTTTTCATCGGACAGTGCCATAACCAGTTCGTTCAATGTGCCATTGATGCCTTCTAGCTTACTAAGGTCAATGGCGGAAAGGGTGATATCACCACTCAGCTCCTCGGCAGCAGATTCTTCGGATATATCAGACGCGCCAAATAAGCGCTCTGTAAAGGCGTTTCGGGCGCTCTCGTCTGTCACGCGCCCATCTTCGTTGATATAGCTCTCCACAATTCTGGTAGAAAGACCTGCGCCGTCCATGCTGGGATCTTCTACCAACGAACCCAGGAAGGCAGCGTATGCCCAACCCAAAGCGGGCTCTGTTTCCTCCGAGCCCACGGCGTAGCGAGCATAAGGCGCAACTGCGCTGAGCACATCGATCTGGCTCATCAGGCAGGCGTCGAAGCCAATTAATTCCAATTGTCCAATTCCTGTCTGGTTCGTTATTTCTGCGAGTGCTTCGTCTATGTGATTTAAATACAATTGACTTTCAGGATTCGGGTCATCATCTGTCCAGCCGCCTGTCCAGCCCGCGCCGTGGTCGGAAAGGATCAGGGCGTATTTATCGGCAGGGTAGTTCGATATTGCCCACACCGCAAAATCGACCAAAGTTTCCTGGTTACCCATGTCGGTCTCACCGAGGTCGTCCAATTCTTCCGAAGCAAGAGATTCCAGGTCGCCCGAATCATCGTATTGCACAAGGAAACGTTTGGCCGTGGTGAAATCATCTCCTCCGTCGTAGCCGCCGTCCAATCGATCAATCTGAGCTACGATCGTGACCTGGTCGGTTGAACCAACCATTTCTGCTTCATTCAGGTCGATGAAGATGTCTTCTTCTAATACTTCATCGTCGGCGTCTTGATAAAGCATGACCAGCCAGGTATCTTCTCCGTTTGTGGAGGGGTTAGGTCGGCTGGTTGGTTCGTCCTGTGGCTCTGTGGATTCCTCAGATTCTTCTTCCGAATATTCCTCGTCAAGCGAATCTTCATTCCATGTTTCGGATTCGTTTACACTATCTGAGGAATAATCTTCGGAGTCGTCAAACACAAATAGGGCACAGGCGAAAGCCAAACCTACGAGCACAATAAAAACAATAATGATCGGGACGATCTTCTTTGGGCGCTTCATTGGAAATCCTCAATGACAATAAATTTTCCTCGCGGGTGAGCGAGCAGCGGCGAAGTTGTCCCGAGCATTATACTACCGGCTAAGCCAAAAAGAAT
>CAZMMI010000278.1:0-5526 GCA_964567255.1 uncultured Anaerolinea sp.
CACTTGATTGGGTAAATTTACCCAAATTACAAAAGGAGAGAGTCTATGCCCCTGAAATTAGGAGTCCCCGAACTCGCGATTATCCTCGTGATCGTGATCCTGCTCTTCGGTGTTGGCCGCATCGGCAAGATCGCCGGTGAACTTGGCAACGGTATCCGCTCGTTCCGCGAAGGCCTCAAGTCGAAAGAAGAAAAAGAGGAAGAAGCTAAGGTCGAAAAGATCGAAAAGACCGAGGAATAATTCGGCAGTTCTCTCCCCTAAGGGTTTCACTATGCCTGGAGAAGACCTGCACCGCCCGGTAAAAGTTGTTGTCGTCGGGGCGGGCTATGTGGGCGCGACGTTTGCCTATTCTCTGCTGCAAAGCGGGTTGGCAAGCGAGATTGTCCTGATCGATGCCAACCGCGCCAAAGCGGAAGGCGAAGCGATGGACCTCAACCACGCGGTTCCACTGGCCCGTCCTGTGCGTATTTGGGCCGGTGATTACACCGACTGCGCCGGAGCCGCCGTCACGGTGGTTACCGCCGGCAGCGCTCAACGCCCCGGAGAAACGCGCCTCGACTTGACCGCCCGCAACGTCGAAATCTTCCGCTCCATCATTCCCCAAATCGCTCAAAACAATCCCAACGGCATCCTCCTCATCGCCACCAATCCCGTCGACGTGCTCACCTATGCCTCCTGGAAGCTTTCGGGCTTGCCCCGCGAGCGAGTCATTGGCTCGGGCACCATCCTCGACACGGCCCGCTTCCGCTACCTGCTCAGCCAGTATTTCCAGGTAGATGCCCGCAGCGTGCACGCCTACATCATCGGCGAGCACGGCGACAGCGAAGTGCCCGTCTGGTCGCTGGCCAACATCGCCGGGATGCACCTGCCGGTGTACTGCCGCCAAAACAACATGCACTGCGTGGACGCAGACCTGCAGGACATCTTCCAGCAGACCCGCGATGCCGCCTATCACATCATTGAGCGCAAAGGCGCCACCTATTACGCCATCGGCATGGGTTTGCTGCGCATCGTCGAAGCCATCCTGCGTGACCAGAGCACGGTGTTATCGGTCTCCAGCTACATTGAAGACTACTATGGCATCAACGATGTGTATCTCAGCCTGCCCAGTGTGGTCGACCGTGGCGGGATCGAAAAAACACTGCACCTCGAGCTTGATACTGCAGAGCAGCTTGGCCTGCGGAATTCCGCCAACCTGCTGCGTAAATTAATCCAGGACCTGGGCCTCTAAACCCTTTTCTCCTTACTGATTCCATACAATTGCATTACAAACGGCTCCAGACTCCACGATAATTCTGTATAATATTTTCAATATTCAAACAAGTCTGCTTCTTATCCGTCTCTTAACGGTCTGACAACTTGTTATTAATGCTCGGCCCTTATAGTATTATCATGACGACCGAAACTTCCCTCTCCATTCAACCAATCGAAAACGTTGTCCCCGAAGTGCCCGCCACGCGCGGGCGCAGTATTGCCCGCTGGGTGTCCCGGCTGGCCAGCCCGCCCCTCCTGGCGGTCATTTGCACGGCCCTCACCGCGGCGCGTTCTGCCACCTCCGGCGCCTGGGGTTGGGCGGGATTCCTGGTGGGTTTCACCATCCTGCTGCCAACCCTGTTCATCGTCTGGCTGCTGCGGCGCGGCAAAATCACCGACTTCGACGTTTACGTCCGCAAGCAGCGTTTCTGGCCCTATGTGGTCAGCTTGAGCTGCGGCGCGATTACCTGGATTGTGATGAGTGTGGGTGGGGCCCCGCAAATGTTCCTGGTGCTTTCCGGAGCGGCCGTAGGCCAGGGCCTGACCCTGTTCCTCATCAACACACGCTGGAAGATCAGCGCGCACGCAGCCGGCACCGCCAGCTTTGCTGTGCTTTCCTGGCAACTGCTGGGCTCCGGCGGCCTGCCTCTGCTGCTCATCATCCCTTTGGTGGCCTGGTCGCGCCTGCGCCTTCACCGCCACACCTTCGGACAGGTGGTGGCCGGTTCCGTGCTCGGCGCAGGTTTCATTTTTGGCGCGTTGAGTCTGTGGGGCTAAGAGCCAGAGAAATTTCCGAATTATTTCTTAGCCCACAATTCGCCCGCGCAAACTTTCCCCGTCAGCCGCATCGATTTGCACGCGGCTGACTTGATTCCACATCTTCTCCGGCGCCGTGGTGGTCACACGCAGGTAGTTATCGCTCAACCCGTGCATGCGCCAGCCGTCCGGCCCGTAGGAGTCACCGGCTTCCCACAACACTTCCAGCTCGCTGCCCACAAAGCGCTGCGCATAACGGTTCGCCGCCTCGGCAAAGACCGCCCGCATGGTCGCGCTGCGCTGCTTTTTGATGGCACTGGCAACCGCGCCGGGCAGCTTCACCGCCGGGGTGCCGCTGCGTGGCGAATAGCTGAAGACGTGCCCTCCGGCAAAAGCCATTTGTTCGACAAAGGACAAGCTTTCGGCAAACTCCGCCTCGCTCTCGCCCGGAAAACCAACGATCATATCGGTTGTGATGGCCATTTCGGGAGCCACCCGCCTGGCTTGATCCAGCAGGCGGGCATAGGCCTCGGGAGTGGTGTTGCGCGCCATGCGCCGCAGCGTTCCGGCGCAGCCCGACTGCAATGGCAAGTGCAAGTGGCGACACAGACGCGGGTCTTCCCACAGCGAGAAGAAGCGCTCGTCCAGGTCCCAAGGCTCCACAGAACTCAAGCGCAGCCGGGGCACAGCGGTCCGCTCCAACAAGGCTCGCGCCAGATCGTAGAGATGCGCCGGAACGGCAAAGTCGTGTCCCCACGAGCCCAGGTGCACGCCCGTCAGCACCACTTCTTGCGCGCCGCCGGCCAGAGCGCCATTCACGTCTGCCAGCACCTCGTCCAACGACCGGCTGCGCCCCGCTCCGCGAGCAACCCGCGTGATGCAAAACGTGCAGTGATTGTCGCAGCCGTCCTGCACTTTGATAAAAGCCCTCGTGCGCAAATGCAATCCCGGCAGCGGCTCGCGCGCCAGCGGCTCCAAATCGAACACCTCGGCGGGCAGCCCCAACAGGTCAGCCACCAGGCCGTCCTTGTGCATGTTGTCCACGACGCGAGTCACGCCGGGCAGGTCGGCGGCTGCCACAGGCTCCAGGGTGGCCCAGCAGCCCGTCACAGCAATGCCCCCGCTTCCCGCCCGAGCTGCCTGCCGCACCCGCGAGCGTGAATCCGACGAGGCTGCCGCCGTGACCGCGCAGGTGTTCACCACCACCAGGTCTGCTTCGGCGGCGCTGCCCACCAGGCTGTGACCGGCCGCCCGGAACTGTCTGGCAAATTGTTCAATTTCGCTTTGGTTCAGCCGGCAACCGACCGAGTCCAGATAAATCTTCATCCGTTAAGGTTGTTTCACCACAAAATTATCAAATAAGATGTCCACGCCCGGCGTGGCATACGATCCGGCCAGCACCCCCACATCCCCCGCGCTGAAGTCGCCATCCTGCGCCTCCATCAACAGGTTCCCGTCCACGAACAGCCGCATCGTCTGGCCTGTGCAATCCGCCCGGATGCGATACACGGGCTGCTCGGTTGCGATCAGGGAGCTATATTGTAACTGGTCAATGCCAATCAGGCTATGCTGGTTGTCTTTCAATTTTGCAATGCCATAGTAACCGTCACTGCTGATGATAAAAATGTAAAAATTTTCTGGGTCCTGATAACGGCACACCAGGCCAAAATCATTATCGGTCGGGCCGCCAACGCGCGTAGCATCCACTTCAACCTGCACATCCGAGAATGTTTTTCCGGAAACCGACCAGAAATCGTAATGCGCTTCATTCACCAGAATGCGCAAGCCGCCACCCTCATACGTGATCACGGCGCCTTCATCACTCCAGGTACCCCAACTGCCCGGCGTCTGAGAGAAATCGTCTTGAAACAGCACTTCCCCCGGTTGGGGCGCGGGGGTGGAAGTCTCTGCCGCAGGCAGCGGGCCGCAGCCGGCGCAAAACCAGACAATGCATGCCATGCAACCGATAAGTGCAGACTGTTTTCCCATTTCAAGCTCCTTACATGATTGCGGGGGTATATTCACTACGGAAAGTGCAGCTCCAGCAGCCGCTGAGCCAGCAATCCGGTTCCGCCTCCCGCATCCAGCGCAGCCGCCCGAAGCAGGCTTTCACGTGCTTTTTCACTTTCCGCCTGGATCAGGTACATCTGCCCCAGGTGCAGGTGAGCAGAAGCCAGTTCCGAATTCTTTGCAAGAGCTTGTTGCAAGAAACGTTCCGCGGTGGTCAGATCGTCCAACCCCAGAAACACTGCGCCCATTGTGTCCAGCACTTCGGTATCTTCCGGCGCCAGGCGATACGCCTCGCGGGCTGCGCTCAGCCCATAGCCGCTCAAATCCACTTGATAGGTCAGACTGAAACGAGCCTGTTCCAACCAAACCTGCGTACTTTCCGGCTCCAGTTTCGCCGCAGCTTCATAGTAAGCCCGCGCGGCAAGCAAGTCACCTTTTTGAGCCGTTAACGCCCCCAACTCAATCTGCCAGACTGCCCGCTGCGGCTCGATGGCGGCGGCCTTTTGCAAATGGATCAAAGCCTGGTCCACCGCTCCAGCCCGCGACCAGTACAAAGTCAGTAATGCTTGCGCCAGCACGGACTTCGGATTAACTTGCTCGGCGCGCCGCAAAGCCTCCAGCCCGTCCATGCCCAACTGCTCCTGCGCTTCTCCTAGAAAAGCCCAGGCTTCGGCATAGTCGGGGTTGGCTGCCACAGCCTGCTGAAAGGCCTGTTCAGCCAAATCCCAGGCCCCCAACCCGGCCAATTCTCGCCCCACCAGAGTGCTCCGGTAAGCCAGATCGTCTGAGAGCAAAATCAGGCCTGCCGCTCGTTCCAATCCTTCCTGCGCCGGGGCAAAAGAAGGGTCGATGGCTGCGGCCTTTGCCATTTGAGCCTGGGCCTGTTCCAGATCACTGAATGACAAAAGCAAACCCAGTTGGAAGGCCGCTTCTGGGTCTTGCGGCGCCAGGCCTTGCCAGCTTTGAGCCGCCTTCAGCGATTGATCCAAGTACCCAAGCTGCCGGTATAGAAAGGTAAGACGCCGGTAGACTCGCTCATCCGCCTCGCCGGCCTGGGCCAATTCCTCCCACAACCGCAAAGCCGCCTCGTCCTTACCGCTTCCCTCCAGCCCTTCGGCCAGCAGGATCTTACCATCGCGGCTCAGGCTGCCTTCTTGCCGGGCGCGGGCCAAATCCTGTAAGGCCTGTTCTTTGTCCTCCAGCCCCCACTCCAGCCTGCCAATCTGCTCCCACAATTCGCTGCGCCAGGGCTGCTGGTCCAACACCTGCCTCAAATGAATGACCGCCAGCGAATACTGTCCGCCAGCCTTGGCGCGATGACCTTCCACCAGGCCGCTATGCACGCTGTGCGGCAGTGGCGAAACATCCAGCAGCACCAAGACAAGCAGCGGGAGAAGGATATGCGGGATGAACCGCCAGATTGAGGGACGATCTTCCATACCACCTCATTATAAAGGCGAAACCACCCCGGCGAATGGCGGCTCTTTGGGATTCGCCGGGGTAGGC
>CAZMMI010000279.1:0-5479 GCA_964567255.1 uncultured Anaerolinea sp.
AGAAGGCCAGGATTGCATCTCCCATCAGGCGCGCCAGCGTCCCTTCATTTTTGATAATCGGAGTGATCAGAAACTCGAATGCTCCGTTCATGATCTCCATGGTTTCCTCGGGGTCCAGTTCGCCGGCCAGCTTGGTAGATCCTTTGACGTCCGCAAATAGGATGGTGACCATACGGCGTTCGCCCGGGGTCTGGCGCCCCTGTGCAGCCAACAATTTATCGGCATACTCACCGGGTATCAAACGTTTTAGCTGCCTTAATAGATCCGAATCCGGGCTTATTTCGGGTGTCGCCTCCAAAGACGGCTTTGGGTTCTCTCCTGAATTTTTATTCTTACCATTCGCGTCCCGATTCGATTCTGGCTTAGATTGGAACAATTGCGGGGAAACCGTCTCCGAAACCATCTCGGACAGGATTGGCTCATGATCAGTCAACCCCGATTGTTCCACCTGCGCTGGTCGAACAGAAGGGACATCACTTTTCAACGGTTTGCCACAGTTGTCACAGTAGCAACTGTAGATCGGCACACGGGACAGACAAGCTGGACAAACCATTCCAATCTGCGTTCCACAATTCCAACAGAATAAGGCAGTCTCCCGGTTAGCGGAGTGACAGAAGTGGCAGTTCATGCAATATTCCTTTCAGGAACATGATGCGTTGGATGTGAAAACGAACATAGATTTGAAACAGTTTCGCGAGGTTGTGGATGTGAGGCCATAGATGTATAACGATGGTTCCACCCTTCACAAGAATTATTATGTGGCTAAAAATAATTCATGTCAAGCAAACCAAAAATTGATCCAAAAATTCTGGTTAGTCGGTCGACTCGTTACACCAGAATTTTTGCGGTTGGCATCGGGCGGCTTTATGTTATGACCCAGATAGTGAATATCTGTAATCCAGGCTTGGGTGGCGCGCAAGGATTCTTGCAGGTCGCCGGTTGCCCAATGGGTGAACTCCAGCGTGATGGCGGCCTGAACGCGGCGGAAAACATCCCCGACAGGGATGGACTGCATGGCCTGCTCGGCATAATAGATTGTTCCGGCCAGGTTACCCTGCACCTGGGCGTTGTAGACCCGGGTCAAGGCAATATTGCCTAGCATGGGCGCATACTCGGCCCGGTTAGGCGCTCTTGCCAAGGCGCGTTCGGCGTTTTACAGGCGAATCTCGCTGATTTTTGGTTCTCCAAGGTCCGAGAAGACTCCGCCAAGCTGGTAGCACAACTCAGGCCGAAAGCGAACGACTGCCTCAGGCAGCCCACTTACCCAGCTGACCCAGGCGGCAGATTGGAAAGAACTTTCCATTCCCAGCCAAGCGTTTTCGGCAAGCCGAGCGGCGCGCTCAAAATCCCCGGCGGTCTAGGCGTGATGGAAGGCTTCGGACAGGTAGCCGTGGGCCTCGAGCCAGGCGCTGGCACGGAGATGATATTGTGGAAGTTCTTTTGGCGCTCCGAGCCGCTGGTGCTGGACGACAATTCAGCTTTTTGCAGAGGAATCTGATGTATAATTTTATCGAGCCCGGTTCATCAAAATATACCCATAAGGAGCGACCCATGCTGCCAACATCGCACATCCACCGATTCTTCTGCTGCTTCTTGCTCCTGGTCGCACTGACCGTAAGTTCTGTTCCTGCCGCGGCGCGCGCGGGGCAGGCGCTCGAACGCTCCGCGGCCTATACGTGTAACGGCCCCGATGATCACTGCACCTTTCTCCCAGTGGTTTCCAAAATTCCCCCGTATCCCTATTTGATTACCCCGAACAATCAGGCCCAACTGGATACGCTGATTCCGACCTTCTCATGGGACCTGGGGCCGCAGCCCGAGAATACCACCGCGTGTTTAGCGATCGGCACCACAACGGAGCCAACCAACTGCGTAATGGCCTATTCCATCAGCGCGGTTACGTATCGAAAGTTCGGTTTACACTATAACCTGATTCCCAACACGCGCTATTACTGGAGGATTGGTGTCGCGTCCAATGACGATTACCAGAATAAGCAATGGACGGAGCAATTTACATTTACAAGCGGACCAGCGGGCGGGATCGTGCCCTCCGTACCTGTTCTGGTATCGCCGGGAAATAACAGTACGGTGGGGACGAAGGACCTGACCCTGACCTGGCAGGCGGTGGACGGAGCCGTGGAATATGATGTCACGTTGCATTCGATCAGCACCAACCGCTGGTTTGCATTTAGCGGCGTGACCAGCCCGCAGAGAGTGGTGGCAGATTTTGCTGGTTTTGTATCCAGTAGAGGCCTGGGCACTGAATTTGAATGGTTCGTTCAGGCGCGCAATGATTACGCCTGGAGCAATGAGTCCAATCCATGGAAGTTTACTTATACGTACACCGGCAGCCTGAGATCGCCCGCGCTGTATGAAGCAGACGTCATTGTGATCGATGGGTGGGAGTTTCACCGGATCGAGCCGTGAGGAGGCGCGGGGGAGTATAGGCGGCACCCTGCCCAATGGGGTCGTCTCGCAGTACACGTACAGATGCGGTGGGCAACCGGCTGGCGGAAACCATCCCGCTGGGGACGACGGCTTATCAATATGATGACGCCAACCGGCTGGAAAGCGTCGGTGGGGTGAACTATACCTGGGACGATAACGGCAACTTGCTCTCGGACGGGGTGAAAAGCTATGCCTACGCTTTACGCAGGCTTTGAGACCGACCGCGAGATTTGTTTAAAATCTCGCGACACGAGCAGGCACCAGGGAACACTGCCAATGGTATTCAAAAATAGGAAAAGCAGGCCAATGGTGGGCAGGAAAAAGCCCAGCCCGATAGCGCTGTTGACAATGCCCAACCAGGCAGTAGCTTTGCCGAAGATTGCCGTGCGTAGCATCAGCAAGCCATTGATCAGCCCGGCGAGCATGAAAAAGACCGTCTGCATCATCCAGGCGGTGCCATCCAGAGCACTACGCAGTACTTCCCCGGCGGCCAGATAACGTAGTTTTTCGGGTGGATCGATAGCTACAGCGAAGTGATCGCTGAGAACTTTGAATCATCAAGAGCAATTACCGCAGCATCTCCTTCCCTTTCCCCCCAGTCAACAAGCGCATTTCTTACACCTGGATCGGCGAGGCCTTCTTCAGACGAAGGTTTATTTGGGTTGGTTCGCCAAAACACGGCTTCATAAAGCATTTCTCCCATAAATTGTACATCTGATGGTTTTGATTTTCTCAAACGTATATTCATGTTTTCCTTTATCGGTGCAATGGAAGGCGTTGCTTGCTGGTGGGGGGAGTGGACAATGAGCAGGTCTCATTACGAGCCGTGTAACATAACCGATTTTGGCAGCTATACCGGCCGCGACATCGGCGTCGGACTGCACGCGCTTGTTAGGCGCTGTTGTATTTACCCTGATAGACGCTCTCAAGAACTTCTCTTGGTACCATCCATTACTGTCTCACGTCTTCTGAAACGGAACAGTAGCTATTGCTTTGGGAGTAGTTGGCATTGGTTCAAGGGTTTGTTTCGATCCATTGTGCCAATCCATATGGTGCCGTCAATGCCAATACTAATCTGATGTGCCGAGCCATCTTCAAAGCCATCGCTTGCATCATACTGTTCCCAACGAGCCTCATTCGTCGTTGCCGAGAGCGGAATGAGATGCGCCACATAACGCCCATCGGTGAGCCAGATGCTCCCATCCGGAGCCACCGCCAGATCATTTAGCAGACCCAGTGTAAGATCATTGGCTTGTGGATCATAGTTAATCCACTGTTCTGTTGTTGGATTGAAACGGCTGACATTCCCAGCATCGGCGATCCATATGGAGCCATCAGGACCAACAGCCATATCTGCATACTCAGCAAGTGACATAAAAGGCATTTCCTTAAGCTGTTGGATGGCAAGCTTCTCGTCAAAGATGATTGACCAGTCAAGAGGAAACACTGTGGTAGTATTCGCGTCAGGTGCAATTCGAGCCACGAACAAGTCGCCGTTATATTCTGCGATAACAAACCGATTATTTCCATCTTGATTTTGATCAAATGGGTCCTGAACATAGGCCCGAACCGATTTCTGAGCAGGGTCGTAGATGAGCAGGAACCCGCGGGATGAGAACCAGTATCGACCATCCTGTGACTGGTAGATTGGAGGGGTGATCTCATCAATTGCTACACCACGATTCAGTCCAAACCGAGTCCACTTTGCCTGATCGTAGTAGGCCCATTCTACAAGCCCATCTACCCAAACACCATGATCTGTAACTAACAGTAGACGAGGACCACTAAATAAGTCTGGAAATTCGATAGTCTTCTCTGTTTTCAGCGATTGAGTGTCCAGCCGAATAACTGAAGACCGGCTTGCTACCCAAAGCGAATCGGACTTAGACTCCATCTCCGTTGCCTCGATACCAGGGTACTTAGCGCAGGTCATCCGTGGAGTGTGTGTTGGCAATACAGTATGCTGTGGCGAGACTTGAAAGTCTCGAATCTGGATATCATAGCCTTGGCAGCACGGCTCTCTATACGGATTGATGGAGATATCCTCTGGGTAGCCGTAAGTTGGATTATATGAAACCTGAATTAATGGCGCCCTATCCTGATACCTCTGTTCTATATCTACAAACAGAGCGGCAATCATGAAACTCGCAGCATCATCAACCGACACTGAATAGCCTTGAACATCAATTGCGGAGACAACTTTTTCGTCTTCCACCTCCAGAGTCCAGGGCATCCCACTATATTGACCATAGCCAGAGAATTCGACCACCATTTTGTAGTGGGTGATATGCGCACCATCCCACTTAGCACGATTCTTATCAAGCTCGGATTCAAAGTTCGCAGGACTATGTTCCGGAAGACCACATCCGGAGAGAAAAAAAAGTATGGAGGTAACTAACAGAACAATTGGTGATCTCTTTTTCATGGCTATCCTCCCCAGGAAAGTCCGCGCAGCCCACATTATAAAACGCCTAACGCTTGGCTTCGGCGGCAACGGCGGAGCGGGCAAGACTCGTGGCACAATTGCTGGCAAGGTGCACCGCTTGAGAAGCGGCAAAGCCGCTGTCCGCCTGCAAGCCAGGGTTGGGCACATTAGGGAACAGCATCAAAAATTATTGCCATTGCGCCACCTTCGTGAGCCATAATCTCTATTTCTTTTTGGGGGTCTGGAAAGTACTTTTCGAATTGATCTACACCGCGGATGTAAAATACCGGACGGAGTTGGGGTAACAAGGGCATAGAATAGAGCTTGCTGATGCCATACTCGAAAATCGCCTGAATCAAGTCGCGCCTACTGAATGTACATCCAGTGGGTAATGGCTTATCAAAGTCGAAAACATCAATTCGATGAACGCCGCTTTCTTCGCCGTAATTTCCCTGAATATCTTCACCGATCGCTACAAGGGTAGAAATCAATCCTCTGGTATCAATGACTAGGAAGGTCGCGACTGAGAACCCATGATTGTCTTTTAGGTCTGTGACTACTCTGCTGGGACTAAAAGTCCCGCAGCTTCTACCGGTCGAAGCCGGA
>CAZMMI010000280.1:0-5454 GCA_964567255.1 uncultured Anaerolinea sp.
CGGGAACTTTCATCACCCATCGAGTAGTTACCATAAACCTCGACAAGCCAGAGTATAATTATTCCACTATGGATGCCCCCAAACGAATCGCCGTGCTCACCTATGTGGGCTTGCAGAACGGTCCCCCTCAAGCCGAGGCAGTGGCTAACTTCCTCCGCCAAACCGGCGTCGATGAGGTTATTCCCGGAACATTGCAAGACTCCGCCTTGGCCAAGCGCGTTGAAGAAGGCCATTTCGACATGGTGGTCACCCTGGGCGGTGACGGCACCATGCTCCGCGCCGGGCACCTGTGCGCATCTTCCGGCACCCCCATCCTGGGCATCAACCTGGGCCGCTTTGGCTTTCTCACCGAAATTCAACGCGGCGAATGGGGCGACCGCCTGGATCAGCTTATGGACGGAAACTTCCGTATTGAAGAGCGTATGCTGCTGCAAGCAGAGCACTTCCGCGGTCAGAAAAGCCTGGGCAGTTGGCTGGTAGTCAACGAAGTGGTCATTTGCCGGGGGCAGTTCGTTCGCCCCATCCGCGTGAAAGCCTGCGTAGATGGTTACCAGATGGCGACCATCGTCGCCGACGGGGTCATCGCCGCCACCGCCACCGGCTCCACCGCCTATGCCCTGGCGGCGGGTGGACCGATCATGCCGCCCGAACTGCGCAACATGCTCATCATCCCCGTCGCCCCCCATCTCAGCCTGGACCGCGCCGTCATTCTTTCAGAAGGCGCCTGTGTGGAGCTGACCGCCTACACCGACCACGAGGCCGTTATGAGCGTGGACGGTCACACGCCGCTGCCCCTTTTGGACGGCGATTCTGTCCACGTGTCCGCCTCCAACCGGCTCATCCGCTTTGTGCGCTTCCAGGATCCCGGTTACTTTTATCGCAATATCAGTGCCTACATGGAACAAAATCCCTCGGCAGGAAACGTCAAATGACCGCTGAACCCGCCTACACCCCTCTCTATTGTTATAACCACCCCGACCGCGAAACCGGCCTGCGCTGCTCGCGCTGCGAGCGGCCTATTTGCCCCTCCTGTGCGGTGCAAACCCCCACCGGCTATCGCTGCAAAGAGTGCGTCAAAAAAGGCCAAAAGGTGTTCAACACTGCCCGTTGGAGCGATTACCCTCTGGCCATGATTATCGCGGCTGTTCTGGCTTTCATCGGCAGCGTCGCGGCCAGCATGTTGGGCTTTTGGACCATCTTCGTTGCCCCTGTAGCAGGCGTGATCATCGCCGAAGCGGTGCGGATGGTCATTGGCAAGCGCCGCTCCCCCACCCTGTTCAAGTCCACCGTTGGCGCGGTCATTGTGGGCTGCCTGCCGCTCATCCTCTACACCCTGTTCATTGGCATTTGGGGTTTAATCGCCGGGGCGGGAGCCGGCGGCTTCTTCAACCTGATCTGGTTGGGCGTTTATACCTTCTTCGCCACCACCACCACCTATTACCGCCTGACCGGCATCCAAATCAAACGGTGACTCGCCTATGCTGACCGATCTGCGCATTGAGAATTTTGCCATCATTCAACGCCTCGAGCTGAGCCTGCAACCCGGGCTGGCAGCCTTCACCGGCGAAACCGGCGCGGGCAAATCCATCATCCTGGATGCCATCACCGCGGTGGTAGGCGGGAAAGCCGATGCGACCTTCGTGCGCAGCGGCGCCGAGCGCGCCCTGGTCGAAGCCACTTTTCGCCTGCCGGCTGAAAGCAAACCCGCCATCCACGAGATCCTCCAGCGCGAGGACCTGCTCGACGACCCCGATTATCTGACCCTCAGCCGCGAGATCCGCAAAGAAGGGCGCAGCACGGCACGCGTCAACGGGCGCACTACTAGCCTGAGCCTGGCCCGCGAACTGGGCAGCTACCTGGTGGATATCCACGGGCAGTCGGAGCATCTCTCGCTGCTCACCGTGCGCCAGCACCTCAACCTGCTGGACCGCTACGCCGCCGCCCAGGAAGCCCAGGAAGCCTACCGCGCCGCCTACCAGCGCTTGCTGGACGTGCGCCGCGAACTGTCCGAACTGCGTCAGGCCGAGCAAGATGCCGGACGCCGCACCGACCTGCTCGGCTACCAGTTGGATGAAATCGACTCGGCGGCCCTCAAACCCGGCGAAGAAACCGAGTTGCGCCAGGAGCGTGACCGTCTGGCCAACGCCGAGAACCTGGCTACCCTGGCCCAGCAAGCCCTCAACCTGCTGGACGAGGGCGGCGTGGAAGCCCCTGCCGCCACCGATCTGATGGGGCAAATTGCCCAGCATCTTTCGGGCGTCGAGCGCATCGATGCCAGTCGCAAGACGCTGGCCGAACAGGCCCGCACCCTGGCCGAGTTGAGCACTGACCTGGCCCTGGACTTGCGGAACTACCTCGAAAGCATCGAGTTCAACCCCCGCCGCCTCGAGCAGGCCGAAGAACGCCTGGACCTGATCCACCGCATCCAGCGCAAGTACGGCGGCAGCGTGGAAAGCGCCCTGGCCTTTGCCGAGAAAGCCCGCCAGGACCTGGAAGCTATTGCCCACGCCACCGAGCGCATTGCCGAACTGGAAACCAGCGAGCAGGCCGCCCTGAAAGAAACCGCCCGCCTGGCATCGGCTCTCTCGCGCATTCGCCGCAAGGCCGCCGAAAAGCTGGAAAAAGGCGTGGAAAGCGAGTTGAACGACCTGAGCATGGCCGGGGCGCGCTTCTCGGTGAATTTTGCAACCGAGCCGGACCCTCGCGGCCTGCCCCTGGAAGACGGGCAGCCGGTTGCGTTCGACGCCACCGGCTTTGACCGGGTTGAATTTCTCATTGCGCCCAACCCCGGCGAAGGCTTGAAACCCCTGGTGAAAATCGCCTCGGGAGGTGAGACCTCGCGCTTGATGCTGGCTCTCAAAAATGTGCTCACCCAGGCCGATTTCGTGCCCACCTTGATCTTCGACGAAATCGACCAGGGCATTGGCGGGCGCGTGGGCGTGGTGGTGGGCGAGAAGCTGTGGCAATTGGGCCGCCGCCACGAGGTGCTGTGCGTCACGCACCTGCCCCAACTGGCTGCCTTTGGCGACCAGCACTACAGCGTGCGCAAAGAAGTGCAAGAAGGCCGCACCTCCACCCAGGTTTGCTTACTGAATGACAATCAACGCCTGGAAGAATTGGCCCAGATGATGGGCAGCCTGAGCGAGGCCAACCGCACCGCCGCCCGCGAGACGCTCTCCGCCGCGCGCAAGCGAGCTTCCCAACTCAACCAGTCCACCGGGTAGCCGCCAGATATGTCCGAACCGGTCCGCATCCAGCTCCTAGGTCCTCCTACCATTACCTATGCCGATGCGCCGCTGAAAATGTCGCGCCGCACCCATCGCGCGCTGCTGTATTATCTCGCCATGCAACGGCAACCAGTGCCGCGATCCATCCTAATCAGCCTGTTGTGGCAGGATGCTTCTTCCGATACCGCCGGCCGTTCCCGCCTGCGCGAGACGCTGGCCCGCATACGCAATGAACTGCCCGCCGAAGACTTGCTGGATGCCGATCGGGACGTGGTCTCGTTGCGAGTTGACGGATTCGAGATTGATGCGCGTCACTTCCAGACCCTGGCCGAAGAGTCTGAGCGCTTGCTGGTGCAACTGCTTCCCTCCGCGCCCCTCATGGAAAGCTTGCGCAACAAGATGATCAAAGCCGTTCAGTTGTGGCGCTCGCCGCACTTCATGGAAGGGGTAGACCTGCCCGAATCGGAGGGTCTGGAGACCTGGCTGCGATCTACCCGCCAGCACATGCAGGCGCAATATTTGCGCCTGCTGGAGCGCCTGGCTGAAAACGACACCGTTTTGGGTAACTTCTCAGCGGCCGCCGATTGGCTAAAAAAAGCTCTTGAATGTGATCCTTATAACGATGCGCTGCATGCTCGCCTGATCGGCCTGTTGGAGCAACAAAACCGCTGGAGCGAAGCCCTCAGCCATATCCAACACATCGAAAGGTCCTCCGAAGATGGAATGTTCGAGCTAACACCGGCGCTCGAGGATCTGGCGCTGCATGTGCGAGAACGCGCAGCACTGGCCCCACACAACCCGGATGCGCGCTGGCCGGGGCGCCACTCTGTGCGCGTGCCCATGACCGGGCGGGCACATGAACTAAAGCAAGCCCAGACCGCCTGGCAGCGCAGCGCCCCGCTGTTGATCTTTGGCGAGGCCGGCAGCGGCAAGACTCGCTTGATTCAAGAACTGATCCCTACGCTGGATCCCGCCCCGCGTCTCCTGGTTGCTGCTTCGCACCCCCTCGAAGGCCAGTTGCCCTTCCAGCCGCTCATGGATATGCTCCGCCGCGACGTCACAGCAGCCGAGTGGCGAGAACTGTCGCGCAGTCACCAGTCGGCGCTGGCACTCATGCTCCCCGAGCTGGCCCAATCTCTGGGCGTGCAGCTTCCCGCCTCGCCGGTGGCATTATCGCGCCCGCTCCTCTTCGACGCATTGCACCAGCTCCTTCTCCTCATGCGCAAACGGCAGCGTCTGTTAATCGTTTTAGATGATGCGCAGTGGTGTGACAAAACCACCCTCGATGCGCTGACTTACTTGATGCAGCGGCGATTCTTTGGCCCGCAAGCCAGTCTTATTCTTGCGGCGCGAATCGAAGAGCCTAACCCAGAGATCAACGCTTTCACTTCCCATCTTCCCCAATCGCCCGCCCCTGTCCATATTTATCTCAACCGGCTCGATTCGGGCGCAATCATCGAAGTTGTTCGCTATGTACTGGGGTTCAGCCCGTCTCCAAATCTTACGCAGCGATTGAGCCAGGAAACAGGCGGGAATCCCTTCTTCCTACTTGAAACACTGCGCACGCTTCTGGAATACAACATGCGCGCCGACCAAATTGAAGCCGCCGAGCATTTGCCCATCGCCGGGAGCATCCAGGCGCTGCTTCGCGAGCGAACCCGGCTCCTTTCAGATCACGCTCGCCAGGTATTGTATTTGGCAGCGGTCATCGGCAGTCAGATGTCGCTGGCGCTCTTGCAAAGCACGGCCAACGGCTCGCTTGAGCAACTCGTGGATGCCCTCGAAGAGTTGGAACGCGCCCATCTACTGGAAACAGATCCCCAAATTCCACCCAATGGGGGCTACAGTTTTATCCACGAAAAAATCCGCGAACTGGTGCTGATGGAATTGGGCCTGGCCCGGCGGCAGATGACCCACCTGCGGGTCGCCCAGGTGCTGGAGGCGCAGCCCAATGTTCCGGCGGCAGTTTTGGCCGATCATTTCGAGCAGGCCGGTGAAGCGCAAAAAGCCTTCCATTACTGGTTCAAGGCTGCCCAACATGCTCGCCGGTTATATTCCAACGCAGAAGCAAACGCGGCTTACCAGCGCGGCGAGCAAGTCATTGATAAATATTCGACTGCCATCTCAGATGAGGACATCTACCCTATGTACACGCAATGGGGCAGCCTGTCCTTTGACGTGGCGAACGCTTCTCTGGCTGCCCGCATCTTTGACAATCTCATGAAAA
>CAZMMI010000281.1:0-5453 GCA_964567255.1 uncultured Anaerolinea sp.
TGAATGACAAACGGGGCATTTCGCTTTCATCTAAGTTTTCTTCATCTGCAAGCGTATAATAATTTCACAAAAATATTATATCCAAACCTCCCCCGAATGGACTGCTCCCATTCGGTTAGCTTTTTTAACCATAAATCTTTGGATAGAGATGTTTCGTAACCGCTCACCCTGTGGTGAGTAGATACGATCTGGCAGTGGCTCGATAATTACGGTGGGAATAAAAAACAGTATGTGCTTGTCGGATCGCGTACTATAATGATAAATAAATCTGCAAAAACGGAGAATAACGGAATGAAGAGCTACCGGAGTACCCGGCCCGGCTTTGAGATGCAGATACCTGATGAATGGCAGTCTCCGAATTCAGCGTTATTCTTCGGAGGAGATTATTCTATTGTTTTTACCTGTAATAATTATGAGGCGTTTAATATTCAAATTGGCCCCTTGACCACTGAACAAACGCTCGAAGAGACTGAAGTAGAGTTCATGAAGTACGTGAGTAACAGTGGGTATTCCTTGCTGGCAACCGGCAGGATTCTCGTAGCTGGCCAGGAACATCTCTGGGCGCGCTACTATATGGGAAGCGGCAGATGGAACAAGAAATATCTGGTAGTGTTCGGCAAAATCGAATACACGATGACGGCGACCTGCATCGATCAAAAATTTCTGTTAGAACGAGAGGCAGTCTGGGATAACGTGGTTCGCTCGTTCCATCCAGCAGAATGGGCCGAAGTAGCGCAAACGCCGGATACTGCAATCCCCCAGGGACTCGCTGAGCAAGAAAGGAAAGCATTAATACAGGCCGCTGCGCTGGTAGCCCCGGCGGATAACCTTAGGCAAACACAGGACGGTGACCGCGCATGGAATTTAGATCAGGCGATTTCACTTTACAAGCGAGCCCTGAATTTATTGGATCCGAAGACGATGACGGGACTTTGGGCTGGCATTCATGTGAACCTGGGAGAAGCTTACCGGGAACGTATCCACGGAGACCGGGCAGAAAATATCCGGGAAGCCATTTCACATGCCCAGCAGGCCCTGGAAGTGGTTACTCAGGCCGCATTCCCAGACGCTTGGGCCGCGGCGCATGAAAACCTGGGCATCGCTTACCAATCAGCAGACGGGGACCGGGCGGAAAACATTGAGACTGCTATCGATCACTTGCGGCAGGTCCTGCAGGTATTTCCCCGGTCGACGGCCTCGGATGATTGGGCATTAACTCAAAATAACCTGGGGACAGCCTATCAGAAACGAGTCCGTGGCAACCGGGCTGAGAACATCGATCAATCGATCTTCCACTTTCAACAAGCGCTCGAAGTGTATACTCGGCAGAGCAACCAGAGCCAATGGGCCGCGACTCTGTTCAACCTGTCGTTGTCTTATTGGATGAGGATCAACGGCGACCGGGCAGAGAACTTGAAGCAGATGATTCAATGTTGCCAGCAATCGTTGGAATACTCCACGCGAGAACGCTACCCCGATGATTGGGCAGTGCTTCAATACCGGCTGGGCACGGCCTATTTCGACCTGGGGGGTGAAAACCGGCTGGAAAACTACCCACAGGCGATTGATCACTTCCAAAAAGTGCTGGAAGTTTTTACTCGCCCGAATCGTCCCAAAGAATGGGCTTACTCCCACTATTGCATCGGGGTCAGTATTTTACACTACCAAAGCGCTAAAGAAGCAGCACAAGGTAAACCCCCCATACGCTACTTTATGGGTTTGGTGACGGGGCAAGAACAGAAAGAGGCAAATATCGAACTAGCCATAAGCCACCTTAACCAGGCCCTGCAAGTTTATACGCAGTCAGCTGATTCGCCAAACAGGGGGGTTACCCTCTACTGGTTGGCGTCCGCGTACGAAAATCGAGTTCGTGGCAGCCATGCAGATAACCAGGAACAGGCTATCCAGGCCCTGGACAAGGCGCTAATTGCCTTTTCCGGGCAATCGGAATCCCGCCAATGGGCCATGGCACTGACTTACCTGGCGAAAGTATATTTCCGGCGCGAGAAGGGCAGCCGGGAGAAGAACCTGGACGCGGCCGTACGCTATTCCCAACAAGCGCTGACCGTCTACACTCGGAAGGCATTCCCTTCCGAGTGGGCGATGGAACAGGTTTTCCAGGCATTAGTCTGCATGGAACGCAAAGAGGGCAATCGGTCGCAGAACATCGATCAGACCATCAGCCATTTTCAGCAAGCGCTGGAAGTAATCAACAAAGATGAGTTCCCAGATGAATGGGCTGAGATTCAGAACAGCCTGTCTGAAGTGCAGCAGTTGCGCGAAGATAGCTCGCAAGCCGTTGGGACCGGGCTTGTGTATCCGTATTTTTATTTTGAGGAGGCTGAGAAACAGCCGGGCGAAAATCGAACGCTCACCCTCATTTTCGCCGAAATTAACGAAACCCCATTTCATAGCAATCTCCTTCTCGTTTACCAATGGGGCACCGATCTACCTATGAAGGAGGCGGAACGCCTATTCCAGCGGACCGTGGCGTATGTTTCCTGCGCGATCTATGATGCGGGAACATGCGTGGGGCTGAAATGTACTCCATCGCCTGTCCCTAATGGACGCCGCCCGGCCTGGTTCATAGAAGGAGAGGCCATTCCTATTTCTCTGACCCTCTCGGATATCAGGCTAGAGGACCGTACCTGCCAGTTATCTATCGATACCGTACTTATCCAACTCGGAAAACCAAACGGCATTCATCCGTGGAAAGCACTCCGAGCGGGTTTCCAAAAAAAATTCCATCAAATTTCAGTGTGAACGGGCGTTGATCGTGAAAACGGATGGCTTTCTAACAAATTCAAAGAATTTCAACGCATCTTCACGTGAGTCAGTAGTTTTTCCCTAGAGGATCACTTGTAGCGATGGGTTGGCTTGGGAAAGCCGGGTTTGAAGGCTGGCAGGCCCGCGGACTGAACCTGGACGCCGGGTATTTTGACCGCTGAAGCGAGCGCGTAGGAAAAAATGAAGTCGAGGGTTGGGGGATCGGTCTGCACACGGGCATTGAACTCAATCTGTACTGGTTCGTCTCCAAAGTGCGGCAGGTTGGCGCGCCAATATTCATCGCTGGAGGCGGTGATGCTCAGTTTGGCGTGCTGAGTGCCGCAGGTGATGAGCAGCTTAAGATGGGCGACGGCTGCCTGAGCGGCGGCAAGTTGGGCGAGCATTTGCTCGACAAAGTGAAGGACAACCTGGCGGGCTGCCCCAGGAGCAGCCTGGAGGGTCAGTTCTTTGTCCAACCAGGCCAGTTCGGCTTCGCCCTGGCCGTAACGCTGGTAGTCGATCTCCAGTGACTCGCTGGGGAGCGGGGAACGGTTTGGTTGGATGGTCTCCAGCCACAGGCAGATGTTCTCTTCGCGGCGAGAATCCTGAAAGAGGAGCGTTTTGCCGGGGTAACGCTCGGCAGTCAAGCGGCGGATTTCGTCTTGCTCCTCAGGGGCAAGTAAATCAATCTTGTTGACCACCAGCAAGGAGGATTCTTCGATTTGCTGATCAAAGATATAGATGACGCTATCGCTGAAGGGCAGGGGCTCCTCCAATAGGCGCAGGAGCAGCAGGCGGCTGTCGGTGAAGACGCTCAGGCTGGCGGGAGCATGTAAGCCATCTTGCAAGGCCTGAAGAGGTTTGAGCACAGTGGCTACCAGGTCGGCGCAGGAGCCGACGGATTCGGCAAAGACCGCATCGGGTTGGACAGTATCCAGCAAGAAGTCGAGATGCTGTCCAAGATCATCGAAGCGGCAGCAAAAGCAGCCGCCGGTGACTTCTACGGTAGGCACGCCTTCGGCGCGGAAGAAGGCCGTGTCGACCAGATACTTGCCCTGGTCGTTGGTGATGATGGCAACGCGCTTGCCGGAGTCCATCAACAGGCGGGCAGCGCTGATGATGGCGGTGGTTTTGCCGCTGCCCAAAAAGCCGCCCACCAAGTGAAGGTTCATTTTGGGGATTTCCGGAAAGCGCTGCGAATCTCGTTGACCAATAGCTCGCGCTCGGGGATGAGCGAGGAGAATTTAAGTTCGCCGTTGATGAAGATGACCGGCAAATTCTTGATGCCCATCTTCATGGCGCGCGCCACGTTTTCCTTACGGGTGAACTTGTACTCGACCAGGTCGACCGCTTCGCTCATCGAGCCGACAGCGTCCTGGGCGGCAGCCAGCATGTAGCCGCAAGCCGGACAGGCGGCGGAGTCCAGGGTGAAGACTTCGACCAGCGGGCGGGGAAGATGCTCGTAGTCGGGCAGAACGACCGACTCGAGGTCGGGCTGCTCGGCCTGGTAAGAGGCCAGCAGGTGGCGCGCTTCGTGGGGATTGCGCACGGCTTGCAGACAGCCGATGACGTTGTCGATGGGGGTGTCATAGGGCATGTCGCATCCGGGGGAGAGGATGAGGTTGCGGTGATCTAGCTGGTCGAGAAAATCGACCACGAATTGCATGTTATCCATTTGCGAGCCGAGCAACATGCGTGTAGTTAATGGAATGTTGCCTGCCAGAACCACGTTGAAACGGTCGGTGATGGGTTTGGCGTGGAGCATGTCGATGTTCTCGTCCACCGCCAGGATGTCAGGCGCGGTTTTGCACATGACTTCCAGGCTCTTGGTGGCGTCGCCGCAGACGAACAGGGCGGAATGGGCGGTTTGAGCGCGGATATGAGCGAAGAGCTGTGTGTAGGGCTCACTGAGATATTGGGTGAAGTTGCGCGGTGAGACCTGCGAGACCAACGGGTCAACCAATGCGATCACATCCATGCCTGCGTCCAGATAGAAACTGGTGATGCGCTCGGCCACAGCGCGACAGTGTTCGATGAGGCGTTTGACGTAATCGGGGTTGTAGACCAGGTCGAGGAACAGTTCGGTGCCGCGAAGGTGTGAAGCCAGCGTGAGCGGTCCGGTGACCAGGCCGAAGAGGGCGGTTTGATCGCCCACGCGAGCTTTCATCTCGCGCATGGTATCCAGCACCAGGGGCAGGCGTCCGGAGTCGGGCGTGGGCAGCCAGTTGGGAATCTGGTCAGTTTCGGCCAGAGGGTGAGTGGCTACAGAGGGCGGCGAGTCGTTAGCCCACATCAGCTTGCAGCCGTAGATCTCGGCTTCCAGTTGCAGGTCAAAAACCACCGGCTGCCCATCGGGGTGATAGACCTCGTTGACGCGCAGCAGGGATTGGAGCAGCTTGTCCTTGTCGGTGAGCACTTCGATGGCTGAGAAGCCGGTTAGTTTTCCAGCGTGAACTCCGGCATAGGGCACCCAGGGGACTTCGTCTACGTCCAGATGGCGTAAGGTTTGCAGTAAACGGTCTTTTCCGGTAAACGGTTTCACGAGTTTTGACTCCTTCGGTGGAATTGCCGGTTTCAAGCTGCGCTGATTATACCAGCGGCGATGAATTCCCACTTGTGGATCGATGATGGTCGTGTGCAAGCAAAAGATGTCAGGGGAAATGGAAAAGAGATGGAGCCTGAGGTAG
>CAZMMI010000282.1:0-5451 GCA_964567255.1 uncultured Anaerolinea sp.
CTGCCAGGGCTCGCAAGGAATAGCCCTGGCTGGTGCGCAGTTCACGCAAACGGCGACCAACGAGGGCTTCTGCGGGTACGGAAAAATCATGGGTTTGGCGTGGAGGTGTCATATATTAATTAGTATACCATTCGATGTACTAATATTATAGTACAAACATTGGGTTAAATGAGTAGAAATCCTAACAAAATCACAACTATTTTCTATGGCTATAAATGATAGTTGTGATTTTTGGTAGACTTAGTGAAGTTCAGAGCGTGATTTAATCCCAAGGAGCATCCCGCGTTCCATGAAGAAAGCTATCGGATGAACGACGTTCCAGAGGCCGCCGACCATCATCGTCCGCGTGCGGATGACCAGGCGGGTCGTGTTATCGGCTTGGGGCAGGAGAACAAAGGCCCAGCGATCCATCCAGGGGGTGAGTAGAATCACCAGGAGAACGGTAATGCCAATCAATCCGACGATTATCAGTAGAACGATCAAGAAGGTTTTCATGGTTTCCTTATACGGTGAAATCTTTAGTGCAAATATCTGGGGATGAGAAACGGCTAAGCCGTGGTCAATTTGTGCAGGTCGTCCAGACAGCCCCCCATTCTTGCGAGGTCTTCTTTCGTGAAGAACGTTTCGATGATAAAGGTGAGGATAACGACAGGAAAACTGAAGAGCAGGTAGGTGATGCAAGTGAACATGAGAACCTCCAAAACCTTGTTGGCAATAATGCTTTGCCGCGAAAAATCATCTATTCGTGAAGTCGGCTCTATCATACAACGGAAAAAACAGCACTCCCCCCATCTCGGGGGGAGTGCCTGGCTGGTCGAATGGATAGGTTATTTTGGGGGATTAGCCCACAGCAGGAAGCTGGGTGAGGGGCTTGTGCCCATCTCCAGATATATTGCTGGCGCCTGGGGTCTCTCGACTGAACTGGCTCATATAGAGATTGTAATAGAAGCCTTTCTTCTCAAGAAGTTCATCGTGCGTGCCTCGCTCGATGATTTGGCCTTCGTCAACCACCAGCAGCAGATCGGCGTTGCGGATGGTGCTCAGACGATGGGCGATAACGAAACTGGTGCGGCCTTTGAGTAACTTTTCCAAAGCCTTTTGGATCAGGCGCTCGGTGCGCGTGTCGACACTGGAAGTGGCTTCATCAAGGATGAGGATGCGAGGGTCAGCCAGAGCGGCACGGGCAATGGACAAGAGCTGGCGCTGACCTTGTGAGAGCCCACTACCGCGCTCGCCAAGGATAGTCTCGTATTTCTCTGGGAGGCGCTCAATGAACGTATCTGCATGAGCCAATTGGGCGGCAGCAATGACCTCCTCGTCCGTCGCATCTGGGCGGCCAAAGCGGATGTTTTCTTTGACACTGGTGCTGAACAGGAAGGTATCTTGGAGGACGATACCAATTTGCTTGCGCAGGCTTTCGGTGGAGATCGAGCGAACATCCTGGCCGTCAATGAGAATGCTTCCGCCGCAGACATCGTAGAAGCGCGGGATGAGGTTAATAATGGTCGTTTTACCCGCGCCGGTGGGACCGACAATGGCGATGGTTTGGCCGGGTTTGGCCTCAAAGCTGACATGCTCAAGAACGGGCTCATCCACTTTATAAGACGCACACACGTCCTGAAATTCCACATGCCCCTGAATATCTCCCAGGGGGAGCGCATTGGGGGCGTCTTGGACTTCGGGCTGTACATCCAGTAACCCAAAGATGCGCTCCGCACCGGCAACTGCATTTTGAATGTTCGTCCACAGCGATGCAATCTGTTGAATGGGTTGATTGAAGCGTTGTACATAACTCATAAAGGTGATGACCAGGCCGAGTGACACCGTGGCGCCAAACAGAGACGATCCAGAAAGAACCAGTGTGCCACCGACCACGGTCACGATGGCCAGGGCCAGGTAGCCTAAGGCTTCCAGAATGGGGCCAAGGGCGGCGGTGAAGGAGACGGCCCGAATGTTGGCGTCTCGGTTGGCGGCGTTGACCACACGGAAGTTTTCAATGTTCTCTTCTGCGCGGTTGAAGGCCTGGGCTTCACGCACTGCGGCGATATTTTCCTGCAATTCGGCGTTGATGTTGCCCATCTCTTTGCGGGATTTCCGGAAGGCCTTGCGGGCCTGGCCCGAGAAATAAACGGTAACGATGATCATGAAGGGGGTGACGGCCATACTTAGCAAGCCGAAGGCTACGCTCTTTGTGAGCATATTGTAGGCGACCCAAACCAGGAGTAGAACGCCGCTGGCGACATTGACCAGAGCGAAGCTGACCGCCTGAGCGATTGCTTCGGTGTCGTTGGTGATGCGACTCATCAGGTCGCCGGCTTCGTGTTCTCCGTAATAACCGATATGTAAGCGGTGAAGCTGCTCGAACACTTTGACCCGCAGCGTTTGCAGGACATGCTGACCTGACCAAGCCATTACGTAAAATGTCAAGCCGCTCAGCAGTCCGCCGACGATATACAAAGCCACGATGAAAATCACCAGGCGGCCCAGCCCGGCGATGCGCTGGTCTTGGGTGAGGGTTGCGGATGGGGCTTGAAAGTCGCCGCTCAGAAATAGCTTTTTAATCAACGTTTGAGTAACGCCCTGCGGCTCTTTGTCTTGGGAAAGCCAGCAGTTGCTTTCAGAACTGCTGACCGCTCCGCCGAGAAAATTCGAGCCGGTGGAGGCTGCGCCCACCTGGGTAAGGTAGCAATCCACGAGCTGACCGTTCAGTTCGGGGGTGGTGACCTGCGACCAGGTCGAAATGACTACAAATATGACGGCCAACAACAGCGCGGGCCACCAGGGAGCGAAATACTTGCCCAGGCGGCGAAGCGTTTGGCCGGGATTTTGCAATTTTACGTTATCTTGCCCCATCATGTGCCGGGGACCACCATGCATCATTTGAAACTCCTTTGCCTACGGAGAAAGATTCTTGCTGTTGGGATTACTCGCGGATCTCGGTTTTCTCGTCGCCGATTAGCTGGGAACTATAAATCTCGGCGTAGACCTCATTCTCCTCAAGCAGATCTGCGTGCTTGCCGTGGGCAACAATTTCGCCCTTGTCGAGAACGAGAATTTGATCAGCGTTGATCACGGTGGTGATGCGCTGGGCAATGACAAACGAGGTGCGGTCTTGCATGAGCCGGTCGAGCGCTTCTTGAATGTGCGCTTCGGTGGTCAGATCAACGCTGGACGTGGAGTCGTCCAGTACCAGGATGCTGGGGTTGATCAGCAAGGCTCGCGCGATGGCGATGCGTTGTTTTTGCCCACCACTCAAGGTTGTGCCGCGCTCGCCAACCAGGGTTTCATAGCCATCGGGGAACGATTGGATGAACTCGTGAGCGGCAGCGGCTTTGGCTGCGGCGATGATATCTTCCAGGGTGGCTTCGGGTTTGCCAAAAGCGATGTTTTCGCGGATGGTCCCGGAAAAGAGTGTAGTCTCTTGCAGTACGATGCCAAAATGGGATCGCAAGGACTCTAGCTTGATGTCGCGGATATCATGCCCGTCGATGGTGATTCGCCCTTCGGTAGGGTCATAGAAGCGCGGCAACAGGTTGATGATACTGGTCTTGCCTGAGCCGGTTGCGCCAAGCAGTGCGATAGTTTCTCCGGGAGAGGCTGTGAAGCTGACATTTTTAAGGACCGGAGCACCATCCCCAACGTAGCGGAAGGTGACATTTTCAAAGCGGATATCGCCAATGACATCCGGCAACTCGATGGCACTGGGCCGGTCGGTCACATCATTGGGCGCGTCCAAGATTTCAAAGATGCGCGTAGCGGAAGCTGAAGCCTGGCCAAGCTGATTAATGATGAAGCCGAATTGGGCGATGGGGAAGAACAGGTACATCAGGTACATGCTGAATTCCTGCCATTCACCCAGGGTGAGCGTGGCGCGGATGATCTGCTGGCCGCCCGCATACAGGATGGTGGCTTGACCAAGGTTGGCGATCAAGAAGGTAAGGGGGAACAGGATGGTGAACAGACGGCTGATCGCGATCTGCTGGCGCATGAGGTCGTCGGCGGAGCGATTGAACTTCTTTTGCTCGCTCAGTTCGCGTGTGAACGCTTTGACGACTTTGATTCCGGCTAAATTTTCCTGAAGAATGGTGTTGAGCGCGGAAATTTTTTGCTGGACCTTGGTGAACATGGGGCGTGAAACCGCGCCGAAAATCATCACCAAAACCAGCGCAAAAGGCATGATCCATAGGATGCTAAAGGCCAGTTTGGCGTTGGTCGAAAACAGAATGATGAGCGTGACGGAGAGTAGAAGGATGGCGCTGAGCAGTTGCAACAGGCCCTGCCCAATGAACATGCGCACCTTTTCGACGTCGTCGGTGGCGCGAATCATGAGTTGGCCGGTCTGGTTTTTATCGTGGTATGAGAAGGAAAGCCGTTGGATTTTGGCAAATAAGTCATTGCGAATATCGAAGGCGATGCTCTGTGAGTTGCGCTCGGCCCAATAGGATTGCAAAAAGGCAAAGACTGCTCGCAGCACAGCAAAGCCGACGATGATTAGCCCGGCACGGATCAGTTCACCGGGAGCAGCGGCCACTTGTTGATTCAAATGGTCGGTCAATTGCTCCAGTGTTAGCCCGGAATCGAGTTTGAGGAAGTCTAAAATGGCGGGCAGTGCTTGAGAAATGAACTGGGCGGGGATTTCGGGCAGCCGGTCAAGGAGGGTTTTTGCGACGACACCATTGGTGACCGCGTCAATGATCATGCGAATGACCCGCGGGACAGCCAGCATGGAAAGCGTGGCGATCACCATGAAAACATATGGCAGGGCGGCTTGCCCGCGGTAATGCCAGAGGTACTTGGCTGCTCGGCCAATGACTCCACGAGTTCGTGGGCCACCAGCAGAACCGCTTTTGCGGTTGGGAGGGGAGAAGCGTTGGTTCAAATGCGTTCCTTTCAAGACCGGAGCGTTGGGATCAACGGGCTGAGGCGCTCCGGTCGTCTTCCTCGATTTTTCTGGCTGCCTCGGTAAGCATTTTTAGTGCAGAGGCAACAACATCTTGCTGCTCATGCGTGAGGGTGTTGACCGCCCGCTCCAGCCAGGCGTGACGGGCTTTAATTCCTTTGTCGACCAGGGCTCTGCCTTTTTGGGTTAGAAAAATGCGCTTGGCGCGGCGATCCTGGGAATCTTCGATGCGCTCAATAAAGCCTTGTTGTAAAAGGCGTTCGAGCATCTGGCTGGCGGCAGCATTCGTAATGCCAACGTGATCGCCGATATCGGAGACCCCACATTCACCGCTGTGCGAAAGGCGCAGGAGGGTGGTGACTTGGGAAGGGGAGAGACCGGCTTCGTCCATGAAACGTTTCATGTCGTGCATGGAGCGACGGGTGAAGACTTCGGCCCATTCCTTGAAAATATCCGGCAATTGTTTGGCAGGCAACATACTTAATTGTCCTTAATAATTAAACGAGCTTAAGTATATTTCATGTGGAGATTCGCGTCAAGGTAGGAAAAAC
>CAZMMI010000283.1:0-5401 GCA_964567255.1 uncultured Anaerolinea sp.
ATGGCTGATGGCTTCTAGCCTTCCGGCAGGGTGAAGTAGAACGTGGCGCCCAGGTTGACCTGGCCGGTGGCCCACACTTCGCCATTGTGACGGTGGATGATGCGCTTGACGGTGGCCAGGCCGATGCCGGTGCCGGGGAATTCGCCTTCGGTGTGCAACCGTTGGAAGGCGCCAAACATCTTGTCGGCATAAGCCATGTCAAACCCGGCGCCGTTGTCGCGCACGAAGAATGTACGGGCTTTTCCGATCTCGGCGCCTAACTCGATGCGGGCGGACTCGGTTTTGGCGGTGAACTTCCAGGCGTTGCCCAGCAGATTTTCGAGCAGAATGCTGATCAGGCGGCGGTCTGCCTTGACGACCAATCCGCCGGCAAGGATAACCTCGACCTTGCGCTCGGGGTGCCGCTGCTGAAGATCAACAAGAATGTCGCGGGCGATTGCGCTCAAGTCAACGGTCTCGTAGATGATTTCGCTGCGGTTGAGGCGCGAGAGGCTGAGCAGATCATCGATGAGCTGACCCATGCGCCGGTCGGCGGCCATGATGCGTTCCAGGTAAGCCCTCCCTTGCGGATTGAGCTCACCGGCGTGCTCTTCAAGCAGGGTGCGGCTGAAGCCGTCGATGGCGCGCAATGGGCTGCGCAGGTCGTGGGCCACGGAGTAGCTGAATGCTTCCAGTTCCTGGTTGATGGCGGTCAACTGGGTGGTGCGCTGCTGCACCAGTTCTTCGAGGTGCTCACGGTGTTCGCGTAGTTTTTCTTCCATCTGCTTGCGCTCGGTGATGAAGCGGGCTTGCTGCATGTTTTGGTAGGCTTCTTGAGAAAGCTCGTTGGCCAGCAGGAACAGGGCATGGGCGATTTTTTGGAATTGTTCCTTGGACATGCTGGGCATTTCGATCATTGTCTGGCGAACCGCTTCGGCATCGGCCCCAATTTCTGCGCTGAATTGTTGCAGCCGGGCATCGTTGATGGCCTGGCTTTTGACTTGCCCGATGAGCCAATTGGCGATGTGCTTGCCCCCCACGGTGATGCCGGCGCTGGCTCTCCACAGCCCGCTGTTGGGGCAGGTCTGGATGAAAGGCCCGTCGTATGTGCTTTCGGGAGGGTTAGAATTGGCGCAGTAACAATCAGATAGCCCTTGGGGGGGCTTCTGGACAAGCTGGGCGCAGAGGCGGCTGTAGTTGCTGGGGAGGGTGATGGGTGTGCCGGCCAGGTCGGTGACGATGGACGCTACGCCTACCGCTTCGGCAAAAGAGTCTTGCACGGCTTGAATGCGGGCGATATCGAAAAGATCGGAGAACTCAATGGTCAGGGGGGCATCCAGGGGCTGGGTGAGCGCTTGCAGGCGTTTCTTGAGGGCTTCTTCCGTTTGAACCCGGTCGGTAATATCGCGGGAGACGATGAGCAGCTTTCTTGTGTTTTGCCAGTCAAAGTAATGCCAGGTGATTTCTACGGGAAAAACGGTGTCATCTTTGCTGTGGTGGTATTGCAAGGGGATGTGCACTACCTGACTGTCGGTCTGGTCGGCGTATTCGGGTTCCATGGACAGCTTCATGGCGCTCATCGAAAGCAGTTCGGCATAGCTGTAACCATACAGGCGCACAGCAGCAGGGTTGGCGTCCTCGATTTTGAAGGTTTCGTAGTCGACGAGCAGGATGGCGTCTGATTCGAGTTCGAACAAGGTGCGGTAGCGTTCTTCGCTCTCACGCAGGGTTCGTTCGGCTTTTTGACGCTCGGTGATGTCACGGACAATCGAGATCATGCCGCCGGTTTGGCCTTCGGCATTTTGCCAGGGAGCCGAACTGGTTTCGACGGTGAAGCGCGTGCCGTCGCTGCGCAAGAAGGTGTAGGTATTGTAAGCTTGGAAGCTGCTTTGCACCGAGGAATGGATATTCTCGCAGGCTCGATCCCGATCTTCCGGCGCAACCAGGGAACAGATGAGCTGGCCCACCACCTCACCGGCATCTTTGACGTGAAGCATAGAGAGGAACTGCGGCGATGCAAACAGGATGACGCCGTCCGTATCGGCTTGCAGGATGCCATCGGGAGACGCGCCAACCAGAGTGCGGTAGCGGGCTTGGCTGAGGCGCAGGGCCTGTTCGGCTTGCAGACGCTCGGCGATCTCGGCGCGCAAGTCCTGGTTGCGCTCTTCCAGGCTTTGCGCGTTGCGGCGCGCAAGCGACAGGGCATTCAAGATGCTGGTATGGGCCAGCATGAGCATCACCGCCGTAATACTGACCACCCCGGCATAGGTGGCCCATTGCAGGAAGCTAACCTGGGTGTAATAGACAGGTGGAAGCAGCCCGCGGATCTCAAGCTGGTAAAGGACCAAGAGAATGGCGCAGATGGTGATGGACCAGAGGATGGTGGAGCGCCTGCTGAGGGTGAGCCCGGCAACGACAATACAGGCCACGTAGCCGCTCACCGCGGGCGCTCGGATGCTGCCGTTGAAGTATACGATCAGGGTGATGCCGACGATGAGCGAGCCCATGAGCAGGCGGCTGGCTAACTGAACGTGCCCGCGGCGCATGAGTAGCCAAGCGCCAAGGTAGGTGATGGCCATGACCGCCGTGACGTAGACGGTGAGGGGATGGGTGGTGATGGCCGCCAGGAGACCCAGGACAACAAACAGCGCTAACAGGATCACGTGCAGCACACCGGCTGCACGGGTTTTGTCTTCTTCGGGGAAGATGGGTGGTTTGAGGAACTGCGGCAGACGTAGACGCATTTGCTCCTCTGGGATGGGAACCATTAATCAAATAGGCATGCCGGCTCGGAAAAACCAGTATGCCAATCAATAGGGGTGACCTTATTATACAAATATTGTTGCTACTCAGCCAGTGATGAGGGTGGCTGAATCCAGGGCTATTTGTAAAGTAATGCCAACGGCCCTGCACAGGCGGGAAGAACCCACCCCCGACGCTGCGCGCCACCCCCTCCCGGCGATGGTTTTTCGCCGGGAGGGGGAAACTATTTTTTTGGGGAAGCTACCTTGCAATAATGGGCAGGTAGAGCCTGCGCGATTCCGTCACGTACAGGCCGTAGATAGCTTCGGTGCCCATGAGGTTGGGGAGGAGCGGTTCGGCGAGGATGTAGTACGTGCCGGGAGCGGGGGGCGCGAAGACCAGGGCGGCGGTTTGGCCCGCGGCGGCGGCCTGAGCGCTGGCCAGGACGGTGACGCGGTCGGCAGCGTAGACGGTGAGCTTGACGGCAGCGCCGCCGTTGAGCGAAGGCGCGCCGATGAAGTACTCTTTGGTGTTCGGTAGGGCCAGCTTGAACCAATCTGGGTCGCCTGCGCCGCACAGGTTGCGCTGGGCCACGGTGTTGAGGGCCAGGGCAGGGGGATTGGCGGAGGTGTCATCGCCGTCCTCGGATGGATCGGCAGTGCAGGTGGTGGGCAAGATGGCGCTGACGGTTTCGGCGGCATCATCGGCGGGCCACAGTTCGCGCTGCCCATTGGCATCCACGGCTCGCAGGCGGAAGGCGTAGGTCTCGCCGGGCTGGCCGACGAACCAGGTGGAACGCGCGCTGCCGGGGAGGGTGAGGATGTTGGCGGGGTTCCACGTGCCTGAGTCGGGGCGCCATTGCAACTCGAAGGTGTTCAGCCCGGCGCCGCCATTGACGGCCTCCCAGTTGAGGAGTACGGCGGTGGAATCAAAGCTCTGGGCGGGGAGAAGCTGGCTGGAGGGAGGCGGGCAGGCGTGATCGACCTGGATGGTGCGCGCGCCTAGGCCGGAGATGACATTGCCTTCGCGGTCCCAGGCGCGCACGGAGATTTCGAGGGGGCCGTTGAACGCGCCGGCCTGGCACAGGTTGACGTCCCAATCGAACGAGCCGTTGGGCAAGGGCACGGTGACCTTGGGGCCGATTTCGGCCCATTGGCCGTTGACTCGGGCGAGCAGGCGCACGGCCATGACGCGGGCGTCGTCGGTGATGTTGGCGGTGACATCCATGACCGGGTTGGCACCGGTGTTCACGGTGGCCCCGGCGGCGGGGCGGGTGAGGGTGCCGGCGGGGGGAATGGAGCCGGTGTTGCCGGAGACATACCAGTCGTTGGCCGGGTTGCGCGGGTCGGCCACGCTGCCCAGGCATTGGGTGGCTCCGTCATAGACGTCGAAATAGCGGATTTCGTAGCAGTTGCGGGGGATGCCGTTGTTGATGGGCACGTCGGCAAAGCGGATGTCGATGGAGTTGCCCCAGTAGTAGTCGCTGTTGCCCATCCAGATGCTGTTGGTGACCATGAAGTGGACGTGCTGCGAGGTGCTGTAGCCGGTGTCGTCGCTGTCGCCCAGGTATTGGCCGCGAGCGACGTTTGTGCCGGGGGTGAGGGCGTCGGGGATGGTGCCGTTGGCCAGGTGGAGATAGATTTGGTAGGCCTGGTCGGTTTCGTTGAAGAGAACGATGTAGTTGGTGCAGGTGGTGCTGCCGTCGGAGCAGGAGTCGCGCGAGCCGATGACGCTGCCGGCTTTGGAGGCGACCAGGGGGAAGTGGTCGACGTCGGTGAAGTCGTAGGCGTAGTGGCAGTACTCGTAGGCGCAGGAGGGGTAGCCCAGCTCGGGGATGGAGTGGAAGTGGCTGATGGAGCCTTCCATCCAGCGAGCGGTGCCGGCGGGGTAGGGCAGGTAGTAGCCGGTGAGGGGGGCGTCGGCGGGGGTGATGGGGGCGGCATTCAGCCCGGCGGGGGCGGGGCTTTTCTCGAGGGGCAGGTAGCCGGGGGGCAGGGCGGCAAGGGTCTCGTCCCAGCCGGGGTCGCCGGGGAGCAGCACCTGCCAACCGGCAGGGGCGCGCTTGGCGAGGACCAGACCGGGCTCGCCGGCCAGCTTGCGGCCGTCGTCATCGCGCAGGGCCAGCCAGAGGACAGCGGTTTGGTCGTTGGGGGTGGTGAAGGCCGTGTCTAGCTCGGGGGTGAAGAGGGCGAAGGTGAGGGCGTGGGGTTGGAGGCTGGTTTGCTGGAGGCGGCGGGTGAAGGCCTCGGAGAGCTGGGCCTGGGTTTCGGGGGAGGCAGGGGTGGGGGGCGGCGGGTTGGCGGCAGCCAGGGCCAGGGCGGCGGCGAGGAAAAGGAGGAGGGGAAGGAGGCGGGAGAAGCGCATGGGGGCATGGGTCCAATGTGGAGAAGATGGCTAAATTTATCGTATTTAGATGGTTGTGTCAAATTATTGTGAGGAGAAGATGGGCCTGACCGGTTTTGAAAACCGGTCGGGTCTGGGGGGGGCGGAAGACGGTCGGGTTGAAACCCTCCCTGAGGACGCGGAAACCCCTGCGGGGTTGGCCAGGGTGAGGGTGGAATATGGGCGGGGCAGGATTTGAGATCAGGGTAGACAGAGAGGCACCCTCACCCTGCCCTCTCCCCCCGGGAGAGGGGACGGAGGCAGAGGGCCCGTGGATTACCTGGCGGAGAGGGCTTTG
>CAZMMI010000284.1:0-5392 GCA_964567255.1 uncultured Anaerolinea sp.
CCTGGGACGGGCGCTTTGTCTACGCGGTGAGGTCGACGGGCGTATATTGCAAACCCTCGTGCCCTTCGCGCCGCCCGCGGCGTGAGCAAGTTGACTTTTTCGCCAGTCCCGATGCTGCCGAGCAGGCCGGCTTTCGGGCTTGCAAGCGCTGCAATCCGCGCCAGGCCGCCGCGCCGGCCGAGTTGGTCCGGCGGTCTTGCGCCTGGATCGAAGCCAACCTGGAGCGGGCCTTCTCGCTGGACGAGTTGGCAGCAGGTGTCCAGATGGCCCCCGCGGCGCTGCGCCGGTTGTTCAAGGATGCGCTGGGCGTCACCCCGCGCCGCTATGCCGAAGGGCTGCGCCTGGAAAAGTTCAAGGAGCAGATCAAGGCTGGGCAAGACGTGACCGGGGCGCTGTACGAGGCTGGGTATTCCTCCAGCAGTCGCCTGTATGAGCAAGCCAACCGCAAGCTGGGCATGACCCCGGCTGCTTATCGTCGAGGAGGACAGGGCATGGACATTCTCTATACGCTGGTGGATACCGAATTGGGACGCATGTTGGTGGCAGGCACCGCGCGCGGAATTTGCGCGGTCAGTTTTGGCGAGGAGGATGCGGCGCTGGAGGCCTTTTTGCGCGGCGAATATCCGACGGCGGAGCTCAGCCGGGACGACGCTGCATTGGGCGATTGGGCGCGGGCTTTGGTGGAGCATCTCTCTGGCGCGCGCCCGCAGCCCGGGCTGCCCCTGGACGTGGTGGCGACCGCCTTCCAGTTGCGTGTGTGGGAAGAACTGCGGCGCATCCCTTACGGCCAGACGCGCAGCTATGCCGAGGTGGCTCAAGCCATTGGCAAGCCGCAGGCCGTCCGCGCGGTGGCGAATGCCTGCGCGGCCAACCCGGCGGTACTGGTCACCCCCTGCCACCGGGTGGTGCGCAGCGATGGCAGCCTGGGCGGGTATCGCTGGGGCAAGGAGCGCAAGCGAGCCTTGCTGGAACGGGAAGCAGGTCAATCGTCATAAATCAAGGCCATGTTTTCCAGCACGCTCCAGGAGTTCTCGAATACCTCGATGGGAACATCGTAAAACTTTCCGTTGTTGGTGTAGCGGATGGAGGTTTCGTTGTAGCCGGTGAGGATGACCACATGCTCATAGGCGGCCACCTGGACGCTTTCGCCTTCCTTGTCGGTATAGGTGGCGGGCACGCCGCCGACCATGTTGCCAATGACCCACACGATGACCGGTTGGTCCTGGGCCAGCTCGGCCTTGATTTGCTCCACGGTCAGGTCTTTGAGTCCGGCGGCGGGCAGGCCGTACTGCCGGAGAAGTTCGGCTACCGGTGCGGCATGGACGCCGTAGGCATAGGGGGGCACCTGCCCCCAGGGGCCGTTCACGTCGCCGACGAAGCCTTTGTCGGGGTTGTCGGAGAGGGGTAGTTCGTACTGGAAGTTGAACTCGTTGATCTCAACGTCAAAATAGGAAGCCCAATCGACGGCGGCGCTGGCCTCGCAACCCAGGGCAAAGTACTGCCGCCCGCCGGCGATGCGCAGGTAATGCTCGAGCGGGATGGGCGTGGCGGAGGGTGGCAGAGTGGGCGTGAGAGAGGGTTGCGGGGTGGCGGTGGTGGTGGGGGAGGGCGTTGGCGTCAGGGGGATGCTTTCAACCCGTGGAACGGGGGCGGGCGTTTCAGTTGGTTGAGGGGGAGCCGCGGAGCAGGCTGCCAATATCAAAACCGATAAGAGGGGTAAAAGAGTTTTCATAGGGTGTAAGTTTACCCCGATTCTGTTCAGGTAAAAATGCGCATGCCCGCCAGGATGGCCTGCGGATTTCCCCGGAAGGCCAGGGACATCTCGGTGTAGGGCGAAAAACCGCATTTTGAGCAGTCCACGGAGGCGCGGCCCAGCAGGTAGCAGCCCTGGGTGATGCTGCCGTCGGGGTTGGCCGAGGCGATGAGCCAGGGCAGGCAGCGCCAGTGGTTATCTTTGAGAGCACGCAAGGCGGCTGTCGAGTTGAGGATGGGCAGCCCTTCATGCTTGAGGGCGATCAGTTGGTCGATCAAGGCGCGGCGTTGAGGCCAGGGCAGGAACAGGTGGTCGTCACTGGTGTAGGGGTAGTAGAACTGCACGGTAATGCCCTTGACCAGCGGACGGATGAAGCGCGCCAGCGCGGGGATTTCGGCGTGGTTTTGGGCGTTGGCGGTGATGTGCGCATAGAGGCGGGGGTGGGCAGAAGCGCGCAGGTGTTCGATGACCCGCTCGAAAATCTCAGCGCCGCGCAGGCGGTTGTGGGTGGGGGCCAACCCGTCCAGGCTGACCCAAACGGCATCGGTATCCACATCCAGGGGTAGGCTGCCGTTGGTGGTCACACCCACAAAGTCAAAGCGCTGGCGGGCATATTGCGCTACGTCATTGAAGCCGCGTGAGCCATCCTGCCAAAGCAGGGGCTCGCCGCCTTCGAAGATGACCAGGCGCACACCGCGCCGGGCTAATTCATCCAGGGTGCGGCAGACCTGGTCAAAGGGGGCGTCCTCGCCGGCGTAATCCACGAAGGGACACTGCAAACAGCGCAGGTTGCAGCGGTAGGTGAGCTTGTAGCTGGCCAGCAGCGGGCGGCGGCGCGTGGTCAACAGGTGCTGGAAGAGGACGTGCCCGGCCAGGAGGAGCGGAGAGGTTCGGGACATATCTTCATTGTACATCGGGGCGGCGTGATAAAATCTTTGCAGCGCAAATCGTAAATTTCACGTTTTCGCGGGGCTGAAGCCCCTGCTCAGGTCATGGAAGCCCTACGGGCTGAAGGTTTGCATCCCTGCAAGGCTTTTCTCCCGGTGTCCTGAACAATCCCCTTTTTCCCGGTAGGTTTTATGGAAAATTTTCTATTCGCCATCAATGCGGTCGTGCCGCTTTTCCTGATCGTGGCGGTGGGGTATTTTGTGCGCGCCATCCGCCTGGTGGACGATCATTTTTTGGAGATGGCGAACCAGTTTTGTTTTAAGGTGGCCTTGCCTTGCCTGCTGTTCAAGAACATCTATGCGCCGGGGGCGGCCCTGGGCGAATTCGACCCCGGGCTGATGGTTCTGCCGGTGGTGGGGACGCTGGCGGCGGCGCTGTTGGCCTGGGTGCTGGCGCCGTGGGTGGTGCGCGAGCGGGCTCAGGCGGGAGTGGTGGTGCAGGCCACCTTCCGTTCCAACTTTGTGCTCTTTGGGCTGCCGCTGGTGGTGAATGTGTTTGGCCCCGAGGCCGCCACGCCCACTTCCATCGTCATGGCGGTGGTGGTGCCGCTGTTCAACGTGCTCTCGGTCATTGCCCTGACGACCCTGGGACCGCAGGATGGCCCCCTGGCAAACCAAAGCCGCCCCGCTGCGCTAAAGGGCATGTTGTGGAGCATTCTCAAGAACCCTTTTATCATTGCCGTGGTCATCGCGGTGTTGTTTTCGGCGGTTCGGCTGCCGCTCCCCGGGGTGGTCACCCGTGTGGTCAGCGACCTGGGCCAGATCGCAACGCCGCTGATGCTGGTGGTGCTGGGCGGACAGTTCAAGTTCCAAAAGGTGACGGCTAACCGCAAGCCGTTGGTGGTGACGACGCTGAACAAACTGGTGGTGGTACCGGGGGTGATGATTGCGTTGGCGGTACTGGCCGGATATCGCGGGGCGCAGTTGGCGCCGGTGTTTGGGGTGTTTGCCACGCCCACGGCCATTGCCAGCCTGGTGATGGCCAACAGCATGGGCGGGGATGGAGACCTGGCCGGGCAGATCATCCTGGTGACCACCCTGTTTTCGGTGGTCACCATCGTTGGGTTTGTGTTTGCGCTGCGCGTGCTGGGGTTTGCGTAGCGGGAGGGGAAAGTTCTCGAATTTGAGGTGGCTGCGCGCTTCACGCGCAGCCACCTCAAATTCGAGTCATGGCGCGTTTCTTAGTGCTCATTCGTAGCGGAAGCGCAGAACCCCGATCACGAAGAAGACCACGGCGAAGCCCAACAACACACCGGCATGGGGCAGAATGCCTTCCAACCCCTGCCCGCGGTGGACGAGGTTGAGCAGGCCCTGCATGGCCCAATTGGTGGGCAGGATTTTGGACGCGTTTTGAACGGCGGGCGGGAAGAGCTCGATGGGATACCAGCAGCCGCCCAACAAGGCCATGACCATGCCGAGCATGATGCTTAAGCCGCTGGCCTGGCCTTCGCTCTTGACGAAGGTGCCCAAAGTGGTGCCCAGCGCCGCCGAGGCCAGCGCAAAGGAGATCATCATCACAGCCAGCCCGGCGGGCGATTGGCCCCAGTTTAGTTTCATGACCAGGATGCCGAAGCCCACCAGCAGGATCATTTGCGCCAGGGCGGTGAGCACATTGCCGACGATGGTTCCCAGCAGGAAGGTGGATTTTGCGGTGGGGGTGGTGAGCAGGCGGCGCAAAGTGCCCTGCTGGCGTTCGTAGGCGAAGCCGCCGGAGATGCCCAGCAGGGGGATGAATACCCAGGTGATCAGTTGCCCGGCGGAAGAAGATGCTCCGGGGTCGTAGTCGATCTCGTCGTTGTCAAATCCTTCGTTGATTTTCAAGCGATTGGGCGCGGTTCCAATTTTTTCTTGCGCGTCCTCCAGGGCGGCGTTGAAGAATTGCAGCCGCTCGGTGTCGGTGGCAAACGGGCGCAGGGCTTCGGCTTCGCTTGTGGCCTTAGAGGCGATGTCTACGGCGCTGCTGACCCGCTGTAAAATGGCGCTGACCGAGCGCTGGGCGATTAATGCATCCATGTTGTTAGGTTGCTGGCGCAACTCCAGTTCGATACGCCCTTTTTTGAGGGTTTCCAGGTCAAAATCCGCTGGGAGGATCAACGCGGCGGCGACTTCGCGAGCCGAAATTTGTCCTTCGGCCTCGTTTAATGTCATCACGTCTGGGCGAACTGTGTCGGATTGTTCCAGCGCGGCGATCAACTCTGCCGACAGCTTGGATTGAGCCTGGTCGGCCACGGCCAGCCGCACACGGTCATCCTCGGTGCCGCCGGTTCCGCCTGCCAACACCAGCGTAAAGACGATGGGCAAGATCAAGAAGAACAGCCACTCGGCGGGGCTGGTGAAGCGTAGAACGAGGTCTTTCCAGATGATGGCGAGAATTTTTTTCATGTTGCCCTCCTTCTAGCGCTGGCCCAGGCCGCGGCGATTGATAATGAAAACCGACGCGGCAAAGAGCGTCAATCCCATGATCACCAGAGCCAGGACGGGGGTGAAGATGTCGTCCAGCGTGCCACCCAGGGCCAGGGTGCTGAAGCCGTTCAAGCCCCAGGCATTGGGGGTAATCTTAGCGAAGACGCGGAACCAGGCGGGCATGTTTGCTACATTAATGAAACTGCCTCCGAGGACGCCAAAAGTGAGCATGATGGCCGAGCCGATGGCTGAGACCTGCCCGGGGGTGCGTGCCAGAGCGGTGATGATC
>CAZMMI010000285.1:0-5384 GCA_964567255.1 uncultured Anaerolinea sp.
CTACTACAGATGAGCGTCGGTGGGCCACAAGCCGAAAACAGAAGTAATCATTGGGAAACAGCGCGCAAGAGGAACAGGCCGTTTTCTTTGAAGACCTGCATGGCAAAATCGAAGCGGTCGAAATCGAGGACGATGTCCAGGTCGGCGAGGGGGAAGCTGGGATGGGCGCCGTCATAATGCCGCCCGGAGCGGGAGGCCAGGACGCGGCGGGTAACCTCTTCTTTGTCGTAAGACGCGCCTGTGAGCAGGGCTTCGAATACGTCGGCGCAGGCGGCATCTTCATCGCCCCAGCCTTCTTCGGGAAAGTAACCTGTCAAAATGAAGGTGACTTCGGGCGGGGCCAGCTTTTGAATGTGACGAATGGTGGCGGTGGCGTTGGTGAGGGCGGCAGCCAGGATGATGCCGGCTTTTTGGGCGCGGATCACGCCCTGGGTGCCGGCGCTGGTGCGCTGGATGATGCGCCGCCCGCGCAGGTCGAGACCGGTGAGGGCGGCAGGGGAATTGCCCAGATCGAAGCCCTGTACCTGGATGCCGTCGATTTCTCCGGCGATGAGGCTGCCGGGGAAGCGCTCGCGCAAGGCAAAGGCCTCATCGACGCCGGAGACGAGGATGATTTCTTCCACGCCTCCGGCGAAGAAACAGGCCGCGGTGGTAAAGGCGCGCAGTACATCGATGGCGACGACCAGCCCCTCGGCTTCAGCGCAAGTCTTCAGGTCGGCCCGGGCAAACTTCACCGGTCACTCCCGCGCAGAATTTGCTCGCGCTGGTACAGGCGAATGGCTACTATGGTGAAGAGTACCGCAGCCAGCAGCGTGGTGGCGGCTCCGGCTAACACGTTGATGGGCAGGATGGTCTCGCCGCGCATCAACTGGTTGATGAGCATCGATTGGCCGTAGATGGGGATCAACGCTTTGGTGAGGGTGATGCGGTCGGGGCTGAAGGCCAGGAACATGCTGGGCATGCCTACCACCAGCGGGACGAAACCGAGGTAGGTTTGCGCTTCTTTAAAGCTGCGGGTGAAGGTAGCCAGCACCATTTGCAACCCAGAGGCCAACACGACCATGGGTAGGCAGATGAGGAAGATTTGCCAGAGGGTGAGCAGGCTGATGTTGAGGCGCATGCCGGTGATGTCGCCGATGGGCACCAGGTTGAAGCCCGCGCCAATGCCGACCATGGCCACCACGACTGCCAAAATGCCGAAGGGAATGGAGGCCAGCGTCTTGGCGATGACGATTTCGCTACGCCGGGCAGGGTTGATCAGCAAGGGCTCCAGCGAGCCGCGCTCGCGTTCACCGGCAGTGGTGTCGATGACCACGTACATGCCGCCCAGGAAGATGACCGTGATGAGCATGAAAGGCAGCATGCTGAGGAAGATCATGGATTGAGATTGGGGCGTGGAAACGTCCACGCTCTGCACCACCAGGGTTTGGGTGAGGCTGGGGTTGATGCCGCGAGCCAGCAGGCGCTGTGCGCCGATCTGGCTGGAATAACCGTACAGCAGGTTTTCAAGCCGGGCGCGCGAGGCCATTGTGGATGAACGCGAGGTGTCTTGAATGACCTGGACGGTGGCGGATTGCCCGGTTGTAAAGTCTTCGCCGTAGCCTTCGGGGATGACCAGCACGACTTCGAGGTTGCCTTCCGCCACGGCAGACTTGGGGTCTGCGGGCGCGGGCTGGACGATGACGTTGTTTTGCTCCAGGTAGGCAACCAGGCGGGGGGCGTTTTCGGCGCCGACCACGGGAACTTGCAGCGGGGCCTCGATGGCCTCATAGTTCATCATTCTGCCTACCACGATGATGAGCGGGATGAGCAGCAGGGGCAGGAAGATGGAAGAACTGAGCGAACCGAGCAGCGAGCGCAGGTCGCGGGCATTATCGAGCATTTCTTTACTGAGAATAATCCAGATGCGGCGCATCATCGTACTAATCCTTCCTCGCTGCCGATGGCGGCGATAAAAGCGTCTTCGAGGTTGGCCTGACCGGTGGTTTGGCGGAGATGGTCGGCGCTGCCCGAAGCGACCACCTGGCCCTGGGCAATGACGACGATTTGGTCACACAGAGCAGAGACTTCCTGCATGATGTGGCTGGAGAATAACACGCACTTGCCCTCGTCGCGCAGGCGGAGAACGAACTGGCGCATGGCGCGCGTGCTCATCACATCCAGCCCGTTGGTGGGCTCGTCCAGCAGGACGTTGTGGGGGTCATGCACCAGGGCGCGGGCAATGGCAACCTTGAGCGCCTGGCCGGTGGAAAAACCATTGCAGCGCCGGTCGGCAATATCTTGCATATCGAGCAGGTCGATGAGATGGTTGATGCGAGATTCCAGGGCAGAACCTTTGAGGCCGTGCAATTGACCAAAGTAGCGGATGTTCTCGCGCGAGGTCAGCCGTGGGTAGATGCCGCGCTGGTCGGGGAGCGCGCCGATGACGGATTGGACCGCCAGGATGTCGCGGCGCGAGTCGTGCCCATCCACCAGGGCCTGGCCCTGATCGGGTTGCAGCAAGGTGTACAGGACGCGCAGGGTGGTGGTCTTGCCGGCGCCATTGGGGCCGAGCAAGCCGGTGATCTGACCGTCGGGGGCGGTGAAGGTGACCCCGTTGAGGGCCTGGACCTTACCGAAGGATTTATGAAGGTTGGTAACCTGGATCATGGCTGGCTCCCGGTGAAACTGGTGAAGAAATCGGCGGGCTGGATCATGTCGATGCAGGAGGTATCCAGCGCTTTCGGGTCGGTGGTTTGCAAGAACTCGGAGAGCAGGCGGGGCATGCAGCCGTAGTAGAACACGGAGTGGCCCAGGCCCTGCACCACGATCTGGCGGGCGTTGGTCAAACTCTCGGCCACCTGGGCGGCGTTGGAGGGCGGGGTGACCGGGTCGGCCTCGCCGCTGAGCAGCAGGGTGGGCACGTCGCCGGTGAGGGGCAGGTAGAAATCTTCGGACGCGGCGACGTGAGGCCAGCTCTGGCAGCCTCGACGCACTTCCTCTGCCTCAAAGCTCAGGTAAGAGTCATCCGAGACAGTAAATTTGTCATAGATGGGCACATCCTCGGAGCAGATCACGGAGAGGTACAGGCCGTCGCTCAAAGAGTTGCCCAGCGAGCCAAATAAGATCAGGTACTGGGCAGCCAGGGCATCATAGTTCTCGTTCATCGCCGCATCGTGGATCAAGAGGGGCATCAAAGCGGCGTGTTCGGCGCTGTAACTCATCAACTGCAAGGTGGAGCCCAGCTTGAGGTGATCATAGGTGAGCGGGGTGGGCTCGCCGGTGAGCGGGTCGGGCAGGGTGAGTTCGACCGGCTCAGCTTCCAGGCGACCCAGGAGCTGATCCAACTCGGTTTTGAGATCGGGAAAAGCAGTCTGGCAATCGGGGTCGGCGACGCAGCGCTCGAGGATGAGATCCAGGGCGCGTTGGGCGTTGGCCGGGTTGAGAGGGCCCAGGGACCAATCCAGGGGCGTGACGCCATCCAGAATGAGGGCGCGAGTGGCGGCGGGGTAGGCGCGGGCATAGGCTTGCGCGAGGCGGGTGCCGTAGGAGACGCCCAGGAGGTCGATTTGCGCATAGCCTAGAGCCGCGCGAACCTGCTCCAGATCTTCCACGGCCTGGGCGGTGGTGTAGAGGCTGGGGTCGGCATCCAGCCCGGCGACGCAGCCGGCCAGGTAAGCGGCGGTCTCTTCGGGAGTGGGGTCTTCGGGCATGTTTTCATCCATCGGGCAGGTGAGCGGCGCCGATTGGCCCGTGCCGCGCTGGTCGAAGAGGACGATGTCGCGCTTCTGATGGATGGCAGTCAAGGCGCTGATCAGGGGGGCGTAGGTTTCGATGGCCGCCTGGCCGGGGCCGCCCGCCAGCAGGAAGAGGGCATCGGACGCGGGGGTGCGGCTGACAGCCGGGAGGACGGTGATGCTCAGTTCGATTTGCCGCCCAGACTGGGTGGCGGGGTTTTCATAGACGGTCAACTTGCCGCATTTGGCGTCGATGCCGTAGCTCATGCTGGGCGTGACAAGCTGGCAATCTTCCAGCGGAGGTTTGGGTTCTGCTTCCGATGTAGGGGTGGGTTGGGCAGAACAAGACCCGAGCGTGAGAACGGATATCAAGGTTATCCAGGGCAAGGCTCGAGAAAGAAATAAGATAAGAGTTGTTTGTGGCATCATGCATTCCCTTTCAGCCAAAATATTATCACGCTTTGCTGTGCTACAATCAATTTATGCATCAAGAAAAGATCAAGCCCGGCGAAAACCGTGCCGAAAGCGGCGCTTTCAGGCTGCGTTTTAGCCGTTGGTGGATCGCATACGCCTGTGTGGTGCTGCTGGGTGGGGGTATCCTGTGGTTTGCCACGGCCAAGCCGGTGGAGTGGGCCTGGCTGACCGGATATGAAGAGCGGGTGAAGGCAGCGGGGAGGCGGGCGCGACTCGCGGAACTAATTCACAGGGAGAGCGTCTTAAATCTATGAAAAAGACCATGCTTCTAATACCATTCTTTATGATCGTCGGCATGTTAATGAGCGCCTGCGCGCCGGGCCAGGTTCCGGGCGCCACGCAACCCACATCTGTGCCGCAGCCGACAGAGCCGCCGAAGCCTACGGATACTGGCGTGCCAACGCCCTACGACGCGCCTATCCAGCCGCCGGAAGCCGTGCTCAAAGCGCGGGCGATGCTGGCCAAAGAGTTGAATGTTGCCGAAGATGAAATCACGATTGCGGCGATCGAAGAGAAAGAATGGCCGGACGCCTGCCTGGGAGCGGCTGTGGCGCAAGAGGTGTGCGCCGCGGTAATCACGCCCGGCTACCGGGTGGAGTTGACCGTCGATGGCAATACCCACGAAATGCGAACGAATATGGACGGCAGCGTGGTCCGGCGGCCAAAAACGTTGCCCACCGACCACACAGGCAGTGTGGGTGATGTTTTGGGCAATGATGCGGTGGCGAAACTGGCCGAGCTGGCCGGGTTGCCGCTGGAGAGCATTCGCCTGGTGAACAGCCAGCCGATGGAATGGCCGAATGGCTGCCTGGGCGCCGCCGAGCGCGGCGAATCCTGCACGCAGGCCATCGTCCCAGGCTATAAGTTTGACCTGGAATATGAAGGGCGAACTTACTTCCTGCACACCAACCGGGATTTGACTCATGTCCGTCTGGGCGGCCCGCAAGAGACCTTCGCGATTGTGAAGGCGCGCCAACAGGCTGCCGAAGATAAGGGTGTGGGGTTGGAAGAAGTGACTCTGGTGAGCAGCGAGGCAGTGCAGTGGCGCAACTCTTGTTTGGGGGTGGAGCGTGACGGCATGATGTGCATGATGGTGATCACGCCGGGATACCTGATTAAGGTAAAGGTGATGAATACCACGTTGGAGTACCACACCAACCAATCGGCCTCGGCGGTGGTGCTGTACAAGCCGTA
>CAZMMI010000286.1:0-1661 GCA_964567255.1 uncultured Anaerolinea sp.
TAGCGGCGGGTGAGGCGCTTGATCTGCGTGACGGCGTCCTCGAGGGTCATTTCGCCGCGCAGGACGGCGGCCATTTCGCGGTAGCCGATGGCCGAGAGGGCGGGCGAATCGGGCGGGCAGCCGCGCTGCATCAACCCACGCACTTCGTCCAGGAAACCGGCCTCCAGCATGGCCTGGATGCGGGCGTCGACGCGGGCATATAGCTCGGGGCGAGGGCGGGTCAGGCCGATCATTAAAACGCGGTAGGGCGGGGCGCTGCGTCCGCGCTGGGCTGAGAAGCGCTCGCCGGAATGCAGGACTGTTTCCAGAGCGCGGATGGTGCGGCGGACGTTGCGGGCGTCGATGAACCCGGCGGCTTCGGGGTCCAGCACCGCCAGGCGCTGGTGCAGGGCGTCCCCGCCGATTTCGGCGGCCCATTTTTCCAACTCGGCGCGCAGGCGCGGGTCGGGCGGCTGGGATGGGGGCTGCCAGCCTTCCAGCACGGCTTTTACATACTGGCCCGTGCCGCCGACCAGCAAAGGCAGCCTGCCGCGGGCGTGAATGGCGGCAATGGCCTCGGCGGCGGCTTGCTGGAACAGGGTCAGGCTCCAGGTGCGCTCGGGGCCGGTCACATCGATGAGGTGATGGGGCACGCGGGCCAATTCGGCGGGGGTGGGTTTGGCGGTGCCGATGTCCATGCCGCGGTAAAACAGGCGCGAATCGGCAGAGACGATTTCGCCGTTCAAGCGCTCGGCCACCTGCAGCGAGATTTCGGTCTTGCCCACGGCGGTGGGGCCGACGATGGCTACCACGGGGGGCAGGTCAGCCGTTGAGGGCGTTTTCGAAGTGCTCAAGGTGGGGTTCCTTCTCTCCGGGTGGCAGCAGGATGGCGATGACGTCCACCTGCCAATCGGTTTCGGGCTCGTGGGCCAGCCAGTAAGCCTGGATGGATTGCAGGAGATGCTTTTGCTTGGCCAGGGTGACGGCGGCTTCAGGCAGGCCGTATCCGGTGCCGGTGCGGGCCTTGACCTCGACGAAAACGGTCAGGCTGCCGCGGCGGGTGACCAGATCGATCTCACCGTAGGGGGTGCGCACGTTGCGGGCCAGGAGTTCGTCGCCGCGTTCTTGCAGGTAACGGGCGGCGAAGTCTTCGCCCCAGCGGCCAATGCGCTGGCGGCGCAGGTCGGGGCTCACGCGCGCCTCGCTTCGATCACGTTGCGGTATTCGTCCAGCAGCAGCCCGGCGGTGCGCTCGATGGCGTAATCCTGCGCCGATTGGCGCGCGGCGGCGGCAAGCTTGGCGCGGGCTTCAGCGGAACGGCAAAGCTCGGTGATTTGCGCGGTGAGGTTTTGGGGTTGGGTGTCTTGGGCTAACAGGCCGTTCCAAGCGTGGCGGATGGTGTCGGAGACGCCCGGCGAGTGGATGCCGACCACGGGCAGCCCGGCGGCCAGGGCTTCGATGACGGTGAGGGGGTGCACCTCGCTGACCGAGGCAGTCACGAAGGCATCGGCGGCGGCCAGCAGGTTGGGCACCTGATCATAGGACAGCGGTCCGGTGAAGTGAATGCGGCCGGCCACCCCGGCGCGGATGGCGATGGCCTCCAGGGCGGCTTTCTCGTTGCCGCCGCCGGCCAGCGCTAAATGCGCGCGGGGGCAGGCAGGAGCAGCCGCGGCGAAAGCCTC
>CAZMMI010000286.1:1761-3510 GCA_964567255.1 uncultured Anaerolinea sp.
GGCGGGCGGCAAAAAGGGCAGGTAGGCGCGCATGTACAGATCATAGCGCGTGTGGTTGGTGAAGACGATGGGGATGTTGGCCCGGCGGGCTTCGCGCTGCGCGGCGGCCCCACTGGCAAAGGGATGGTTGGCGTGCAGGATGTCTACCTGGCGCATGGCGCGCCGGGCAAGGGGCGAAAAGCTTAGCCCAAAGGCGTAACCGTTGGGCAAGACCAGCCCCCGGGAGGTAATCACATTGGCTTCGCCGGGATCAAAGCGCGGGTCGCCGAAGGAAAACACGCTGACGGTGTGGCCCATTTTTTCCAGCACTTGCTTGTTGAGAGCGATATAATGAGTTACCCCACTGGTGTAGGGCTTATAGGTGTCGGCGACAAATCCGATGTGCATGCGGATAGTTTACCATCAATTGAAATCATGCTACACTAACGGCAATGATTTTGTGTGTCTAAGCATTAAAAAAGAAAAAAGCCCGAATTTGAGGTGTTTGTGGCGTGCCAAGCACACCACAAACACCTCAAATTCGGGAAATCTCTCCAACATTGGGGAGTAGAAGCAATTTCGACGTTTGGGATCGCAAAAGCAACTCTAAACGCAACGAAGTGAACCTCTGGAGGAATGAATGCCCGCAGCTGAGATCATTACAATCGGGACCGAACTGCTGTTAGGGGAAATTCAAGACACCAACACCCGCTACCTGGCGCGCACGCTGCGGGATGTGGGTGTGGACCTGTACCGCACCACCGTGGTGGGCGACAACGTGGAGCGCATCGCCGGAGTGATCCGCGAGGCGTTGGGGCGCTGCCAGATCATTCTCACTACCGGCGGGTTGGGGCCTACCGTGGACGACCCCACCCGCGAGGCAGTGGCTCGCGCCCTGGGCGTGCCGACCGTGTTCCTGCCGGAGCTATGGGAGCAAATTCTGCAGCGCTTCCAGCGCTACGGGCGGCAGGCCTCGGAGAACAACCGCCGCCAGGCTTACGTGCCCCAGGGGGCCATCCCGGTGGAAAACCCGGTGGGCACCGCCCCGGCGTTCATCTGCGAGGTGGGTGAAGCCTGCATCATCTGCGTGCCGGGCGTGCCGCGGGAGATGGAGTACCTGATCGAGCATGTGGCTATCCCCTATCTGACCCGGCGCTATGAGCTTTCGGGGACGATCAAGGCCCGCGTGCTGCACGCTGCGGGGATCGGTGAATCGGTGGTGGATGATTTGATCGGCGACCTGGAATTGTTGACCAATCCCACCGTGGGGTTGCTGGCGCACCCCGGGCAGGTGGATGTGCGCATCACGGCCAAGGCGGGGTCGGTGGAAGAGGCCGACCGGATGATTGAGAGCGTCGAAGCGACCGTGCGCGAGCGCCTGTGCGAGGCTATTTACGGCGCGGATCACGAAACGCTGGAAGGCGCGCTGGCGCAGGAACTGGCCCGGCGCGGATGGGGCCTGGCGGTGCTGGAGTGCAACCTGGGCGGGGATCTGCGCGCCCGGTTGGAACGAGTCGCATTGCCCCAAGAGCGCGCGGTGGTGGAAAGCGGAGACTGCCTCGACGAAGGGCTGAACGCCCGATTGGGAGACATGATGCGGGAGATGGGCGTTGAGGCCGGGCTGGCGGTGAGCTTGCGCCCTGGGCCGGACAAACAAAACCTGACGCTGCTGGCGCGCTCCCCTCTGGGAGAGGCGCGGGCAGAGCGATCGTATGGCGGCCCGCCCACCCTGGGCATTCCCTGGGCGGTGCATACCGCGCTCGACTTTGT
>CAZMMI010000286.1:3610-5353 GCA_964567255.1 uncultured Anaerolinea sp.
ATGATGCCGGTGGAGCGCGAATTCGTCTCGCCGGAGTTTGTGCGCCTGGGCACGCAGTTGGCTTGCGCGGAAATGATCCGCAATGGCATCACCAGCTTCGCGGATATGTACTATTTTGAAGAAGACGTGGCAAAGGCCACCGCCGAGGCAGGTATGCGGGCGGTGTGTTCGCAGACCGTGCTCAAGTTTCCCAGCCCCGACGCGGGTTCTTACGAAGAATCACTGGCGTTAGCGCGCGAGTTCATTCAACGCTGGAAAGGCCATCCGTTGATCGTCCCTTCGGTCGCGCCCCATGCCCCCTATACCTGCACAGCGGAAATCCTGGCAGCGACCGCGGCGCTGGCGGTGGAATTTGACGTGCCGCTGCACACCCATATCTCGGAGACCGCTCAGGAAGTGGAAAACATGCGCCACGAGCATGGCATGCCGGTGGTGCCTTACGTCAAGAAGCAAGGGCTGCTGGAGGCCAAGGTGCTGGCGGCGCACTGCGTGCATATTGACGAGGGCGAAATGCGCACCCTGATGCACGCCGGGGCTGGAGTGGCCCACAACCCCTCGTCCAACCTCAAGCTGGCCTCAGGCATCGCGCCCGTGCCGCGCATGTTGGAAACCGGCCTGAACGTGGGCATTGGCACGGACGGACCGGCCTCGAACAACGACCTGGATATGTTTGAAGAGATGCGCCTGGCGGCATTCGTTGCCAAGGGCGGCAGCGGCGACCCCACCGCGCTGCCGGCAGCTACGGCGGTGCTCATGGCCACGCGCATGGGCGCGCAGGCCATCCACATCGGCGATATCACCGGGTCGCTGGAGGTTGGCAAGCGCGCCGACTTGATCCTGGTAGATATCTCGCCGCTGCACAACGCGCCGCGCTTCCGGCGCGATCCGCAAGGGGCGTATGCCCAACTGGTATATGCGGCGAAATCCACGGATGTGAGTGACTTGATGGTGAACGGACGCTGGCTGATGCGCGAGCGGCAATTGCTGACCTTGAGCGAACCGGAATTGCTGCAAGCCGGACAGGAATATGCCGGGAAGATCGACACCTTTTTGATCCAGCGCGAGCAGTCGCTGCTGTCCAAGCTGATCGCTATTGGCGGGGCCAGCGAGGAAGAGAGCTTTGAAATCCAAATCAAGGCGCCCATCCCCGAGCGCGACACGCTGGTGCGGGCGCTCAATCAGCCCGAGATCAAGATCGTCCGCAAGCGGCATTACCGCGAGTATGACACCTACTTCCACTTCCCCGAACCGGAGACCAGCCTGCTGCGCTTCCGCGAGGACCATTTTGTGGACGAAAAGGGCAACGTGACCAATGTGCGCTCACGGTTGACCTTGCTGGGCACGCACGAGCACCAGTTGGAGCAGGTGGTGTTGTCGCGGGTGCGCTATTTTGCGCCCGCCACGCAAAGCCTGCGCTTCTACCGTGAATACTTCAGGCCGGACGGCGAGGTGGAGGTGGAGAAAGACCGCTTGCGCTACCTGGTGGTGTTCCGCGAAACGGAATTCTTCATTAACCTTGACGAGGTCAAGCACCCCGAGTTAGGCTGCTTCGTGGAGATCAAGACCCGCACCTGGAGCCGCAAGGATGCCCGCCGCAAGGCTGAACAGGCTAAAGAATTGATGGCTTACCTGGGCGCGAACGTGGAGCAGACCACGTTGGACGATTATCTTGACATGGTAAAATGAAAGTAACTGCTCAGAGGGTGAGGAAAGTTCCCGAATTTGAGGTGTGTGTGGGGTGCT
>CAZMMI010000287.1:0-5350 GCA_964567255.1 uncultured Anaerolinea sp.
ATGCTGCTTTCGTCCAGCAACCCGGCCGAATCCCGCCTGGCGGCTTATTTTGCCGAGAACAGCTATGCCGCTGCCAACGGGCGCAACATTGTCAACGTCATCTTGGTCGATTTTCGCGGCTTTGACACATTGGGCGAAATCACCGTGCTGGCTGTGGCGGCCGTGGGCGTGTTCGCCCTCATCCGCCTGGGCGCGCGCGGCGATGCGCGGCGGAAAAAAGGCCCTTTGATGCAGCGTTCCATTATCTTGCCCGTCGCTGCTCGCTACCTGATCCCGCTTTTGTTGATTTTCTCGTTCTTCCTGCTCATTCGCGGGCACAATGAAATTGGCGGCGGTTTTGCCGGCGGGCTGGTGGCTTCCAGTGCTTTAATGCTGTATGCCATTGCTAATTCGCCGGGCGAACTGCGCCGTTTGCTGCCTGTCCAGCCCAAGTTCCTGGTGGCTGGGGGATTGCTGGTGGCCCTGACCAGTGGGCTGATCTCTCTGGCGACCTCCAAACCCATGATGACCGGTTTGTGGCTGAAAAACCCGCTGCCCATCCTGGGAAAGATGGGCACCCCGGTGCTGTTCGATGTAGGGGTCTACCTGGTGGTGATTGGGATTGTGACCTGGATATTGCTGACTCTGGCTGAAGAACAGGAGGCTGTATAGCATGACATTACTTCTTGCGATCACTGCCGGAGGGTTATTTGCCGCGGGCCTGTACATGATGCTGCGGCGCAGCCTGGTGAAAATCCTGGTGGGGCTGCTTTTACTGGGCTATGCGGTGAACCTGCTGCTGTTCAATTCGGGCAGTCAATTGGTGCCGGGCAGCCCGCCGCTCATCCGTGAAGGTGAAAGCGCCCCGGCGCTGATTCATGCCGACCCCGTGCCCCAGGCGCTTATCCTCACCGCCATCGTGATCAGCTTTGGCGTGACGGCTTTTGCCGTGGTGCTCTTGCGCCAGGCTTACCAGGTGACCGGTACCGATGACCTGAATGAGATGCGCTGCACCGATATGCCCTGCCCTGAAGAGGACATTTTGCCAGACGACCCGGAGGCCGCCCCGTGATCGTTCTGCCCATCCTCACCCCGCTTTTGTTCGCCATTGTGTCGTTGATCGGCTGGTCAAAGCCCGCATATCAACGCGTGGTGGGGGTCGTGGGAGCGGCGGCGCTGAATGGGGTGACCCTCAGCGTGTTTGCCCTGGTGCGCGCCGGGGGGATTCAGGTGGCGCAGATTGGCAACTGGCCTGCGCCTTTTGGCATTACCCTGGCGGTGGATTTGTTCGGCGCGGTTATGCTGCAAGTTTCCGCCTTGGTAGCCCTGACGGTAGCGATCTTCAGCTTGAGCGGTATCGATGACAGCCGCGTGAAATTTGGCTTCTATCCGTTGTTCTTCGTCCTGCTCATGGGTGTCAATGGGGCCTTTACCACCGGCGACCTCTTCAACCTGTACGTCTGGTTCGAGGTCATGCTGATGGCCTCTTTTGTGCTCATCGCCCTGGGCGGCGAGCGCGCGCAAATTGAAGGCGCGGTCAAGTATGTGATCTTGAACCTGCTCTCATCCACGTTGTTTCTTTCGGCCATCGGTTTGCTTTATAACCTGACCGGCACCTTGAATATGGCCGACCTGGCGTTGCGCATGCCCGAGGTGCAGCCGGCGGGCGAGGTGACATTGATCGCGGTGTTGTTCCTCATCGCCTTCGGCATCAAATCGGCCATCTTCCCGTTGTTTTTCTGGCTGCCCGCCTCCTACCATACGCCTCCGGTGGTCATCACGGCGCTGTTCTCGGGGCTGCTCACCAAGGTGGGCGTGTTTGCCCTGACGCGCGTATTCACCCTGTTGTTCATCAACGATACCACCATCACGCAGCCCATTTTGCTGGCGCTGGCTGGGCTGACGATGGTGGTGGGGGTGTTGGGTGCGGCGGTGCAAACCGACTTCCGCCGCCTGCTTTCGTTCCATATCATCAGCCAGATAGGCTATTTGTTGATGGGGTTGGGGTTGGGCAGCGCTGAGGCCCTGGCAGGGGTGGTGTTCTTCATGGTACATGTCATTCTGGCGAAGACGGCCCTGTTCCTGGTGGCCGGGTTGGTGGAGCGCTTGCAGGGTTCGTTTGACCTCAAAAAGCTGGGCGGGTTGGCTTCTGCGCGGCCCTGGCTGGCGTTGATCTTCTTGATCCCGGCCCTTTCGCTGGCCGGGCTGCCGCCGCTTTCAGGCTTTTTTGCCAAGCTGGTGCTGGTGCAGGCTGGTTTGCAACTGCGCAGTTTTTGGGTCACGGGCGCGGCTCTGGGGGTCAGCCTGCTCACCCTCTATTCCATGACCAAGGTGTGGAACGAGGTGTTCTGGAAAGATCGCAAAGGTGGCGCGCCGGCGCTGCGTCGGGCGCCTGTTTCGATGTGGGTGGCGGTGGTCTCCCTGGCTGCGATCTCGCTGCTGGCGGGCCTGGCCGCCGGCCCCCTGGTGGATGTGAGTCTGGCGGCTGGAATGCAACTGGCCGATCCTTCCGCCTATATCTCGGCGGTGATGGGCGGGATTGGAGGCGCGCCGTGAGTGTCTTCCTGCTGAATGTGCTCCTGGCGATCGCCTGGTCGGCGTTGACCGGTGACTTCTCGCCGCTCAACCTGGGCTTTGGCTTTGTGCTGTCCTATGGCGTTTTGTGGTTGATAACCCGCAAGAGCAGCAGTCGCAGCTACTTCCTGCAAATTCCGCGGGTGATCGAATTCATCTTCTTCTTTGCCTGGGACGTGATTAAAGCCAACGTGCGTATGACGATCACGATTCTATCGCCGCGGATGCGCCTGCGCCCGGCGGTGGTGATGGTGCCGCTGGATATGAAAAACGAGGTGGGAATCATCTTGCTGAGCAACCTCATCACCCTGACCCCCGGCACGCTTTCGCTGGATATTTCTTCGGACCGCAAGGCGATGTTCGTCCATACGCTGTGGATGGAGGATGAGGAGAAGTTCCGCGCCGAGATCAAGAACGGTTATGAGCGGCGTGTAAAGGAGATCATCGAGGCATGATGGACACCCTCTTCATCCTCATTCTGGCGCTGCTCAGCGCTGGGTTCATCGCGGCGTTCATTCGCCTGGTGCGCGGGCCCTACCTGCCCGACCGGGTGGTTGCGCTGGACTTGATCAGCATCCTGGTGATGGGCTTCATCGTTGTCTATGCCGTGCGCTTCAATCAGGCCGCTTACCTGGATGTGGCGATCATCCTGGCATTGATCACCTTCCTTGGAACAGTGGCTTTTGCTTATTACCTGGAGCGGAGGGCTTGATGTTGCGAGAAATCCTGGTGATGGGTCTGTTTCTGGTAGGGGCCTTCTTAATGTTTTTGGCGGGATTGGGCTTGCTGCGCATGCCCGACCTGTTCTTACGCATGTCCGCCACTGCCAAAGCCGGTTCGCTGGGGGCGGGGCTGATGCTGTTGGGGGCGGCCATTTTCTTCCAGGATTGGGCCATCACCGCGCGGGCTGTGGCGACCATTGTGTTCTTGTTTCTCACCGCGCCCGTGGCAGCGCACATGATTGGCCGGGCCGCCTATTTCGATGGCGTCCCACTGTGGAAAGGTACCGTGCGCGACGACTTGCGCGGGCATTACAAGCTGTCAACGCACCGGTTGGAAACCCAGGTCACCCCGCCGGATGATAAAGAGTCGATTGACGCTGTGGTGCAGCGCATCGACGATCATTAAAATGTGGCTCAGGGGTGGTTTTACGCCGCGACCGCGTAGCGGTAGTCCGGCGGCACTTCAAAAGTGTAGTGCCCGCGGTACTCTTCGGGAAGCAGTTCGGCGATTTTGTACATAATTTCATCGGTCACGGCCTGACGCGCGTCGCGATCCAGCCCGCTGCCGTTCAAATCGATGCGGAAGGGTTCGCCGACTGCAACATGAAAATCGGTGCGGCGCAGGCGCTTGAGGTTTTTCCAGAAATCTTCATGCCCATACACCGCCACCGGCATCAGGGTGAACGGCTTGCGCGACACCAGCATGGTTACGCCGGGTTTGCCGGGCAGCAGTTTACCGGTCTTGCTGCGCGTGCCTTCAGGGAACACCGCCAGCAGCTTGCCATCTTCCAACGCCTGCAAGGACATTCGGAATGCCTCCCGGTCCACGGCGTTGCGGTCGAGGGGGATGATTTTCCACTGGTTGAAGAGAAACCGCAGGAAGGGATTGTCCCAGGTTTCTTTTTTGGCCATGCCGGTCAGGCGCGGGTTATTCATGAAGGCCAGCACCAGGGGCACTTCCAGGAAGTTGACGTGATTGGCAACCAGAATCAGCGGGCCGTTGGCGGGCACTTTTTTGAAATCGTCGGCGTGAACCCGGCAGGCCACCAGGAAGATGCGTTTGAGAAACCAGTTAATAATTCGCGGGCTAATGTTCATTTCTTTTTGTAATAATATCGAGTGCTGCGGGATGGATGACAATAAGTAGCGACTCTCCGGCGGTGCAAATGGTTTCGCCATCAGCGTGGGCGGGGATGCTGCCCTGCACGGTACGGATGGTCACTTTTTTGGCTTGCGCTTTGTTGACGGCGGGGTGGTCGTATTGGCTGCCGTTGAGGAATTTGGTCGCCAGCCCCAGAATCTTGGACTGCGGCACGTTTCCTGCCAGGCACAGGCTGAAGAACCCATCGGCAGGATCGCTGTGGGGCGCCATGTAGAAGGAGCCGCCCATGCGCTTACCGTTCATCACAGAGACCATCAAGAAGGGTTGCTGAATGGGCTGCCCGTCGTCCAGCACAATTTCATACACCGGAGCTTTGGCGTAGAGGAAGATGGTGCGCACCATCGCCGCCAGGTAGGAGGCCGCGCCGTGCAGCCATTTGATCTTAGCAGCCTCGAAGCCAACTACTGTGTCAAACCCCAGGCCTACGCCGTTTCCAAAGTAGCGCCCTTCCGGGTAATCGCCGCCGCTGACATGACCGACATCCATTTTTTGGCGATAGTTTTCTGCCAGGGCGTGTGCAGCCTCTTCCACGGTAGCAGGGATGCTCAGACCATAGGCGAAATCGTTGCCGCGCCCAACCGGCAGCACGCCCAAAGCCGGGCGAACGTTGCCGTCGGTGTCCGCTAGCATCAGCCCATTGATCACCTCGTTAACCGTGCCGTCGCCGCCGGCGGCAATGACCAGGTCATAGCCGTCTTCGGCAGCCTGGCGAGCCAATTCCAACCCGTGCCCCGGCCCTTCGGTGAAGGTTACGTCGTATTCTAGGCCATACTGCGCCAGGGCTGCCTGTACTTTAGGATAATTCTTCTCGGCAGCACCCTTTCCGGCGGCTGGATTATAAATAAGTTTGGTCCGGGTATTCAATGATTTCGATCCTCTCTGGAAAAGTAGTGCATTATAATACAACCCCGGC
>CAZMMI010000288.1:0-5337 GCA_964567255.1 uncultured Anaerolinea sp.
AATTGTTGTTACAAAGTAATACCTTGCCCTCAGATACACTCCTCCCCAACTGTCACTCTGCTCGCCTGTGTAACCGTACCGGCTGGCCCCGGTCCCGGTGCTGGCCTTAACATTCCCATACGGGTCATAACTCTTCGCCAGAATCACCGCTCCGCTCGCGTCGACCATCTGCCGCACGCTGCCCAAAGCGTCTCCCAGGAAGTACTCCGTCGACGTTGATCCGTACTGCGCGATGCGATCTGTGCCGTACAGGTAGGTGTACGCCCCGTCTTGTAACACCTGCGTCAGGCCGCTGTTCAGGTCGAGGATGAAGTTCGTCGTAATTCCGTTCACCGTTTGCGACACGCGGTCGCCCAGACCGTTGTCCATACTTGTTTCTGCTCCCCACCACTAATTCTATACCCTATTCTCCCAGACGAGCGAGTTATAGCCGCAACGAATTGTTGATTATTCGAGTCTGGTCGCCGGCGGAGGCGGGGGAGACAGCCAGGTGGTCTCCAACCAAGGCCGCTGTCCGCTGACGGTTCGGGAGCCGGCCCACAGTGGAGTCGTGCATCCGAGCATAGCTCGCGCGTGCTGGAGGTGCTGCGCCATCAGCCGCGCTCATGGCTCGCTGACCTTCCCGGCCAACTTCCAACTGGTGGCGGCTAAAATCCATGCCCGTGTGGGTATTAATCACAACGAGTTATTGATTATGAAAGTGTGGTCGCCGGCGGGAATAGCGTGATGGCGAGGCTAACCAGAAATAGCTAAACCACGGGCGCTTGTTCCTGGAGGAACCGGTTAAGATAAGATCGCTACTCGAATCCGCCTGCCTGCCCAACCACCTATGACCCCGACAGAACCGGAGGCTGTATAAATGGATCGAAATTTGACGTTTCCCGAATCTTATTCTTTCACCGTGACCAACCGCTGCAACCTACGCTGTAAGATGTGCGGGCAGTGGAGCGAGGAGGGTTACGTCCGGGGGAAGCAGCGCGACCTGAGCCAGGAGATGAGCCTGACGGATTGGATGCGGCTAACGGATGAAATTGCCGAGCACGGAGCGAAGAGTGTCCTGCTGCGCGGCGGCGAAACTTTCATGTTTCCCAGCATCCGCGAATTGATCGAATACATTCACGGCAAAGGCATGTTCGTTTCGATCGACTCCAACGGAACCCTGCTCAAGGATTTTGCCGCCGACCTGAGCCGCCTGGGCAGAATTCATGTGACTGTCTCGGTGGACGGGCCGGAAGCGGTCCACGACCAGGTGCGCGGCGTGCCGGGCACCTTCCAGCGATTGAAAGAGGGCCTGGCCTTGTTAAACGAGTTGCAGGCCAAAGGCGGGCAGCCGGTGAGCAGGTCCATATGCTTCACCATCATGAGCGAGAATTACGAGACTCTGCCGCAGATGCCGGACGTAGCCCGCAGCCTGGGGATTAAATCCATGAACATCGTGCCGTACTATTACTTTCCCAGCGCGGTGGGCAAGCATTACGAAGCGGAGATGCGCGAGTTCTTCGGCTGCGCGGCTTATTCGTGGGAGGGCTTCCATCGCGAAGAATCGGGCGTGGACCCCGAGAAATTCCTGGCTGCTTTGCGAGGCTTCAGGGCCAACTTAGGCGATGTGGAAGAGTTCCCGTATATGCCGCTGGAAGAACAGCAGTATGTAGACTGGTTCTGCGACGCGGTCACGCCGGTGACGCGGGCAGGCTGCGCCAACGTGGAACGTCTCATCGATATCCAACCGACCGGTGAAGCCAATTACTGCGTCGACTTCCCCGACTTCTCCTTTGGCAACGTGCGAGAAGCCTCGATTGAGACCCTGTGGAACAGCGCGGCGGCGAAGAAGTTCCGCGAGCAGCACCGCAAAGGTCCGTTCGCGGTGTGCTACCGCTGCGGTGCGAAGTACATGGGAGAAATGCCCTAGGCCCGATTTAGCTGTTAGGGGAGTGTAAAGTCGAAAAGGTCTCCTTTTTTATATACTAGAGTTAAATAGGACATTTATGTGATTTTATTACCTATTAATTGACGGTTTTCGCCGCCGTAGGGTGGCGGGGAGATGTTCAAGGCACGGCTATTCTCGCGGGATGATAAGGGAGGAAAGGGATGAATTCTATCCGGCGCTGGTTTAACTTAGCAAACCCCAGTTCGGGGCATTACATGATGCTTGTTGTTCTACTCAGCATCGGCGTGTTTGTGTTTTTTTCCGGCGTGGGTTGTGACAGCGGATGTCCAAACTCAGGAAGCACTAGCTCGAAGTATGCTTCGCAGACGGAAGTAGAATCATCTGAAGTGATAAACACATCTTCGGTACTGAACCCTAAAAGTAGCTATGCACCCGGCGAGACCGTGTCATTGAAATTGGCCGCTAACTTTGCAGTCGAAGGCGGGACAATCACCTGGTATCCTCCAGAGGGCGCCAGCAATTTCGTTTTTGAAGAACCACCGGTGTCTGGCGGCCCGCCCTTTGTTTTTTGGGGCTATACAGCAAGCGATTATAGCAGAGGCATTAACGTATCCTATTCGGCGCCAGATACGAATGGAGCGCCCCGTTTTACAGATGGGATTACTACAGAATTACAAGACGAGGAGAAGAGTTCGGCCATTGTTCACACTCAGGCCAGCCCGGATAGGATCGAGTCCGTTCCAACTGTGTTCGCCCAGGGAATCGGTAGTATAACGCCTAACGCCGAGACGATCACCACGTGGAATTTGAATTTATTTGATGATGTGAACGCCACGATCAATTCTACGGTTTGTGAAGAACTGGTTGCGTTCGGCCAGTCACAAAACGCATTCACCGCTTACCGTTTGCCGGTGGCGGACACAATTCAGACCGAGCAAAGATATGATTTGCCGGTGGTCATTGTGCCCAAAGATGAGGCTCAACCTTTTGCGCCTTATTCCAGTTTTCACTTGCTGAGCGGCCCCCTGGATGTTGTCATCCCGATGGAACTGCGCCTGGACGCGACCGGTTGGGCAAATGCAAATTTGCCATCGGCTCCGGGTGAGCTATGGGTGGCGGTGGGCGGCGCGCTGGATGAAAATGTTGAGTGCCCGATTTTTGGGGACCGTGATGGCTATTCCGTACGAACGAACTTGTTTATCGACCTCAATAACCGGCCTGACCGGTGCTTAAATTGCTCGCTGCCCGCATATTACTGCTACAAAACCCTGCCTGCCGGCGCTGATGTGGCGGGCGGCGTGGGCGTGACAGCGGCGCAGCCGATTTCTTACGGCGAGTACACCTGCCTGGGGCCTTCTACGACCAAGCTGGTAAACGGAAATAATTGGCACTTTTCTTCCTACACAGCGTCTTTGCCGTTGCAGCGGAATGCCGATGTTCATATGCATTATTACGTGCAGAATTATTCCTCCTCGGCTCAAACTTTCAACCTGGCGGCGTCATCGACTCTCAGCGGCGTGACCTGGGAGGTTTACCAGGATGAAGGAAAAACGCAGCCGGTCGGCGCGGAAATCACGGTTCCTGCAAGCGGCATGTTCCACCTGCATATTTTCGGCAAAGTTCCCGCCGATGCGGTTTTGGGGCAGTACCTCTATTCAATGACGCTTTCGGGCGCGGCTGCCAACCCGTCTTCCTGGGAAGGGAGCACGGTGCTGGTGGTGACCGAAGACGGTACGCTGCCAGATTCCGCCGAAGCTGCCGTGCAGGTAGTTGGCGTGGCAGGACCCAACCCGGCCATGGCGGGACAGCCCCTGACCTATACGTTTACTGTGACAAACAACGGCCCGGCAACATTAACCGGGTTGACCCTGACCGATACGCTTCCGGCAAACACGACCTATGCTTCCTGTTCCGGCGGGCAAAGCTGCGCGAATAACAGCGGCACGGTGACCTGGACGCTGGCCGACCTGCCCCCAGGTGAGCAGGTGCTCTGCACGTTGGAGGTGACAGTAGCTGCCGGCCTGCCCAACGGAACCCTGCTGACCAATTTGGCCTACAGCGCGACGGCAACTGGACAGAGCGTCTCGGACGCAGGCGAGCCGGTCGTTGTGACCGTGGGTGTAGTGGAGAAGAAGAAAGTTTATCTGCCGCTGCTGATGCGATAGGGCGCGCTTATGTTTCCGCAGTTTCTGATTGGCAACTGGACGGTACACACCTACCCGCTGATGTATTCCCTGGCCTTTTTGGTCGCGGGGATGCTGTGCATCCGACAGGTGGGGCAATTGGGCGCGGATGGGCGCAAATGGCAAAAAGGGGTGCTGATCATCTTGCTGGCGGTTTTGACGGGGTTGTTCGGGCTGGCCTGGTTGGAAAACCTGGCGCGCGGTTGGATCACCGGCGGCCCACCCGAGCCGGTTGTCATCCGAGTTTATTATGGGTTGGCCTGCGGCATATTAGCCACAACCTTGTTTGCGCGCAAGGAAAAGTTGAGCGTCCTTCCGGCTTTGGACCGGCTGATGCCTTGTTTTGCGTTAGGGTTCGCCATTGCGCGGGTGGGCTGCCTTTCGGCGGGCTGCTGCGGCGGGGCTGAGACGGAATCGATTTTTTCCATGCACATGCCGGACACCGAGGGCCATTGGGCCATGCGTTACCCCACACAGATTGCCAGCTTGCTGATCCAACTGGGCTTGTTCCTGTTTTTGATCCGAACCGAAGCTTTGCCTGCCTGGCTTAAGCCTCCGGGTAGGGTGTTGTTTTTCTATGGTTTTGTGTTTTGCCTGGAGCGTTTTGTGCTGGAATTTTTGCGCTATGATTACCGCCCCATTGCCGCGTCATTAAGCCTGCCGCATTGGTTGATGCTGTTAGGTATGGGGGTGACGGGGTTCCTATTCCTGCGCAGCTTGGTTTCCCAAAGGGCGCTTGCCTAAGGTTGACACTAGGGTAAACGCATCTTATTGGGAGAGGACTTTGAGGAGATAATCATTGTCCCAGCCTGCTCTGAGGCGTTTGGCTTTGATCCCAGCTTTAACAGTCTTTTCTTGTTTGAGCAGGTTCAGGGCGATATGGCGAAGGACGGCAAAGTTTTCCGGGCCATGATTTTTGCGTAAGCGGTGGTGATCCTCTTGAAAGGCAATATCTAGCACCCAATGCAACCCGTTTTCGATGCCCCAATGGTGTCAGACGATGAAAGCGAAAAGCTGAATAACACGAAAAAGGTTGATCTTTTTAGCAGGCTTATTATCCGCGCAATCAACATCATACTCGACCACCTCCCTGAAGAAGATCAGCTGCGTGTTCTTCAATATGTGCGCCACCAGAATGCACGCGAAAGCGCCAAGCTATTGCGCCAGGCCCAAGAGCGCCGGCGCAGCCAATGACCCTGAAAACTTGGCAACATTTTGTCAATTAGACCGGCTAACAGTTTCTTTACGCGCCTCAACGCTGCCATC
>CAZMMI010000289.1:0-5332 GCA_964567255.1 uncultured Anaerolinea sp.
AGAGGGCGGTTGTCGGTGTGACCGCCCGAGTCAGCCTCGGCGGTGATGTCATCGGCCATGGGCACGCGGCGGGCTAGTTCGGCTTGCAGCGGGGTGATCTTGCCTTGTTCGAGCAGCTTGTTGAGAATGTCCTGCGGGGCGGGGCTCAAGAAGCGTTTGGCAACTTCTTTGCGTGAAATTTTCGCGATGATGTGATTATTAATCGTGATGCTTCCATCGGGAGCCTGCGCAAGTCCTGCAGCGCGATAGTGTACCAGGCCAAAGGTCATGTCCATGTAGGCGGAGGCCTCGATGACGGGCACGTTGTATTTCAGGTACAACTCGACAGCGCGCTGTTCCAGGGCGGGCTCGAACGGTGAATTGAGCAGGTTGAAGGCGTAGGGGCCATTGGGGAGGGCTTGCTGAATTTTCTGGATGGCAGACTCGATGCGGGCCGGCAGGCAGCCGCCGGCGCCAAAGGAGCCCATAAAACCGGCTTGGCCGAGGGCGATGACCATTTCTTCAGAAGCGATGGCGTTTGCCATAGCTCCGGCGTAGTAGGCATAGCGCGTGCCGTAGGTGGCTTTGAAGGCGGAATCGCCCAGGCTTTCGGTTGGGAGGGCGGGGAGAAAACCCAGCACGGAATTCCCTGGGGCGGCGGGACCAAGGCTGCCCCCTGCAGCTAGACCGACATGCTGATCCACAGCGATCACCCATAAGGGCAGGCTTATATCCAGTAATTGGTTCATGATCGATGAAGTGTCGAGGGCTATTTGTTGGGCAGGGCCTTGCCAGGAAACATCGCTCCAGGAGCGCGCGCTGCCCTGGGCCAGCTCGGTCAATGGGGTCATTGTTGCCATCCTTGGATTTTTTTTCGGTAAATGCTCAGTTGGATGTGAACAAGGTCCGAATTTGAGGTGGTTCTGGACGTTCATCACCCAGACTTACCGTAAATTCGGCAACTTTCATCATCCTCTTAGCTTATAACCCAGGGCGGGGAAAATCGTTGCGAGAGAGGCGCTGGATGACCGGCTGGGCCTGGTTGATGAGGTAATCCCAGAAGGCGGATTGCAACCGGCCTTCGGCGTGGCGGCGGTTGCGGCCTATGTATATTTCCTGATGAATTTCAAGCCCGTGGATTTTGACCGGTACCGCCTGAGGGCTGGGCATGCGCTCTACGACCATTTGGGAGACAAATCCGACACCGATACCTTCCTGGATGGCAATGGCGATGGCTTCGGAGTTTCCGAGCGATAGAATGATGCGCAAATCGTTGATGTTATGCCCGTAACGGGTCAGAGCGGCTCGAACCGTGCGATACGTTCCGGCGGTTTCCTCGCGCATGATAAAGCGTTCGTTCTTGAGTTCCTCGATACGGATGTGGCCACGGGCGGCCCATTCGTGGTTTTTTGGAACCAGGAGCGTGATGGGATCATCGATGAGTTTGCGAAACTCAATGTTCGGTGAAAATTCCTCGGGGCTGCTGGATAGAGCAAATTTCACCTCGCCGCTTTCGAGCATTTGCAGCGCTTGGGTACGGTTGGTGATGTTACAAGAAGCATTTACGCGAGGGTGGCGGCGCATAAAATCAGCCAGCAACACAGGGAGGATATATTTCCCTGGGGTGGTGCTGCAGCCGATGATTAAATTGCCCTGCACGTCGCCTTTGATCTGATCCATAATCTCATCGGTGCGTAAAGACACAGCCACCATCTGACGGGCCAATGGGAGGAGGGCGATCCCGGCTTCGGTGAGAGAAAGCTGGCGGCCTTTTCGATCGAATAGAGCCGTGCCAAAGTGTTGCTCGAGAGCCCGGATATGTTGGGTGACGCTGGGCTGGGACATGTGCAGCAACTCGGCGGCTCGGGAAAAGTTGAGTGTTTCGGCGGCGGTGAGGAACACATTTAATTGATGAGAGTCCAGCATGTGCAGGAATCCTTTATTCGTATTTGGGTGATATTTGGCTGATCTATAAGTTTCTCTTATTATAGCGGATAAGTAAAAACTATATACTTTGTGACGAAAATCACTAGAGGTTATCAGGTTTCCCATTTATCATCAAAAGGTAGTAACTACTCGGCTAAAGCCAAATTCGAGAGCATTCTTCTTTATTGAGTAGTTACAAAAGGTAGACTTTTGGAAGGAGGAGAAGCGATGAACCATCCGCGTCAATGGATAGGGGTAGCCGCCATAGCTGTTCTGGCGGCGCTGTCAATGACAGCCTGTCAGAGCGCGCCGGCTGCCACCGTGACTGCGCCCGAGGTGACCGTTGAACTGCCAACAGCGGCGCCTTTACCGACCCAAGAACCAAACTATTGTCTGGACTGCCATACCGACAAAGACCAGTTGATTGCCACAGCGAAGCCTGAGGAAACGACCGAATCGGAATCTGAAGGCGCTGGCTGAGGTGGCGATGTGGCTCCGTTGGAGCCCTGGGAAAAGGTTTTAGTTTCGGCGGATTATACGACAACGCTGCATGGTTTCTTGCGCTGCACCTACTGCCACGGGGGCGCGCAGGAAGCAGCAGATAAAGAAGCTGCGCACAAAGATATGGTTGCGAATCCGCTCGCGGTATCCGATGCTTCGTGCAGTGAATGTCACGAAGAGATTTCTACCACCTATACGACTGCGTTGCACAACACGCAGGCCGGCTACTGGACGCAGATCGATGCGCGCAGTGTGCCTGAGGGTCACGAGGACCTGGAAGAAATGTTCGGTAATCACTGCGGCACCTGTCACACGAGCTGTGGTGAATGCCATATCAGCCAGCCGGAGAACGTGGGTGGCGGCTTGCTGGATGGGCACATGTTTGTGAAGACCCCGCCGATGACCCGCACATGCACGGCCTGCCACGGCAGCCGGGTGGGGAATGAATACCTGGGCAAGAATGAAGAAATCCCTGGAGATGTTCACTTCCGCACCGGGCGGATGAACTGCGTTTCGTGCCACACGGGTGGTGAGATGCACGCGACTGAAGAGGACGCTGCTTCGCACCGATATGCGGGCAATCCGTCAGTCGAATGTACCGACTGTCACCAGGTGGGCGGCTCGAATGAAACGATTCCGCAGCACGCCATCCACGGAAATGATCTTTCGTGCCAGGTTTGCCACTCGGTGCAGTACACGAGCTGTGACAACTGCCACGTTGCGATCAGTGATAAGACGGGGAACCCGTTCTATAAGACGGATGCCACGTATTTAGGCTTCTATATCGGCTTGAATACGCGGAAGAGCGCTGATAGGCCGTACGATTACGTGACCGTGCGCCACATTCCGATCGCTCCGGACAGCTACTCATACTACGGTGAGAATTTGCTGCCTAACTTTGACGCTATGCCGACCTGGGCTTATGCGACCCCGCATAACATTCAGCGCGTGACGCCGCAGAATCAAAGCTGTGATAGCTGTCACGGCAACCCCGAACTTTTCTTGACGGCGGACAAAGTAGCCGAAGAAGAGTTGGAAGCCAACCAAAACGTGATTGTTCCTCAGCCACCGGACCCGGTGGGAGGTCAGTAATTTCTGTTTCAGGAGAAAAGTAAATGGAGAAGAAAGTTCGAGTGCTGGTTGTTTTAACCGTATTGCTGGCAATGGTATTGTCAGCGTGCCAGCCTGCCGTGGCAACCGTTGAACCGGTAGCCCCCGTTGTTGAACCGACTGTTGTTCCGGCGACGGTGACGCCCATGCCCGAACCGACGGCGACTGCCGAACCGTTGGATTGGGCGGCCTTGATGAGTGAAGTGATCGCGGGAATGCCCGCGGACGCCGGTTATGGTACAGTTTCCGCAACGAAGTTAAACGAGGAACTGGCCGAGAGCGCGCCTTTCATGCTGGATGTGCGCGAGGCTTCGGAAGTGGAAGCCGATGGTTACATTGCCGGCGCCATGCACATTCCGGTTCGCGATCTGTTCAAGAACCTGGATAAGCTGCCTGGCTTGGACGAGCCGATTGTGATTTACTGCGCTTCCGGTCACCGGGGTGCCTTTGCGATGTCGGCATTAAAGATGCTGGGCTACACCAAAGTGCGTAACCTGGCTGGCGGCCTGGGCGCGTGGAAGAAAGCCGAATTGGCTGTTGAAACTGGCGCTGTGCCCGAGGCTGTCGCTGGGACGGCTCCGGCTGTAGACGAGGGCATGTTGGCGGAGTTGGATGCGTTCTTTAGCAACCTGCCGGATGGCTTCTATGCGATGAAGGCTTCTTCCGTGAATGAACTCTTGGTTTCTGAGATGCCTTTCCTGTTGGACGTACGCACCGAAAAAGAGTTTGCCGAGAATGGCTACATTGAAGGCGCTGTCAACATTCCTCTGGATAAGGTTCTGACCAGCCTGAACGAGTTCTCGAAAGAAGATCAGATCGTGGTCTATTGCGTATCGGGACATCGCGCGGGTGTGGTGACGATGGCGCTGCGCCTGCTGGGCTACGATGCGGTCAACATGGGCGGTGGGTTCAATGCCTGGAAGGCCGCAGAGCTGCCAGTGGCGGGCGTGGTGGATTGGAACGCCACCTGGGCGAATTTCCTGAGCACCCTGCCGGAAGGTTTCTATTCCGTTTCTGCGGCTAACCTGAACGCTGAACTGGCTGAGAAGACCCCTTTCTTGCTGGATGTGCGCGAAGCCTCTGAGTTTGAAGCCGGTTACCTGGCGGGCGCGGTGAATATTCCTGTTCGCGAACTGCTCAAGAACCTGGATAAACTGCCTGCTCAGGATCAGCCGATTGTGATTTATTGCGCTTCCGGACACCGTGGTGGTCTGGCGATGGCCGCGTTGCGCTTACTGGGTTACACCGATGTGCGCAATTTGGGCGGCGGCTTGAACGGCTGGGTGAAGGCCGAGTTCCCGGTTGCCACGGAAGGCGCGGGCGAGCTGGTGGCTGGAACCGCTCCAGCGGTGGATGCGTTGATGCTAGCGAAGCTGGACGAGTATCTGTCCAATTTGCCCGAAGGTTTTGGCACGGTCAAAGCCGCGGATTTGAACGCGGAAATGGCCGAAGCTGCGCCATTCATCCTGGATGTGCGCGAGACCTCTGAACTGGAAGCGGATGGCTATATCGAAGGTTCTGTGAATATCCCGGTGCGCGAAGTGTTTGCCAGCCTGGATCAACTGCCCGCCGACAAGGCGGCTCCGATTGTGGTGATGTGCAAGTCTGGGCATCGCGGCTCGTTCGTTCAGATGGCGCTGCAGATGAACGGTTATACCAATGTGCGTAACCTGGCCGGTGGCCTGGGCGCGTGGATTGGCGCTGAACTGCCCGTTGTAAAGTAAATTTCATCCTTCCTCCCCAATGCACCTGCCCCGAGTTTTTCGGGGCAGGTGTGATTTAAGATACCTGCTCAGAAGGCAAGAAAAATCGTTAC
>CAZMMI010000290.1:0-5319 GCA_964567255.1 uncultured Anaerolinea sp.
ACTGAAGAGATTTCTCGAACAGATTTGCCAAGCTGTTGGCCCAGGCGCGTATCTCCTCCCAGTTGCGCGAATCGCTGGGCGGCGCCTGCTTCATCGCCGGTATCAGGTTATAGGGAAACCGCAAACGAGAAGGGTCAAAGCGCCCTCCCACAAGCTGAACGCTTGCCGGGCGCAACCAGACGAACTTCGCCAGTTCAGTATCTATGTTCTTGCGCACTTCAACCGCATCTGCCTCGAAATTGGGGCCATACGGGCCGCCGGCAAACACGGCAATGGGCAAACTGGGTAGTTGCTTTTGATGGCGCTTTAAGAAGCGCGCTGCGTCGTGATGAATGTGAAACATATATAACGCCGTTCCAAGAATAACAGCGTCGTAATCTTCCAGACTTGCCACCGACCGGCAAGCGCACACGTCCACTTGCCGGTCCTGGCTGTTCAACACGCGGGCAATCTCCTCGGAAATCTCTCGAGTCGATCCGCTCATCGTAGCATAGGCAATCAGTAATTTCTTGTTGTTCATGTCATAGCCTTTCCTTAGATATTTGGTTTTGAACTTACAAAGATCATACCCCTGGCAAGACAACTGCGCATCTATCAAAGGTTATGTTTGTGGTTATGTTCACCCATCCGATTTCGAGGACCAACACGTTTCGAGTGCCGCCTGTTTGTTCGGCTTGCTGCGCCGATTTCTGCAGAGCCTCCCAGAACCACTGCGCTGTTTCCTGATCTGCGGAGTAAAATATTAGTGAGCATGAAAAACACACCCAGCGATCTCATCCTCACCAAACTTCGACCGCCCGTGGCTCACTCGAAAACCATTCGGCGCGTGCGTTTGCTGGACAAGCTCTCGCGCGAGCCGGGCGCCGATCTGTTATTGGTATGTGCGCCGGCGGGATATGGAAAAACCACGCTGCTGGCAGATTGGGCCGGATTACAGGTCGAATTGGGCACAGCGATTGCTTGGTATTCGCTTGATGAGAGCGACAACCGCCTAAGCACCTTTGGCGCTTACTTGGTCACCACTATAGAGATGGCGCTCGGCACAGGCAGCGGGTTGGATCCGGTCCGTCAGGTCTTGCGCGCTTCGATCGACTTGAATTTACTAGACGTGCTTCCAACTGTCATCAATGTAGTGTTCTCGGCAGGGAAAGATGTGGTCCTGGTGTTGGACGATTACCATTTGATCACCTCGACAGAAATTCACAGCGCGGTTGAGTTTCTGGTTCGCCATCGCCCCGAGAATTTGCGCTTGGTGATCGGCAGCCGCGCAAACCCGGCGTTGCCGCTGGCGCGCTTGCGCGCCCAGGGCCGCCTGGTTGAGTTGCGAACCGCAGATCTTCGTTTCAACCAGGACGAAACCGCTCAATTTCTGCGCGATTGGACGAAGATAGAAATACCGGCCGATCTACCCGGTCGGCTGACCGAGCAAGTAGAAGGTTGGGCAGTCGGGCTGCAACTATCTGCACTGTCGCTCGCCAATCAATCCACCTGGCCTGACTCGCCGGAAATTCTGACCAGCCAGCACCGGCATCTTGGCGAATACCTGATGGAAGAAGTCATCAACCGCCTGCCCGAAGATTTGCAGTCGTTTCTGCTTTTTACCGCGTTGCTAGAACGTTTCTCGGCCCCGCTTTGCGATGCGATCTTGCCGGCAAATGACAGCGCAAACCAGATCAGGCGGCTCGAGCAAGCCAACTTGTTTGTGACTGCGTTGGACGAACAGGGAATATGGTTTCGTTATCACCACTTGCTGCGAGATTTTTTGCGCGCCTGGCTTGAGCGCACGCAACCGAACCGCGCAAAAATTTTGCACGAGGCTGCCTGTACCTGGTTTGCCGGGCAAGGCTTGTTGCGCGAAGCAGCCGATCATGCCTTCCGCAGCAGCAACTTGTCCTTTGCCGCAGATTTTGTCGAGCAGCACAGCTTCACGTTAATTATCCAGAGCGATATCGCTACTATTTACGAATGGTGCTCGGTTTTTCCTGAAGCGGTCATGCGCCAGCGGCCCAAGTTGTGTATTTTCCAGGCGCTTGCGCTGGCTTATCGTTTTCAGGCAAAAAATTGCGAGCGTATCAACACCCGGCTTCGACAGGCCGAACAGGCGCTGGCAGCCATTACGGACCCTGAGCAAGTATTGGAAATTCGCGAGTTCACCGGAGTGGTGCGCACCTTCATGGGCATGACGCCCGACCCCGAGCCAGATGTTCGTGCCTTGCAGCAGATAGCTCTAACCAGCCTGAACGCGTACTCGCCCGATGATCCTGGCCGCTTTGCCTGGCTGCTCATCGCCGGGTATATCCACTTGATCATGGGGCAGTGCAATGAAGCGGAAAGCGTCTTCACGCAAGCGCTCCCCCTGGCTTTGGATATGGGGCTGCACTTTGGTTACGTTGAGGCCAATTTTCACCTGGCGCGGCTGGCGCACAGTCGAGGGCGGCTGGACGAAACGCTGTCAGGCTGCAGCAGCGCCAAAGCCACGCTGACCGCTGTCTTACAATCGCTGGGGGTCGAACTCCCGGCAATTGGCTGCCTGGATGTCGCCGCCGGAAGCGCGCTGCTCGAACAAGGGCGATTGGATGAAGCTGAACTGCATCTGACCCGAGGGCTGGAGCACATGGGTTGGGGGATGAACCCGTACTATTTGATGCACGCTTATCTGTCCCTGTTTCGATTATATGAAATTCGAGGACGGGTAACCGAAGCTGCGGCCTATCTCGATCAACTGGATACTCTGTGGCCGGACATTCATTTTCTGACGCAAGGGTACCGCCTGCGGGCGCAGCTGCGCCGTAACCCGGTTGACGCCGAATTGAAGCAACAGGCAGAAAACTGGTTGAGAAGCTTTGCCCGGGAGCGCGGCGAGAGTTTTTCACCACGCGGGTTAGGCCCGCTGGGCGCCTCGGAGGCCTTTTACCAGGCGGATTACCTCTGGTTGCAATTGAAAATGGCGCTCGGATATTCTCTGCCAGAAGGGCTCGAGTTGGAATCCCAATTCGAGTTTGCAAGCCAGCGCGGTTTGATCGGCCGCGAGATCGAATGGTTGTTGATAGAAGCGCAGCGCCTGGATAAGCGCGGCGACGAAACGCAGGCGCTGTCTACCTTGGAAAGAGCTCTGACGTTAGGCCTACCGGCAGGATACTTGACCACTTACTGCCAGAATGCGGCCTTAGACGATCTCATCCACCGCGCTGAACGCCGCGGTATGGGCCCCGACGGGATGGATCGCTTATTGAACATTATTCGCGCCATGCGTCGCGAAGAGACCGCCGCAGGAACAACTTCAGTGCTATCTGGTACAGAGATTTCCAGCCTGAGCGAGCGAGAACGAGAAATTCTGCACATCATCGCCGCAGGCGCAAGCAATCAAGAGATTGCCGACCAATTGGTAATAACCATAGGAACGGTCAAAGGGCATGTCAACCACATCCTGGGAAAATTGGACGTGACCAACCGCACCGAAGCCGTAGCCAAAGCTCGCAAACTAGGGTTGGTCGATTGACGGCAACGGCTGCGCCGGAATAATCAGACAGGACGGGAAAATCTCCACGGGCTTGTCTTCCTTCCTGACGCTTTCATCGCTCCTATTGCAGAAGGTGGAGTAAAGTGGTGAAGAAACCACAATTCCCATAGAAATAAAGTTACAAATAAGATAAAATAAATCATATAAAAACCCATTGTACAACAATTGAGGAGGGTCGATGGATACACCTCGCTGGGTGGAGATACTACAAGGGAACTTGCCGCTGGCGGCCTCGATTGTGGCTGCGGTCAGCATCATCCTCTTTGTGTTTGCCCGTTATGGGATTGCGCGCTGGTTGACCAGCCTGGCGAGTCACACTTCCTCGAAGTACGATGATATTTTGGTAAGAAATGTTCGCCCTAGCCGGGTGGCATGGTTGGCGCCGCTGATTGTCATCTATACCAACGCCTATCTGTTCCCAGATTACGAAGTGTGGGTTGAGAAAGCCTCGCTCTTCTTGGTCCTCTGGCTGTCGGTGCTAACGTTGACTTCCACACTGAATGCGGTTAATGAAATCTATGAGGCTCGCAGGAATTACAACGGGGTCAGCATCCAAAGTTACCTGGATATCACCAAAATCCTTTTGTTGCTGGTAGGGCTGATCTTAAGCGTGACTTTGCTAACCGGGGAGTCGCCGGTGGTGTTGCTGACCGGGTTGGGAGCCATCGCGGCGGTGCTTCTGCTGATCTTTCAGAGCACCATTCTATCTCTGGTGGCCAGCATTCAAATTGTGGCGAACGATTTGATTAAAGAAGGGGACTGGATTGAGGTTCCCAGTTATGATGCGGACGGAGATGTGGTCAATATCAATCTGCACACCATCAAGATCCGCAATTTTGATATGACTTACTCGATCATCCCAACCTATAAAATTGTAGATGTGTCCTACAAGAACTGGCGCGGGATGACCGAGAGCGGCGGGCGGCGGATCAAGCGATCTTTATCGGTGGATATGATCAGCATCAAGTTCTGCGACGCCGAAATGCTGGCCCGCCTGCGCAAGGTTGACCTGATTGCCCCCTGGCTGGATAAGAAAATCGAGGGCTTAGAAAATTACCAGCGCGAACACAGCGACCATTTTGACTCGCCGTTGGACGGGCCTCAGGTCACCAATATCGAAATCTTCCGAGAGTACATCTCTGCCTATCTCAAGACCCGCCCCGATATCATCAGCGAGGGGATGCCTTTCCTGGTTCGCGTGCTAGAGCCCAACCCGACCGGGCTGCCCATTGAGCTGTATGTCTTCACCAAAGTTACCGCCTGGGAGGGGTATGAAGCTATCCAGGCAGAAATCTTCGATCACCTGCTAGGCGCTGCGCCGGTATTTGATTTGCGCGTCTTCCAGGAGCCTACAGGGTTGGACTTCTCGACGTTTGCTAAAGCTGTGAAAGGCTAAGCTGATATTTCCACAAGGGTCACGCCAAACGGTTCGACGGAGGTAGTCCATTCGAGACGGCCACCCGGAGTTGCAATCCGTTCCGCTGCCACATCCAACTCCATCTTGCGACGCAGCACTTCTAAATCGGCGGGCAGGATGTGGTGGGGCGCGCCCATCGCAGCCCAGGCATCGTACACGCTGCCGTGCTGCCGGTCAAAGCGGGTGATTTGCAGGCGGGTTTGCAGCCCAAGACCTTCCACTTTCAGTTGGAATTCGCGCGGAGGCTTCACGGCGAACAAATCGTAGATTTGGCGAGGATCGGCCGCAGCCAACATGCGGCTGTCATTGGCATCATCCCGGTAGTGGCAGTAGTTCCACAGTAGAATGGCGATGGTCCCATCGGCGCGGCGGGTGACGGCGT
>CAZMMI010000291.1:0-1998 GCA_964567255.1 uncultured Anaerolinea sp.
TCTTTGGCTGATTGATAACAAAAAGGAGCTTTGCCATGACTGAACCCATGAAAAAACTATATCGTTCCCGCAACCGCATGTTGGGCGGGGTGTGCGCCGGATTGGGCGACTATCTCAATATCGACCCGACCGTGGTGCGGATTTTGACCGTGATCATCCTATTTGCCACCTTCTGGACGGCGGCGATTGTCTACCTGGCCCTGTGGCTGATCATCCCCGAGGAACCGGCTCCGCTGCACCCCGAAGTGATCGACCCGCCGGACTTCCAAGGCGAAAAGTAGAGCGGTTATCTTTATTCCGCGGACAATTCAGATCGGGAGCCCCGGGCTCTCCAAAATATTCTCGATGAGGATGCGCGTCTGGTGGATTGCCAGGCGCGCTTCTTCTATTGTGACAGCCTGGAAGCGCAGGAGACCTTCACCAGGGCGCAATTGCGCCACCAGGGGCAGGTCGGCACGAATGACCGCTGCGATCTTTGGGTAGCCGCCCGTTGCAGGTCGGTCGGGCATCATAACGATGGGCTGTCCGTCGGGCGGAACCTGGACAGCGCCGGTGACCATGCCTTCGGAGAGCAAATCGCCGCCGCGGGCGCGCTCGAGGCTCGAGCCTTCCAGGCGGCTGCCCATGCGGTCTGAGAGACGGCTGAGCGTATAGCCTTCGCTCAAAAAGCACTGAACCGCTTCGGGTTTGAACCACGCCTCCTGCGGACCGAGCACCACCCGGGCGGTGATTTGCGCGCCGTAGGATGGGCGGGCCTGGGGCGGCACGCGCCGGCCCGCCAGCGACCAATCCGGCGTGACTTGCCGCACCGGCAGCAGGTCGCTGGGTTGCAAAAGACGCCCTTCCAGCCCGCCCAGTTTGCCGAGCAGGTAGGTGCTGCGCGAACCCAACACCGGCGGCGTATCGATGCCGCCGATGATGCCGAGATAGGCCCACATGCCGGAACCGGCCGGCAGGGGTACCGCCTGGATCATCTGCCCGGCCCGCACCCGCACCGCCGACCAGGAGGGCATGGGGATGCCATCGACGGAAAGTTGAAAGCCAGCTCCGGTCAAGGCGATGAGCGTGTCGGTGGTGCTTTCCAGGGTCAGCGCGCCCAGGGCCAACTCCAGCGCGGCGGCTTCGGGCGGGTTGCCCACCAGCTCGTTGGCCGCGCGCAGGGCGACCCAATCCATCGGCCCGCCGGGGGGCACGCCAAAGCGCTCCCATCCGGGGCGCCCGGCATCCTGTATGCCGGTGAAGGTCGACTCAAGCACTCGCAGCATCGTCAAACTCCGCGGACTCAAGGGGCACGAAGCGCACCATGTCTCCCGGCGCGAGGAGAAAGGGCGGTTCGCGCTGCCAATCCACCAGACGCAGGGGTGTGCGGCCAATGATTCGCCAGCCGCCAGGCGATTCGAGCGGGTAGATGCCCGTTTGGGCTCCGGCAATACCCACCGACCCGGCCGGGACGTGGCTGCGAGGCGTTTCCAGGCGCGGGGTAGCCAGCGCGGGGTCCAGGCCGCCCAGGTAGGGGAAGCCGGGCATGAAGCCGATCAGGTAGACGGGGTAATCGCGGGCAGTATGCCGGGCAACGACTCCGGCAGGACGCAGGTTGTGGATCTGAGCCACGGCATTGAGATCGGGGCCGAATGAGCCACCGTAGACCACTGGAATTTCAACAAGGCGCGGCTGCCAGTGTTGATGTAAATCGTTGGCATCTTCCAGGAAAACAGCGATCCGTTCGCACAAGGCCGAGTAGGCCCAGGCCAGCGGATCGTAGTGGATGAGCAGGGTGGAATAGCCGGGAACAGCTTCACCCACGCCGTTTAGATTGGAACCGGCCAGTGCCTGGGCCAGGGAATGCACCCGGCGGTTGAGGGCCGGGTCGATTTGCTCGCCCAGGGTGACCAGCAGACCCGCTTCACCGGCGGGCTGAAAGCGGGGGAAGTCCACGCGCTAGGCAGCGACTTTGTGACCGCAATCGCCGCAGAATTTGGCGTCGGGGGGCAGTTTGGC
>CAZMMI010000291.1:2098-5311 GCA_964567255.1 uncultured Anaerolinea sp.
TCGGTAAAGGCCGCATCGTGGGCGCGCTCGTGGGCAGCCGAGCTGACCTGCCCGGCCACGTTGGCGGCTGAACTAAAGATGCCGCCCAACAAGCCGCTGGCGGTATCCATGACGCCTGAGACCTTGCCTAAGGTGAAGGGTTTGAAGGCCGTACGCTTGCCGTTGCTGCAGCGGTTACAGATGAACTCGAATTGGAAACCTTGCTCTGTGCTCAGATCATTATAATTGTTGGCGAAATCGATCGATTCAGACATCCCTGTTCTCCCTGTGACGATGGTCAATCAAATTAAGCTATCTACTCACCGCAAATTTGGGTCTTTTCTATCGCTACGTGAGTAGTATCGAATTAACTATAGCACATCTTTTCCGGCCAGGAGGGCTGCCAGATACACTTCTCCCACCGGGACGTTGTGGGCCTGGGCTGCGGCCTGGCACTCTTCGTACTCGGGTTGGGCCTGCACGGCGCGCCCATCCAGCAGTTTGACCTTGACATTCAGCTTGCCGTAGGGCGTCTGCACGCTGCGCAGCTCGCGCTGGGCTTCGTAGCGGTACACCGGCTGGACGCGCAGGCCCAGGGTGCTGGTTTCGCTGAGAATAATTTTGGCCAGTTCGGCTTCATCGCTGCGGCGGGCCACCACGCCCAGGAGAGTGGCCGGGCGGTTCTTTTTCATGTAAATGGGGGTCATGAATACGTCCAGCGCCCCGGCAGCGAACAGGCGGGCCATGACGCTGCCGAAGAACTCGGGGTTCATGTCGTCGATGTTGGTTTCCATGAGCACCACCGGCTGGTTGACGGCGGCGGGGCTTTCGCCCAGCATCAGGCGCAGCACGTTGGGCCAGGGCAGGTCTTTGCGCCCGGCGCCCACGCCCACGCGGGTGAGGACCATGTCGGGGCGCTCGAAGGTGGCGTGCGCTGCCAGGATGGCTGCCCCGGTGGGGGTGACCAGCTCGGATTGAGCCGGGGAGGCCACCAGGGGGGCGTGCCCGCGAGCCAGGATCTCGAGGGTGGCGGGGGCGGGCAGGGGCAGAGGGCCGTGGTCGCTGTTCACCTGGCCGCTGCCATAGGGCAGGGCGGAAGCATACAGGCGTTCGATGCCCAACTCGTGCATGCCCACCGCCGCGCCGACCACATCGGCGATGGAATCGAGGGCGCCGACCTCATGGAAGTGGACGTGGTCGATGGGCGAGCCGTGGACGCGGGCTTCGGCTTCGGCCACCACCTGGAAGGTCTTGAGGGCGTTGGTCTTGACCGGGTCGGGCAGCGGGCTGTCACCGATGATGCTCTGAATGTCGGAGAGGTGGCGGTGGTGGTGGCTGTGCGGGGCCAGCACGGTGATCTGGGTGGCGCGCAGGGCGCCCTTATGCACTTCCTCGACTTGCACTTCGACGTGCTCTTCGAGCTTCAGTTGGGTCAGGCTTTCATTCAACAACTGCGGAGACAGCCCGGCGTCGATCATGGCGGCCAGGAACATGTCTCCGCTAATTCCGGAAAAACAATCACAGAATGCCAGCTTCATTGGGTCAACACCTCGTTCAAACTTCCCGAGCGGTAGCCGACCAGGTCGACCGCCACGTGGGTGAATCCGAGCGTTTGGAAAAACGCTGAAACCTCTTCTCGTTCGGCGGCCAGGCGGGCAATTTGCTCGGGGGCCACTTCCAGGCGGGCCAGGGCGCCGTAATGTCGCACGCGCACGGGAGCGTAGCCGCGGGATTGCAAAAATTCCTCGCCGCGGGCAATTTGCCCCAGCCCCTGCACGCTGACGGGCGTGCCGTAGGGAAAGCGGGTGGCCAGGCAGGGCGCGCTGGGGCGGTTCCACAGTTCCAGGCCCAGGTGGCGGGACAGTTCGCGCACCTCGGCTTTGCTGAAGCCCAGCTCGGCCAGCGGGCTGAGCACGCGCAGCTCGGTCACGGCGCGCTTGCCGGGGCGGTAGTCGCCGCTGTCGTCGGCGTTGGAGCCTTCGAGCACGCAGGCGTAGCCTTCGGCCTGGGCCAGCTTGACCAGTTTGCCGAGGCGCTCCAGCTTGCAGTGATAGCAGCGGTCGGGCGGGTTGGAGACGAAGTTGGGGTTGGCCAGGTCGTCGAAGTCGATGATGCGGTGAGCAAAGCCCACCTGTTGGGCCAGGCGGGCGGCGGCTTCGGTTCCGGCGGGGGTTTCGACCACCGAACGCACGGTGACGGACAGCATGCGCTGGTCGAGGGCCTGATGGGCCACGGCGGCCAGCAAGCCGCTATCCACGCCGCCGGAGAAGGCCACCAGGGCCGAGCCCAGCCCGCGCAGGCGGTCAAGGAGGGATTGGTATTTTTGGTTTAATTCTGGTGAGATACCCATAAGTTAAAATCCTAAGAGAAGAAGTTATCCGCGAATGGACGCGAATGATCGCGAATAATTAGCTCTTACCCGAGGCGGTTGATGAGGGCGGCGAGGTAGCCGGCCCCGAAGCCGTTGTCGATGTTGACCACCGAGATGCCGGTGGCGCAACTGTTGAGCATGGTGAGCAGGGCGGCGAGACCCTGGAAGCTGGCCCCATAGCCCACGCTGGTGGGCACGGCGATGACCGGGGCGGAGATCAGCCCGCCCACCACGCTGGGCAGGGCGCCTTCCATGCCGGCTACGGCCACCACCACGCGGGCGGCCTGGAGCTGCTCGAGGCGGTTGAGCAAGCGGTGCAGGCCGGCCACGCCCACATCGTAGGCGCGCTCCACCTGGTTGCCCATCAGTTCGGCGGTCAGGGCGGCTTCCTCGGCCACGGGGATGTCGGCGGTGCCGCCGCTGGCTACCAGGATGCCGGGCTTGCGCGGCTGGTCGGCGTCGCGGTCGAGGATGAGTACGCGAGGGAGGGGGTGATAGGTCATTTCGGGGAGCTGGTCGCCGATCTGGGCGTACATCTCGGCGCTGACGCGGGTGACCAGAACGCGGTCATTGCGCTCGGCCAGGCGTTTGGAGATTTGCACGACCTGGTCGGGGGTTTTGCCCTGGCCAAAGACCACCTCGGGAAAGCCGCATCGCAGGGCGCGGTGCTGGTCGAGGTGGGCAAAGTTGCCCACGCTTTCAAACGGTAAAGTGCGCAAGCGAGCCAGGGCGGCGTCGGTGTCGACTTCGCCGGCGCGGACCTGCTCGAGAAGATTCTTGAGGGCTTGTTCTTCCAAAAATTACCTCCGGATCGATAAGGACGAGTGGATGGAATGGTATTGCTTAGAGGTCGAAGAAAGTTC
>CAZMMI010000292.1:0-2195 GCA_964567255.1 uncultured Anaerolinea sp.
GAAATTATCCTAAAATTATTGGGGAGGTTTGCAATTTTGAGGTGTTTGCGGGTGCGAAGCACCCGCAAACACCTCAAAATTGCTTCCCTTTCGATTTTTAGGATTGGCACTTAGTGTATTTGCCACAATAAATTTAGTGTATTTTATACAATATGTGATATACTATGGCGCGGATGCAAGGTTCATCCCCTCATCCGATCTTATGTAAGGAGAATGTGATGAAAACTTACTCTTATGATCAAGCCATTGACGCTATCGGGTACGGCAAATTCCAGCGCAAGCTGATGTGGATTTGTGGATTGGGCTGGGCCGCCGATGCCATGGAAGTCCTGCTGATTGCCTATGTGTTGCCGGCGGCAGGCACGGAATGGGGCCTGACCAATGCCCAAAAAGGCCTGCTGGGAACCGCCATCTTCTTAGGCATGTTGGCAGGAGCCTGGTTTTGGGGTCGGTTGTCCGATTTGGTAGGCCGAAAAATCGGCTTCGTCGGCACAGTAGCCATCGATTCGGTATTTGGGCTGGCCTCGGCCTTCTCGCCTAACTTCATCTGGCTGCTCATATTGCGCATGTTGACCGGCTTTGGGGTCGGCGGCACCTTGCCCGTCGATTACAGCATCTTCGCCGAATACCTCCCCGCGCGCAAACGCGGGCGTTACCTGGTGCTGCTGGAAGCCTTTTGGGCACTGGGCGCTATCCTGGCGGCAGGACTGGCCTGGCTCATCGTTCCACGCCTGGGTTGGCGAGCCCTGCTGGCGGTTTCAGCGCTGCCCGGCCTGATCATCTTCTTTATCCGGCGGCACATCCCAGAATCGCCCCGTTACTTACTGGTGAACGGTAAGCCGGAAGAGGCCCGCGATGTGTTGCGGTTAGTGGCCCGTGAAAACGGTGTCCAAATGGGCGAGTTTAAGTTGGAAGCCATGCAACCTGCCCCGCGCACCAAAGTCTCAGACCTGCTGCGCCCGGCCCTGCGCCGCACCACCCTGCTGCTGTGGCTCATCTGGTTTGCCATCTCCCTGGGATACTACGGCGTGTTTACCTGGCTGCCGGGTTTCTTCCGCGCCCAGGGCATGACCCTTCTTCCGGTATACCAAAACGCATTCATCCTGGCGCTGGCGCAACTGCCCGGCTACTTCTCTGCCGCCTATCTGGTAGAAAAATGGGGCCGGCGGCGCACCCTGGCCTTTTACCTGGTTGCCAGCGGGGTGTTCACCTACCTGTTCGCGGTGGTCACTTCGCTGACCTGGGTGGTGGCAATGGGCGTGTGGATGTCCTTCTTCACCCTGGGCGCCTGGGGAGCGCTGTATGCCTTCACCCCGGAAGCATACCCAACCAATCTGCGCGGCACGGGCATGGGCATTGCCAGCGGCATGACGCGCATCTCTGGGGCCATTGCCCCCACGCTGGGCGCGACATTGTTGGGAACCAGCCTGGCGCTGCCATTAACGGTCTTCGCCATCAGCTACGTGGTGGCAGGGGTGGCCTCGCTGGCCTTACCCCACGAGACGCGCGAAAAGCCTCTGGAGGATGTGCTACCAGGCTCCGACCGGGTCGCCGCGTTACAGCGATAAGAATACTTCCACCACATTCGGGTCGAACAAACGGCCCGAATTTTCTTTTATATAGTCGATCACAGCTTGATCCGGCCAGGCCGGACGGTAGGGGCGTTCGGAGGTCAAAGCGTCCCAAACATCCACCACCGCAAAAATACGCGCCGCCAGAGGGATGTCTTCGCCTTTCAATCCACGTGGGTAACCCGAACCATCCCAACGCTCGTGATGGCCGTAAGGAATTTGCATGGCTGGGGCCAGGTAGGCAATGCCGGAGAGCAGTTCATAGGCGTAGTTAGGGTGCTGGCGCATGGTCACCCATTCATCGGCGGAAAGCGGGCCGGGTTTCAAGAGAATCGAATCGGGGATGCCCATCTTGCCGATATCGTGCAGGAGCGCGCCGCGGCGAATGTGGATCAAATCCTCGGCGGCAACGCCCAAGCGGGCGGCCATTTCCAGGGTCAGGTCCACCACCCGCCGGCTGTGCCCGGCGGTTTCACGCTCACGCAGCTCGAGAGCATGCGACCAACCTTCCAGGGTGGCATCATAGGCGCGAGCCAACTCGGCGTTAGATTGCTCAAGCAAATGGCTGCTCTTCCGGTTGGCCACCCGCACACGGATAGTGTGAATGCCAAAGGACAGGTCGTG
>CAZMMI010000292.1:2295-5275 GCA_964567255.1 uncultured Anaerolinea sp.
GATGCCTCATCGGTGGCCCTGACCAGGGCCATGTTGCACTCGCTGGTGGTGCGCAAAGCGCGATTAAGCCGGCGCAACTCACCTTCTACCCGCTTTCGCTCTGTGATTTCACGCGCGGTGATCACTATGCCGCCAACCGCAGAGTCGTTCGTTAAATCGGAAGCCAGAGCTTCCAGCATGATATAGGTGTCATCGGATTTGCGCACGCGAAATTCGGTAGGAATGCCGGGGTTGGTATGCTCCAGCACTTCTGCAAAGGCCTCTTTCACCGTCTCAATGTCGTCTGGGTGGATTAAGTCCAAAGACGATCTGCCCGCCAGCATCATGACTGGATAGCCCAGAATCTGGCTGATGGAAGGGGACTGGTAGAGAATATTGCCTTGCGGGTCGAGAACAAAGATGAGATCCTTGGAGTTTTGCACCAACGAGCGAAAACGGCGCTCGCTGTCGTGCAGTTCACGCTGAACCTCCCGGCGTTTGCTGACGTCGGTGCCGACGCCGATGATCCCAACAATGCGATTCTCCTCATCACGCTGCGGCGAGAACCACACATCGAAGGCAAAGTCCGCAATATCCGTTTCAATACGATGCTCTTTGCCTTCCAGGCAGCGCTGAAAGCTTTCCATCATCTTGGGGGTATCGTGGTAGATATCAAGCGCCGAACGCCCAATCACTTTGCTAATATCTGCACCCGGGAAAAACGAGCCTTTGCCCTCTGCCAGGGTAAACCTCAGATCAGAATCGAGAGCAAAGAAAACCACCGGGGCGTTGTGGGCAATGGTGCGAAAACGACTTTCGCTTTCTCGCAAGGCTCGTTCGACAGCTTTGCGGGCGGTAATATCCACCAGCACCGAGATATTTCCGTTGATTTGGCCCGTCTCATCGTAAGTGGGCGCCGAGTAGACGCTGTAATCGATGGGCGTGCCATCTTTGCGCGCCCGGTGCACGTCTGCTCCTTCAAGCATTCTTCCTTCCAGGCTCTGAGCCATGAGCCTGTAGTAGGCGTCAATTTCTTCCTCGGGCACGGTGGGAAGCACCTTGCCATATACTTCCTCGGCCTTCCAGCCCAAAATTCGCTCGGCGCCACGGTTCCACAAACGGCCAATGCGCCCTTCTCGATCCAGATCAAAAATGGCCACAGGGGCGGTTTCCAACATAACGCGCAGATACTCGTTCACCTGCTTAAGCTCTGAAATGGCGCGCTTGCTTTCGGTAACATCGAACAACATTCCGCGAATGCCAACCGCCTCGCCATTTTTAAAGATTGGGTTGGAATAGGCCCGATACTGGAAACGGCGTCCGTCCCTGGCCAGACCGGTATATTCATTCCCCGAGAGAGGTTTTTCGCGCAAGTGGGCGAGGCTCTCTGCCAGGCGAGTTCGATCTTCCGGAGCGGTCAGGTCCAAGACGGTGACCCCCTGGGTCAAATCTTCGGGGGTTAAGCCAAATAAATCTAAGCCGGGCTGGTTGAGAAACATCAACCGCCCGGCCATATCAAACTCATAAACAACTTGAGAAAGTGAGCTTACAAACTCAAAATCTGTTGAGTCAGAAGTGCTTTTCACCTGGCGTGCGAATCGACCGCGAAGCAGCCAGCCCAGGCCGCCGCCAAGCAATGCGCCCACCGCAACCAGTAACATCCACCCGGCATCACTCATTCAGAATCCTCTTGGTCGTTACGTCGGTATGGAAGGTTATTCACACAGATCGTCTCAAACCACTCGCCCCAATCTGCATGAGTCTGGAATAACCTACCGAAATTATACCCTTTCCCATTCTTAATTGCACGAATTTTAGTCCTCCAGAAATTGGCATAGAAAAGTCCGCATTTCGGGGTGCAAAGGCGGCTTCACACCCCGAAATGCGGACTTCCCCGCTACTTCCGGCCGAGCGGATCATTCCTGTGGGCGTTTGCCGAGGGCAGCCAGGTAAATGACAAACTGCTCGATACCGTCCAGTCCGAGGACCTCGTTCATGAACTCGTCGGTAAAAGCCGCTATCGCGCAGGTGCCGCAGCCGATGGCCTCGCCCGCCAGGTACAGGTTCTGGCAAACGTGTCCGGCGTCCAGGTGCAAGTAGCGCAGGCCGCGCTCCACGTAACGCCAGGCCATGCGCTCGGTAACCGCCACCCAGATGAAGGTTACGGCGCTGTCGGTGATTTGCTCTTGCTGCAGGCAAGCGCCGCGGATTTGCTCGGCGATATCCTCTGGAGCGTGCAGGTCAAGAAGGGCATTTTGGGTGGCTACGTAACGGTAAAGCCCGGGGGCCAGTCCTTCAACACGGTTGACCAACACGAACGTCTCAAAGGCGTGGCGCGCCCCCGCCGAAGGCACCGGGCGCAGGGTCACCGGGCGGCGGGTAATGCGCTGCACGCCCTGGGTGAGCCACAGCAAGGCGGTCAGTTCGTCCAGGGTGAGGGGTTGCGCGCTGTAATGGCGAACCGTGCGGCGTTTTTCAATAACCTGGCGCAGATCGGCAGATGGAAAGGGCAGTTCTGCCGGAACAGGCAGGGTGATTAACTGGGCGCCTTCCGGCACGGGCAGTTCAACAGGCGGCTGTGGCTCGCCGTTTTCTTGCGGCGTAGGCGTGGTTACCTGGCTGTAGCGCGTTTGAAGCAGGGCTTCCGAAAAGATCGATTTCATCTTATCCCTCCAGCTAAAGACCTAGATACGCAAACGGGCCCGCGCCAGAGAAATGACGCGCCCAACTTCATCCACTTTCAGTAAAAGCATCAAGCCGCCATAGACTGCGCCGCCTACGACCACCCCCACCAGCGTGACCAGCCAGGGGGCCAGATTGCCGGACAGGCTGATCCAGGCCCACAATGCGACTCCCATGACCAGAGTGGCGAACCCACCGCGCCACAATACCTGCCAGATGCGGCGACCTTCGATACCGCCCAGGCGGCGACGCAGGAAGAAAAGCAACGCCAGGCTCTCCAGGGCAGTGGCCAGCGAGTTGGCCAGGGCCAGCCCACCCA
>CAZMMI010000293.1:0-1720 GCA_964567255.1 uncultured Anaerolinea sp.
GAGAGGGCATAGAAAGAAGGGAACAGGGACAGGGAGATGAAGGTGTTGCGGTGGCGCAGCACGCGGGAATAAAAGACCCGTTTTTGGGGCAAGAGACTGTCTTTCCATTCCCAGGTGATGTGCCCGGGGTCGTCGTGCGCATCGGGCACGGGGCGGTTTCCGGCGGCAGCATTCCACAGGCTGGGCGCCTCGGCGCCTTTGACCGGCCAGAAAAAAGTGAAGCCGCGCGTGTTGATCCAATCGACGGCTTCCTCCACCGACGCCAGACGCAGTCCCGGCGCTGTGCGGTAGGTTTGGGCACGGTATTGGGCGAGAGCTTCTTTTGAGAGAGTGGTCATCATGAGTCCGGCTGTGATGGAAGATGCCTCGGCAAAGCATGAGGCGGCCCCGAACATGCCCGCTGGGGATTGCTGCGGGGCCAGGCCTATTGTAAACCAATTTTACGAGAAGAAAGCCTCTTCCAGGCCTATCTGAATAGTTACTATTCGGCTTTGAGGATGTGGGCGACGATGTTCGACCCGCTGCCCCCGATGTTTTGGGCCATACCGTAGACCGCGTTCTCTACCTGGGTCCCGGCGGCCTCGCCGCGCAACTGCTGGACCACTTCGATGATCTGGTACATGCCGGTGGCGCCAACGGGATGTCCGCGGGCCTTCAATCCGCCGCGGGTGGCGATGGGAATGCGCCCGGTGGGGCGGATTTCTCCATCCAGGGCCAGGCGCGGACCTTGCCCCCGGGCGGCGAAACCGCAGGCTTCCAGCGAGAGGGCCGCCATGATGGTGAAGGCGTCGTGCGCTTCAAACAGGTCAATGTCCTCCGGGCCGATGCCGGCCTGGCTGTAGGCTTGTTTGGCCGATAACTCGGCTGCGCGCAGCCACAACGGGTCGCGGCGGCTGTGGATGGCGATGGTGTCGGTGGCGGAAGCGGAGCCAACCACTTTGATGATCCGGGCTCCATGCACACTCTGGATGTGCGCGGCGGGCACCAGAACAGCCGCGGCAGCGCCGTCGCCCATGGGAGAGGCGTCCATCAGGTTGATCGGGTCAGCGATCATAGCCGCTTTTTTGTAAGCGGCTTCGCTGATGGGCTCCTGGAAGCGGGCAAAGGGGTTGTGGGCGCCGTTGGCGTGGGCGTTGATGGAGAAGTTGGCAAAATCGTCTTTTTGCCAGCCGTATTCGTGCAAATAACGGCGCATGATGAGCGCGTTGAGGGCTACGAAGGACAGGCCTTGCGAGGCTTCCCAGTCTTGATCGGCAGCGGTGGCCAATTGGGCGGTGATTTCATCGCCGGGCGAATCGGTCATTTTCTCTACGCCGGCGGCGATGGCTACTTCTACAGCGCCGGAGGCCACAGCCATGAGGGCGCTGCGGAAGGCGGCCGAGCCGGAACTGCAAGCCGACTCGATGTGCATGGCCTCGCGGAAGCGCAGGCCGACCCAGTCGGCGATGTAGGCGCCGAGGTGCTGCTGGTGATTGGCCGAGCCGCCCATCATATTGCCGACGAATAATGCATCGGCGCTTTGCACGCCCGCGTCATGCATGGCCGCCAGGATGGCATCTCCGGCCAGCTCGCGCAAGGATTTATCCCAATGTTCGTCGATTTTTGTTTGTCCAATTCCCAGTACCGCGACTTCGCGCATGTATGCTGCCTCCGAGAGGGATGAATGGAGAGTTTACGATGGTAATTGTAATAGGATTATCTATCAAAAGCCCTCAAAAGC
>CAZMMI010000293.1:1820-5274 GCA_964567255.1 uncultured Anaerolinea sp.
CCGGATTATAATCGGGGCATGTTTCTCCGACGCATCATTGCTGTAATTATTCTCACGCTGCTGCTGGCCGGGTGTGGGCCTGTGCCATTGGCAGCGCCGACCGAAACGGTGGCGCCGCCGCCGACTCCTCAGCCTACCGTCACCAATACCCCCACCGCAACGCCTGTGCCGCCGACCCCGACGAGTATCCCTGCACAGACGTTGTGGCTGGACCCATCTCTGCCCGATGCGCTGAGCGAGGGGTTGACGGTTCCGGCGGACATCGAAACGACAACTCGAGAAGCGGAGGCTACCTACCGGTGGGTTTTGTTGGATTTGGGCGAGACCGCCGCGGTGGAAACAGATTGGGTGTTTGTGGCAGCGGCGGCTTTTCCGACCATTCCAGGCGAGGTGAGCGGCACGAAGCTGCGCGGACAGTGGCAACGGGGCGGGGGGCAGGCCCTGCTGGTGAGTCAGGAAACCCTGGCGGCTTTTACGGCGCTGTGGGGGAAACCTGCCGTGGGGGCGGTGAGGGTGGTGGCGGAAGATGCCTTGTTGGAAACGGCTTGGGAAAACCGCGGACAGGTGGCCCTGCTCCCTTTTGAGCAGCTATCGCCGCGCTGGAAGGCCCTGCGCGTGGATGGCCTCTCGCCTTTTGACCGTGGCTTCGACGCTGCGGCCTACCCGCTGGCGCTGCGCGCCGGGCTGACCGGCGCGGAAGCGTTGCCAGAGGGGTGGGTGCTGCCGCAATCCAACTATGACCCAAGCAAGCTGACCACCCTGATGCTGACCGGGGTGACGGCCCTGGCCCGGCGCACGGCCAAGACAATCAACGAGCAAGGAACCGCTTTTTTAGTGCAAGATACCGGCGATTGGCTGCGCTCCGCCGACCTGACCCACGTTAGCAACGAGGTGTCGTTTAACGAGCAGTGCAGCCCAGAGCGGGCGGCTTCGCCGGAGGCGCGTTTTTGCAGCGTGCCTGATTACATCGAGGTGCTGGAACTGGCCGGGACGGATATCATCGAGCTGACCGGCAATCACAACCTGGATTATGGACCGGAAGCGTACCTGTATACCCTGGATTTGTACCGCGAGCGGGGTTGGGTTTATTACGGCGGGGGTGAGGATGCCGAAGAGGCCCGCCAGGCACTACTGGTGGAGCATAACGGCAACCGCCTGGCCTTCATCGGCTGTAACTACGCTGGGCCGGAGCCGGTGTGGGCCGCGGAAGATTACCCCGGCGCGGCAGTATGCGATCTGGATTGGATCGAGGCGGAGGTGATCCGCCTGGCAGGGGAGGGTTATCTGCCGATCGTTACCTTCCAGACCTTTGAATCGGAAGATTACAAGCCTGCCATCATGCAGCGGGCCGGGGACTTCCGGCGCATGGCAGCGGCTGGGGCGGTGGTGGTCAGCGGCAGCGCTTCGCATTGGCCGCAGACCTTTGAATTCGCCGGGGACAGTCTTCTGCACTTTGGGCTGGGCAACCTGTTCTTCGACCAGATGGAGCGCTTCCAAACCCGGCAGGCCTTCCAGGATAAGCACGTGTTTTATGATGGACGCTACCTGGGGCTGGAGTATCTGCCCACCATGTTGGAGGATGCGGCTCGCCCGCGGCCAATGACCGCAGCCGAGCGAGAAACGTTTTTGACTGAAATCTTTGAAGCCGGGGGGTGGTGATGAACCGCTGGATTTATCGTTTGAGCATCATTTTATTGTGCATGAGCATGCTGGCTGCCTGCGCTTCCCTGTCTACACCGGCGCAGGACCCCAGCCTGACACCCTTTCAGCCGGTGGGAAACACACCCACGCCCAGCCAAACGCCGGTTCCATCGGCCACGGCAACCCCGGTAACACCCACGCCCACGCTCACCCCCACCGCGACCCAGACGCCCACGCTGCCGCCTGTGCCGGCAGTGTGGATGGATGAAGCCGTTCCGGATGGACTGCGGGAGCGACTATCGCCGGAAGGCTGGGAGCGGGCGGATGATCCGCGGAAAGCCTGGGTGCGGGTGGAGCTAGAAGAAGGCTCGGTCGAATGGGTATTTGCTCTGGCAGCGCCGTTCTCCACGGTCACCGACGAGGTCAGCCTGGAAGAGCTCCAGGGGGCCTGGGCGGGGCAGGGCAGCGCTTCATTTTCCAATAAGCCCCTACTGGTGTCGCCCTCCACGCTGGCGCTGTTTAGCCGCCTGTGGGGTGCGCCGGCGGATGAGGCAGTGAGCGTGGCGGGAGATGACGAACTGCTGGAGCGGGCCTGGGCCGATCAACCTGCCTGGGCGATTGTGCCTTTTGAGCGGCTGGAACCGCGTTGGAAGGTACTGCGCGTCGATGGTCAATCGCCTTACAGCAAGGAATTTGACCCGGCAGCTTATCCGCTGACAGCGCATTTTGCTCTGCGCGGGGAGGCCGCTCGCCTGGAGCAGTTCGCGGCGGCGGGCGGGGGCACAGCGCTGACCAATCGCGACCCGCAACGCATGACGGTGGTGCTGCTGACGGGCACTACGGCCCTGGCGCGGGCTACCGGGGAGAGGATGGAGTCTTTGGGCATGACTTACCCGGCCCGTGATATCCGCGATTGGCTGCTGGAGCCGGATTTCACCCACGTGAGCAACGAGACGTCCTTCATCTCAACTTGCCCCGCCGCCGACCCTTTGCAGAAGAACTTGATGTTCTGTGCCCGACCGGAGTATATCGAGCTGCTGGATTACATCGACGTGGATCTGGTCGAACTGAGTGGCAATCACAACAACGATTGGGGGCGCACCGCCTTCAGCAACTCGTTGGACATGTACCGCGAGCGGGGCTGGCCGTGGTTTGCCGGGGGGAGCAACTTTGAGGAGGCACGACAGGCGCTGAAGATCGAGCATAACGGCAACAAGCTGGCTTTCATTGGCTGCAACTGGGCCGGGCCGCCTTCGGTGTGGGCCACCGAAGATGAACCGGGGGCAGCCCATTGCGATTACGAGTGGCTGGAGACCGAACTGCCCAACCTGCGCGCCGAGGGGTATATCCCGGTATTCACTTTCCAGCACACCGAAGTGTATATCCCCAAGGGATCGGACATGCAGCGGCGCGACTTCACCCGCATGGCGGAGGCAGGCGCGACCATTGTCAGCGGCAGCCAGGCGCACTTTCCGCAAGGGTTCAAGTTCGCGAGCAATGCGTATATCCACTATGGGCTGGGCAATTTGTTCTTCGACCAGATGGACTCGCCAGTGGACGGCACGCGGCGCGAGTTTTTGGACCGGCACATCTTCTACGATGGGCGGTATATCGGAACCGAGCTGCTCACAGCTATGCTTGAAGATTTTGCTCGCCCACGGCCGATGACCGAGGCGGAGCGGGCGGAGTTCCTGGCTTATATTTTCGAGGCCAGCGATTGGTAGGAGGATTCTTCCACGAATTCCACGAATGACACGAATGGAGAAGAAGAATGATTTTCTACGAACTCCGCGAATGGAAGAGAAGAGAAATT
>CAZMMI010000294.1:0-5270 GCA_964567255.1 uncultured Anaerolinea sp.
CCTGTTCAAGTCCATGCTGCCGCTGTGGGGCTTTATCATCATTGGCATTTTGGGATTGACCTTGCTGCCGATGTTTGTGGACCTGAAAGGATCTCAACTGCTGATTGCGCAGATCATCACCTTCTTTGTGGCGGGTGTCATTGGCGCATTGATCGCTAATCCTTTGTATTATGTGATTGTATTTGTAACCGGCGCTTCGCTGGGCGCTCTGGTGGGGACAGTTGTGGGAGCGTATATTGACCTCTCGGGCGGCGCGGTGTCCTTCAAAGCATTGACCGCATTGGCCGAGTTAACTTTTCCGCCGGCAGTGGATACGCCGGGAAAATTTATGATTGTGGCGATACTGGCCTTAGTCACAGGAATCTTCGCTATCGGCTTCCAGAAATTTATGATCTCCGCGGCGACTGCATTTTTGGGGGCGACGGCTGTCGTGAGCGGGATGAACACGACGCTTTTGGGGGCTTTTTCCGGAGTTGAAAACCGGAGCGTGCTGGTGGGCGTGGTATGGATGTTCATTGGAATGCTGGGATTATTCATCCAGTATCGTATGAGAGATGAAACTTGAACAGGAGTATGGGAATTTCTATGGACCAAGATCAGGGGGCTGTCCGCAACAGGCGGATAGCGATGTTAATTGACGGAGATAATGCGCAGCCTTCGCTGATTCGCAACATGCTGGCGGAAACCAGTAAATATGGGCTGGCGATCATTCGCCGAATTTACGGCGATTGGACCACCGCGAATATGAACGGCTGGAAGGATACGCTGCAAACGCATGCGATCCAACCCATCCAGCAGTTCCGTTACACGATTGGCAAGAATGCCACCGACAGCGCGATGATTATCGACGCGATGGATATACTTTACGAAGACCGGGTGGAAGGATTCTGCCTGGTATCGAGCGACAGTGATTACACCCGCCTGGCGACGCGAATCCGCGAGAAGGGCGTGTTTGTGATGGGGATTGGGAAGAAGACTACCCCGCGCGCGTTTGTGAATGCCTGCGATGTGTTTGTGTTTACCGAGAACTTGCAGCAGAAAGAGCTGGTGCAGGCGCCACCGGCCAAACAGCCGATTGCTCCACGCCGGCGCACCCAAAAGGTGGAAAAAGGCGAGAAGATTGAAAAGATTGAGCCTCGCGTGGAGGAGCCGGAAGGCCCCGCCGAGCCGCTGCCCTTGATCAAGCAAGCCTTTGATTTGGCGGTGCAAGACGACGGGTGGGCTTTCCTGGGCGTGATGGGCACGCATTTGCGCCAGTTGGATCCCAGCTTTGACCCGCGCACTTACGGGTACAAACAATTATCGATGCTGCTGCAAGCGTACCCCAAGTTGTTTGCGCTGGAGATGGGAAAAAAGGGAGACGGGACGTTTAACGTCTACGTGCGTTTGAAAGAATAATTACCGCTAAGACACGATGAAACCAGCGCCCTCCGCACCCTCAGAACATCCAGCCGGTGATCAAAACGGCTTGTTCATTGGAGTGGTGTGCGGGCTGCTGGTTTTTTTGATGGCTGCGCGGACACCCTTGGACAGCGATTTGTGGTGGCATTTGCGCGCCGGTGAAGAGACTCTGCGGCTGGGCCAACCGCTGCTGAGCGACACACTGTCCTATACGAGAGCCGGCGCGGATTGGATCAACCATTCCTGGCTTGCCCAGGTGGGTATGGCGCTGCTGTTCCGCTGGGCGGGCTTTTTGGGGTTGGGGCTGGCGGTAGCCGGGCTGGCGGCGTTCAGCCTGGGGTGGGTGTACCGGCAGATGAGCGGGCCGCCGCTGTGGCGGGCCTTTCTGGTGATTTTAGCTGCTTTGGTGGTTGCCCCGGTGTGGTCGGTGAGGCCGCAAATTCTATCGCTGGTGTGCCTTGTGGCAGTCAACCAGATTGTGATGAATTACCACCAAGGCAAGGGCAAGCTGTTCTGGCTGGCGCCGCTGTTCGTGTTGTGGTCGAATTTGCACGGAGGCTATGTGCTCGGGCTGGTGCTGTTGGGCTGCGAGCTGGCGGGCGGGCTGTTTGAGCGGTGGATGAAGCAGCCGGGCGCGCCCACCGGGCGGGCTCTGCTGCGCCTGGGCGGCTGGACGCTGGCTTCGGGGGTGGCGGTGCTGGCGAACCCCAATGGGTTGGATATGTGGCGCATCCCCTTCCAGACGGTGGGAGTGAAGGTTTTGCAGCAGGCGATCCCTGAGTGGGCTGCGGCGGATTTTCATCAGGCGGTGCAAATGCCGTTCTTGCTGATGCTGGCAGGGCTGATGGGGGCTTTGGCTCTGGCGGGGCAGCGTGTTCGGGCAGGAGAATTGCTGAAGGTGATGCTGTTCGCGGCGATGGGTCTGAGCGCGCGGCGGAATTTTGGTCCGTTTGCGCTGCTGGCCTTGCCGCTGCTTTCGCAGGTTGGATGGACGGTGCTGGCGCGGGCGGCGGATGGGCTGCGGGGAAAGGGAAACAGGGCAGCGCCCAACCGGGATTTGCCCCTGGGCGTGCAGAAGGTGTTCAACCTGAGCATTGTGGCGGTGCTGGCCCTGGCGGCGGCGGTGAAGGTGTTTGCCGTGACGCAGCCCGCGCTGGTGGGGATGTATGAGCGGCAGAATTTCCCGGCGGGGGCGGTGGAGTGGTTGAAGACAGAACAACCGCGAGGGCGGTTGTTCAACGCGTATGAGTGGGGCGGGTATTTGACCTGGCGGCTTCCGGAATACCCGGTGTTTGTGGATGGACGCACGGATTTATTCGGAGATGAAATTATTGGGGAATGGTTGGAAGCGGTGAATGCCGGAGCGGGCTGGGAAGCGAGCCTGGACCGGTGGAACGTGGAACTGGTGTTATTGCCGCCGGGGTATCCAATGGTGGATGATTTGGATGCCGCGGGGTGGGTGAGATTGTATGAAGATGAGCAAGCGGTGGTGATGGGGAGATAGAGCCGTTTTTGGAAATGATGTTAGAATTAATTTGAAACCTGGTTGAATGGGGGTGTGAGCAATTCGTAGCGGGGTTCTGGGGAGGGTGATTCCATGAGTATTGTGCGGGCTGCCAAAGCGGGAGACATTTGCGTGCTGTTGATGCCGGAGAAGGCTGAGATGATCGGCTTGCGACGGGTGCAGGAGACGCTGGCGCAAGCCTTTGACGGCTGGATTGTGCCGGAAGTACACATTACCTGTCAGCGCTTCCACCCAGAAGGGATTGAGAACATCCAGGCCATGCTGCCGGCAATTTCTGCGCGAATTGCGAAGATGCTCTCCTTCCCTATTTATTCGGATGGGTTGACTCAACTGCTGGCGCCTTTCTGGCAGACCCATGTGCTGCGCTGGAAGGTGCAGGAGACAAACGCCTGGATGCAATTTATTGAAGGCCTGGACGAGGCGCTGCGCGAGAGCGGCCTGGATTTGCATTACCCGCATGACCGGCCCTTTACCTGTTCGGCGCTGGATTTGATCAACCCGGTACAATTAGATTATGCGCCGCAGATGATGTTCCCAAGATACCTGTTCAATGCGCGAAAAGTTGTATTCAGCCGGATTTTGGGTTTAAATGATTTTGAGACCTTGGGCACTGCCGAATTAGGTCAATCTTGAGGAGAAAAGAAATGACAACATTCAATACAGCAAGTCTTAAAGCATTGTTCACCTATCCATTCCGGCAGCCGAACTGGCAGAGCAAATTGCTGGTGTTGGGGTTGCTGTCTGCGGCCGGATTCATTATCCCAGTGATTCCGTGTTTGTTTGTGGTTGGTTATATAGCCGAGATCATGCGGCGGCAGGCTTTGGAAGGCGGCGAGCCGGAACTGCCCGAATGGGATGATTGGGGGCGGCTGTTTGTGGACGGGCTGCGCCTGAGTGTGATTGGTTTTGTGTTGAGCCTGCCGGCAATGATCGTTTTTGTGCTCGGTTTTGGCATGTATTTTGTGAGCACTTTTCCGCTGATGTTGGGCGAAGGAAATGAAAACGCGCTACTGCCTCTGATGTTTGCGGGCATGTCGATTATGATGATATCCATGTTCGTGGGGACGCTGCTGACAATGGTTACGGGGGTTGTCAGCCCGGTGGCGATGACTCATGTGGCGGTGAAACGGAAGTTCTCGGCGGTTTTTGAAGTGGGCGAATGGTGGAAAGTGCTGTGGGCTAACCTGGGCGGGTATGTGCTGGCCCTGGTTATTCTCTATTCCGTCTCGTATATTCTGATGACATTGGGGTACATGCTGACCTGGACGTTGGTTTGCTGCGTGCTGGCGCCGGTGTTTTATTTCGTGATGTATCCATACCTTTCAGTCATCGCGGGCGTGGTGTTTGGACAGGTTTACCGCGAGGGACAGTTGAAGCGAGCTGAATCAGGCGGGCGGGAACTTGAGTCTGCGGCGACGACAGAAACCGAAAGCACACCAACGGACGCGGAGTAAGTTGGAATGGGCAGACTGCTGGATACGGCCTGGCGTTTTTTTGAGGAAGACGATTGGGCGTTTGAACCCCTGGAAAACGGTTCCGCGTTGAGGTGCGGGTTTGAGGGGGATAGTGGCTCGTTCACCTGTTATGCGCAGGAGCACGAGGAAAAGGAACAGTTTGTGTTCTACTCTGTGGCGCCGTTCCAGGCGCCGGAGGCCATGCGCTCGGCGGTGGCGGAATACCTGACCCGGGCCAACTATGGCCTGGCCATTGGGAACTTTGAGATGGACTACGCCGATGGCGAGGTGAGCTTTAAGACCAGCATGGATGCCGAGGGCGTTGAGTTTACTGAGGCAATGGTGAAGAATTTGGTGTATGCCAACGTGCTGACCACCGACCGGTACTTGCCCGGGCTGATGCGGGTGATTTACGGGGGAATCAAGCCAGAAGAAGCTATTCGCGAGGTAGAACAGTAAGACGAGGATGCCCGTGGATTATTCGCTGGATGCGTTTACCATGCAGGATTATGAGGCCGTCTATGCGTTGTGGCGCGAGACGGAGGGGGTGGGGTTGAGCAGCGCAGACGAGCCGGAACAGATCTCGCGGTATCTGGCACGCAACCCGGGCATGAGTTTTGTGGCTCGCTGCGGCGGAGAGGTGGTGGGGGCGGTGCTGTGCGGGCACGATGGCAGGCGCGGTTTGCTGCACCATTTGGCGGTGCGCGGCGACTGCCGCAGGCAGGGCATTGGGGCGGTTCTGGTCAAGCGCTGCCTCGAGGCGCTGCACAGCCAGGGTATTGATAAATGCCACCTGTTTGTGTTTCGCAGCAACCAGAGTGGCATTGAGTTTTGGCGCAGTCAGGGATGGGATGAGCGGCTGACATTGGTGCTGATGTCGAAAGATACAG
>CAZMMI010000295.1:0-1309 GCA_964567255.1 uncultured Anaerolinea sp.
GTTAGCGCACACCCGCCTGCTTTGCCAGCAGGCGGGCAATTTCACGTGAGGCGGTCGGACGGGCCAGGCTCAAGCAAATCTGGGCGGCTTTTTCACGGGCGGCTGGGTCACCCAACCAGCGGCGAACTACCGCCACCATCTGATCCGGTTCGGGGGCCCACACGCCCGCGCCGGTCTCCACCACATAGGTCACATTGCCATCCTCCTGTCCCGGCATTTTTCCATAGAGGATCAGTGGCAGACCGGCGATGAAAGCCTCGCAAATCGTACCCGGCCCGGCCTTCGAGACGAGGATATCGGCAGCACGCATGAAGGCAGGCATCTCGGTGACAAAGCCGTAGACATGAGCCGGAATAGACCACTTGCGGCGGCTTAAACGATCGCGCAGAGATTCATTGCGCCCGCAAATGATCGCCAGACTGACCGGCAAATGCGCATCGTCAAGCGCTGCCGCCATCGCTTCCAACGGCCCCATGCCTTCGCCGCCCCCCACCAACAGCACCACCGGGCGGTCGGCGGCCCAGCCCAACCGCGCGCGAATGGCTCCGCGATCCTCGGTTTGATTGCAAAAACGCTCTGCCACCGGCATCCCGGCAACCGCCAACTGATACGGGCGCAATCCCGACTTCAAACCGCGTTGATATGCAGCCTCGGTTGGGACAATCACCTGCGTGGCACGGTAGGAATACCAGGCGGCGTGCGTCGAGATCAGGTCGGTCACCACGGTCACAAAGGGCAGTTTTTCTTTGATGGTCAACTTGGCCATCTGGTGATTAATCCATTGATGCACCGAAACCACCAAATCGCAGGGGTGTTCAGGGATCAGGCGGCTCAAGTCCCGACGGATATAGGGCCAGGAAGTGTAATTTAAAAAGCGCGTCCGCCGCGAGCCATTGGTCAGGCGGTAGCCCGCCTGCCAAACTTGAGGCATGCGCGAAAGCACCGGGTAGATGCGGCTGGCGTAGTTGAATGGCGGGGGGTAATAATACTTAAAAAAATCGACCATCTCACAGCGCGTTTGCCCCGGAAATTCCAGGTTCAGCGCTTCGATAATCGCTTCGGCGGCGCTGCGATGCCCGCCACCGGTATCGGAGAACAAAAACACTATCCGCCGGGGCTCAACCGGGTTGGGGGTCATTTTGCCCTCCGCTGATGATTTTTTTCGCCCGACGGGCCAGTTCGCGACGAGTAATGAGTACCACGCGCTTGCACTGGCAGCACTCCAATCCAATATCGGCGCCCAGGCGCACAACCTTCCACTCGTATCCCCCACAGGGATGCGGCTTGCGTAAAACCACATGATCGTTCA
>CAZMMI010000295.1:1409-5265 GCA_964567255.1 uncultured Anaerolinea sp.
TATAACGAAGAAGAAAACCTGCCCCTGCTTTACCAGGCTGTCATGGACGCCATTCAGCCACTCAAACTAACGTGGGAGGTTGTGCTGGTGGATGACGGCTCACGCGACCGCAGCCCGCAAATCCTCACCGAACTGGCCGGAAAAGACCCAGAGCATGTGCGCATTGTGCTGTTGCGGCGCAACTTCGGGCAAACCGCAGCCATTGCCGCCGGAATCGATCATTCCTACGGTGAAATCATCGTCCTGCTGGACGCCGATCTGCAAAACGACCCCGCCGACATTCCCAGTATGTTACAAAAGCTGGATGAGGGCTACGATGTCGTCTCTGGTTGGCGTATCAACCGCCAGGACAACTTTGCCACGCGCACCCTGCCTTCTCGCCTGGCCAACGGGCTCATCTCCTGGGTCACGGGCGTGCACCTGCACGATTACGGCTGCACCCTCAAAGCCTACCGGCGCGAGGTGCTGACCGGTTTCCGCCTGTACGGCGAAATGCATCGCTTTATCCCCGTCTATGCTCACTCGGTGGGGGCAAAAATTCTGGAAATGCCCGTCCATCACCACCCGCGCCGCTTTGGCAAGGCCAAATACGGACTGGAGCGCACCCTCAAGGTGGTGCTGGACCTGTTTACGGTTAAATTCCTACTCAGCTACGCCAACAAGCCCATCTACCTGTTCGGCGGTACCGGCATTGTCCTGATTGGAATTAGCCTGGCTGTGTTGCTGTTTTTGGCGGTGCGGCGAGTGGCCGTTGGAATTGAAGTGCTCACCTCGCCTTTCTTCCAAATCGCCATCATGTTATCGGTACTGGGCTTCCAGTCCATCCTCATGGGCCTGATCGCCGAGCTGCTGGTGCGCACTTATCACGAATCGCAGGGCAAAACCACTTACACCGTCCGGACTGCGATCAACACTACGCCCAAAGACGAATGAACGGAGAACCCCGAGGAGCGCGTTTCTGGCTGCGCCTGGGCGGCACGCTGCTCATGCTGGTGCTGCTGATCGTTCTCTTGCTGCAGCAAGATTGGCAAGAACTGCTGGCGGCCTTCCGGCGTATCTCTCTTGGCAGACTGGCGTTGGCCACCTTGCTCATGTTCGTCTCGCGCACCGCGGTAGGCCTGCGCTGGCACGTGCTGCTGCGCACGGCCAACGCCCCCGTGCGTGCCGGTGAAAGCGTGCGAATCACCTACGCCGGACTGTTCTCCTCCAACTTCCTGCCCACCACCATCGGCGGCGATGTGGTGCGCCTGTTTGGGGCGGTGCAAATGCGCATCGATCCCGCCACCGCCACCGCTTCGTTGGTCATGGACCGCCTGGTGGGAATGGCGGGCATGGCCCTGTTCTTGCCCATCGCCTTCGCCCGCCTGGCCGAAATCGGCCTGCCCGCCCTGCTGCAACAGCCCTCCAGCATGCTGTGGGGGTTCAGCTTCGTGGCCATTCCCGCCGCCGGGATGTTGCGCTCGGGCTGGGAAAAGATCGTCAAATTCGTGCGCCGCACGTTGGCCGATATGGCCACCTGGTTGAAGCAGCCCGGTAGCCTGCTGCGCTCATTACTTTTTACCCTCATCCATCAAGCCGCATTGTATACCACCATCTGGCTGCTGCTGGACGGCATGGGCGAGCCGGTGGGCTGGTGGCAAATCGGCGGAATCTGGTCATTTGTCTATTTCGTCACCCTCCTGCCCGTCTCGATCAACGGCTACGGCTTGCAAGAAGTCTCGACCACCCTGCTGTACGCCAACATGGGCGGCATCTCATCGGAGGCCAGCATCACCCTGGCCTTGTTGGTGCGCGCCATCACGGTGCTGGTTAGCCTGCCCGGAGCGTTGTTCGCTCCGGCCATCATCGCCGCGTCGCGCAAGAACCCGCTGCCGGAAGCAGCCAAGGAACAGGCATGAAAATCGACGCAGACAAGGTCTTCTGGAGAGTTGCTTCCCTGTTAACCGTCCCCGCAGCGGCGGCTATTCTGGACAGCTTGCTGACCGGAGCGGAGGAACGGGCCTGGTTCAGCATCTCGCTCAAAATGCGCCTGTTGGCCGGGGCTGAGATCGCCTTGTTGGTGGCCTGCGTCGTCTGGGCGGTGCTCACCTGGCTGCGCCCCTGGGAGCGCCTCCTGCCCCGCCTGGAGCGCGCGGCCGCTTCGCTGCGCCGCCTGGGCCTGCTCAACCTGCTGCCCGCCCTGACTTTCATCGGCGTGATCATGCTGGTGGTCTTCGCCCCACACCGCGAACTGCTGGTACTGGAACAGACCGTGCAGGGGGTGTGGGCGCGCCTGGGATTAATCTACCTTTGCTCGCTGGCAGCCGCCTTGTTCGTCAAAGCGGCGTTTCCAGCCCTGCGCCCCATCGAAGCTGTGCTAGGCGCGCTGTTCGCTTCCGGAGTGATTTACCGCTCCCTGATCTTCACCGCCGAGCTATCCGCGTCGCCTTTTAGCGTAGGCTGGTCGGAAGGCAGCCGCTTTTACTTCAGCTCGCTGTTTTACTCGCAACGCCTGTACGGTCAGGATTTGGCCTGGCCTTTCCTGCACCCCTCGCGCTATCTGATGCTCAGCCTGCCGCATCTCATCCCCTCCCTGCCCCTGGCTTTTCATCGCTTCTGGCAGGTGGCGCTGTGGTTAGGCATGACCGGACTGGCGGCGTATCTGCTGGCGCGGCGGCTCAAGCCGGCTCGCCCGGCGCTGGGCTGGCTGTTTGGGGCCTGGGCGTTCTTATTCTTATTTCAGGGGCCGGTCTATTACCACCTGCTGGTCATGGTCTGCATTATCTTCGCCGGGTTTGACAGCAAGCGCTTTGGTAAATCCCTGGTCGTCATCCTGCTAGCCTCGCTGTGGGCCGGAATCAGCCGCGTCAACTGGTTCCCGGTACCCGCCATGTTAGGAATCACGATCTATCTACTGGAAACCCCTTACACTGGCAAGTGGTGGCGCTATTTCCGCCAGCCGCTCATCTGGGGTGTGGCGGGCGTGGGGGCCGCGGCAGTTGCCCAAGCGGTGTATGCCGTCATCTCCAAACAGCCCGATGTGTCGGCCTTCGGCTCCAGCTTCACCTCCGACCTGCTGTGGTACCGCCTGATGCCAAGCCCCACCTACCCGCCCGGAATCCTGCCTATGATCGTTCTGCTCACACTGCCCGCGCTGGCGCTGGTGGCGTTGAACCTGCGCAAGGTGCACTTCTGGCGCGCCGTGGCCCTGGCGGGCATGACCCTGGTGCTGTTTGCAGGGGGCGTGGTGGTGAGCACCAAGATCGGCGGGGGCAGCAACCTGCACAACATGGACGCTTATCTGACCGTGCTGCTGACCTGGGCTGCCCTGGTGTGGGGCGGCTTGGCCGTGGACGATCAAACGGTAGCGCAAAAGCGGCTACCGCTGGCCCTGGTGCTGCTGGTGGCGGTACTGCCTTTCTATCCACTGGTAATGAGCGGCGCGCCGGTGCGCTACCACGACCTTGCGGCCGAACAGGCCGAGTTGCAAACCCTGCGCAACATCGCGGAACCGGCTGCCCAGGCGGGCCAGCGCGTGCTGTTCATGTGGAACCGCCAACTGCTCACCTTTGGTGAAATTCAGGGTGTGCCCCTGGAAGCCGACTACGAAACTGTTGAACTCATGGAAATGGCCATGTCGCGCAACACAGTCTACCTTGAACAATTCACTAAGGACTTGCAAGCGCATAAGTTTGGAATCATCATTTCATCGGTGCAAAACACCAGTTATAAAGATGCCGAGGCGGGTTTTCCTGAGGAGCACAACGCCTGGACCGACGCCGTGGCGATCCCGGTAATGACCTACTACTGCGAACTGGACAGTCTGCCGCTCAGCGGGATCCAAATTCTGCTTCCCAACGTCCCTGGCGCGCCCTGC
>CAZMMI010000296.1:0-1441 GCA_964567255.1 uncultured Anaerolinea sp.
TGGGGTGCTTCGCACCCCACACACCTCAAATTCGGGAACTTTCCTCACCCTCTGAACATTTACGTTTTTCCTACACGATCCCGTAGGCCAGCATCGACTTGGCCACCTTGGTGAACCCGGCGATGTTGGCGCCCACCACGTAGTTGCCCTTGCAGCCGTAGGTCTCGGAGGCCTCCAGGGCCGACTGGTGGATGTTGTGCATGATGCGCTGGAGTCTTTGGTCCACTTCTTCGCGCGACCAGGACAGGCGCATGGCGTTTTGCGACATTTCCAGCCCCGAAACGGCCACGCCGCCCGCGTTCGCTGCCTTGCCGGGGCCGTACAGCACCCCGCTGGAGAGAAACTCGTGGACGGCGTCCAGGTTGGAGGGCATGTTGGCGCCTTCGGAGACACAGAAGCAGCCGTTGTTGACCATCGCGCGGGCGTTCTCGCCGTTGATCTCGTTCTCGTGCGCGGAGGGGAAGGCCAGGTCGATCTTGAGGTTTTGCTCGCGGATGACATCCCACACGCATTGGTTGGCGTAGAAGGGCACCTTGTATTTTTCGGCGTACTCGCTCATCCGCCCGCGGCGGTAGTTCTTGAGATCGAGGATGTACTCGAACTTCTCCCGGTCGATGCCCGCTTCGTCCACGATGGTGCCGTTGGAGTCGGACAGGGTGATGGGGCGGGCGCCCATTTGCAGCAGCTTTTCGATGGTGTATTGGGCCACGTTGCCCGAGCCGCTGATGGCGGCCACCTTCCCGGAAATTTCCTGTTTGCGGGTGGCTAGCATTTCGGCAGCAAAGTACACCGCGCCGTAACCGGTAGCCTCGGGGCGCATCAAGCTGCCGCCGTAATCCAGGCCTTTACCGGTCAGCACGCTTTCATTGCGATTGACGATACGCAGGTAGTAGCCGTAGAGATAGCCGATTTCGCGCGCCCCCACGCCGATGTCACCGGCGGGCACGTCGGTGTCGGGGCCGATGTGGCGGTACAGTTCGCGCATGAAGGCCTGGCAGAAGCGCATCACCTCGCCGTCGGACTTGCCCTTGGGGTCAAAATCGGAGCCGCCCTTGGCGCCGCCCATCGGCAGGGTGGTGAGCGAATTCTTGAAGATCTGCTCGAAGCCCAGGAATTTGATGATGCTGATGTTCACCGAGGGGTGGAAGCGCAAGCCGCCCTTATAGGGGCCGATGGCGTTGTTGAACTGCACGCGGAAGCCGCGGTTGATTTGCACCTCGCCCTGGTCGTCCACCCACGGCACGCGGAACAAGATGGCCCGGTCGGGGACGATGATGCGGTGGTAGATTTTGGCTTTGACGAAGTCGGGGTGTTTTTGAACGGTCGGCTCCAGCGAGGTGAGAACCTCTTGCACGGCCTGCAAAAATTCGGGCTGCCCCTGGTCTTTTTCCTGGGCGCTGGCAATAACGTCCTGTATGATGCTCATATTATTTTTTCCTGA
>CAZMMI010000296.1:1541-5259 GCA_964567255.1 uncultured Anaerolinea sp.
GGTAATGACGCCGCGGCTGCTGCGGCCGTCCACTTTGATCGACAGCGGGGCGGCCAGGCGCACATGGCGGACAAACTCGCTTTCATGCACGGCGGGCTGCTTCTCGATCCAACCCCAGTCGATGGTGTAGGGGCTGTAGGTGGGGATACAGAAATACAGCACGCCCAGGTTGATGATGTTGTGGAAATAGTGCGAGCCCTGGCTGAGCTCGACCCGCACGTTGGACTGGGTGGCCTCCACGATTACTTTTGCGCCACAAACTTGCCCCCAGGTGACCGGGATGCCCAGCCAGGGGTCCAGGGTACCCAGTCGCCCAAAGACCATCAACACATAGGGGCGTTTCTCGGCCATCAGGCGCTGGTTGTATTGCTCCAATTCCCTGGCGATCTGCCGGGTGTCCTTGAGGTCAAAGCGCTCGGGGATCACGTAGACGATATCGCTGATGTCCTGGGCGCTGCCGTTGCCCAGAGCTGTTTCAGAAGCCAGCAGGACGTTATCCTGGGCCAGGTCGCTGGAAGTGAGTTCGACGATGCTGGAAGGGACCACCATGGGGCGCACCTGGAGGAAGCCGAAATGGTGGGGGTCGAAGGTGGCGGCAAATTCAATCTCCACAGGGCAGCCCAGCTTCTGCTCGCAGCGGATCAACAGTTCGCTGATCAGGTCGTTGAAGCCGGAGTCATTCATGGTGAGCAGCGGGGCAAAGTTGAGCACCCGCGGGCCGCGCGAGCCGGCGCCCATCGAGAGTCGGTCCGATTCGGGGTCGTAGGTCGAAACCAGACGCGCCAGGGTGCCGTCTTTTTCCGCGGTGGTCAGGTTCAGGCGCTGCAGGAATTCGGTTTCTTTGATGGGGTTATATTCCAGGGGTTTGGACAGGCCGACCACCCAGAACTCGTTTTGCGTTTGCTCAATCAGCTCTTCCAGCGACTTGTACGGCGCGGGTTTGCTGGGGAAAGCGGGCGAATAGACCCAGGTCTTGTCGCCGTCGACGATGGTTTTGCCCAGCCCCAAGGCCAGGCTGATCACGCCGTCTTCCGGGCGGGCCGGTTTGAGCGGGTAATAGTTGAAGGAGCGGGCCACGCCCGAAAGCTCGGGGTAGAAGCGGTCGGCGTGTGTTTTGCCGACGACCTCCTGGATGATGACGGCCATTTTCTCGTCGCCCGTGCACAGGCAGGTGGCCTGGCAGTAATCCTTGGCGGCTTTGAAAAAGGTGGAAGCCCACACCAGCTTGATGGCCTCGACCAGTTTTTGGAAGCGAACGTCCGGGTCGTAGCCGTTGTTGGGGATCATCTTGGTCTGGTAAATGCCGGCAAAGGGCATGTCGGTGGTGTCTTCCAGCCAGCCCGAAGATCGCACCGCCAGCGGCGTGGTCCAGCGATTGGCCAGGTTGCGCAGTTCGCCCAGCACCTCAAAAGGCAGGTCGGCCTTTTGAAAGGCGTGCGCAATGCGTTCGTCGGGCAGGTCGGAGAGGGCCAGGTCCCACAGCTTGTTGCGCTCGATGAAGGCTTCAAACACCGAGGTGCCGAGGACGGTCATCTTGGGGATGTCGACGGTGAAGGTTTTGCTGACCCCTGCCAGAACTTCCTGAATGGACAGCAGGCCCTGAGCCTTGCCGCCAATTTCTTCGCGGCCTTCGGCCAGCAGGGCCTTGCCCGGTCCGCGGCGCAGAGAGATCAAGCGGTAATCATTGGTGCTGGCTACCATGCTGCGCTTCTCCTAAATCCAGCCGCGTTCCTGGCAGGCGCGCGCCACGCGGTCTACGGCGAGAATGTAGGCGGTGTCGCGCAGCGACCACTTGTTCTTGCGGGCAAAATTGCTGACATCAAAGTAAGCCGAGGTGAGGTGCGAATCCAGCTTGCCCAGCACCTCGTCTTTGCTCCAGTAATAGTTCATGTTGGACTGCACCTGCTCGAAGTAGCTGGAAATAACGCCACCGGCGCTGGCCAGGATGTCGGGGATGACCAGAATGTCGCGCTCCGCCAGGGTGCTGTAAGCCTCGGGGTCGGTTGGCCCGTTGGCCCCTTCGGCGATGATTTTGACCCGCCGGTGAATGGATGCGACGTTGTCGGGGCGGATCTGGTTTTCGAGGGCGGCGGGAACCAGGATGTCGACATCCTGCTCGATCCAGGCGTCGCCGGGCAGGCATTCATAGCCCCGCTCGATGGCCTTTTCCTTGTTGATCTCACCGAAGGGGTCGGTGATGGAGGCCAGTTCATCGTAGTCAATGCCGCCTGGTTTGCTGAAGGAGTAGGCGGTGCGGTCGCCTTGATTCCAGCAAGCCACGCAGGTCACCGTCCCGCCCATTTGGGTGTACAACTGGGCGGCGTGTTTGCCCAGCGAGCCGAAGCCCTGAATGCTGGCGCGGGTGTTCTGAATGTCGATGCCCAGTTCTTTGAGCGCTTCGCGCACGGTGATCATCACGCCGTAGCCGCAGGCCTCTTTGCGGCCCTTGGAGCCGCCGTAACCGATGGGCTTGCCGGTGATGAAGCCGGGGCATTTCTTGTTGTGGATGGTTTCGTACTCGTCCAGCATCCACAGCATGTGCTGCGGCCCGGTCATCACGTCCGGCCCGAGTACGTCCCAATCCGGCCCGGAGATGTGAGCGATGCGGCGCACAAAGCTGCGGCAAACGCGCTCCTGCTCGCCCAGGGAGAGCACATGCGGGTCGCAGGCCACGCCGCTGCTAGAGCCGCCCAGGGGCAGGTTGGTGACCGCGCATTTCCAGGTCATCCACATGGCCAGGGCGCGGATGGTGTCGATGGATTGGCCGGGGTGAAAGCGGATACCGCCTTTGGTGGGGCCGAGCGCATCGTTGAACTGCACCACGTAGCTGCGCAGGACGATGGGCTCGCCGGAATCGAGAAACACGGGCAGGCTGAATTGGTATTCGCGCAGCGGGGTGCGCAGAAATTCGCGCATGGGATGGTCCAGCCCAATGATTTCGGCGCAGTTGTCAAACTGCCGTTGAGCCATCTCGAAGATGTTGTAGGGTCGGCTGTTATCCATCGATTACTCCTCTGGCGCGTTGTTGTGGGGCGTAACGAACATATAACCGATTCCAGGGCGGCTGATGATGAAACGGGGTTTGGAAGGGTCAAGTTCGATTTTTTGGCGCAGCATGTGAACGTAAGAACGCAGGTAAGTCACCTCGCTGCTGAAGCCTGCCCCCCATACGGCTTTCAGCAAATGCTCGTGGGTTAAAACCCGGTTGCGGTTGCGGGCAAGCTCAAGCAATAAATTGTACTCGGTTTCGGTCAGATAGATCTCCAGCCCGTCCAGGGTCACCTTTTGCGCCGAGAGATCGATGACCAGAGGGCCGCAAATGATCTCGGCGGGGGTCGGGGAGTGCCGGGCGCTTCGCTTGAGCAGGGCGCGCACCCGCGCCAGCAGGATGCGAGGGTCGTAAGGTTTGCCGAGGTAGTCGTCGCATCCGACCTCAAAGCCGCGCAGAACGTCCTCCGAACCAGCCTGGGCACTGAGGAACAGGACAGGCAGGTCGGAGAACTCGCGAACGCGGCGGACGACTTCGCAGCCGTCGATCTCGCCGGGCAGCACCGTGTCCAAAATCAGCAAGGCGGGCTGTTCTACGGCCGCCAGGCCGATAGCCTGCTCACCTTTTGTCGCCGTCAGCAGGGAATAGCCCGCGCTGGACAGCACTTCGCGCAGCAGGGAGAGGCTCTTGGGTTCGCCATCGACGATGAGGATGCGTGCAGCGGTCATA